>CAYNNU010000027.1:0-16396 GCA_964398645.1 uncultured Spirochaeta sp.
ACATCCGCTGCATAAAATTCAAAGCTGTTCGTTCTGCAGTTAATACCGAGCGCGCCGGCCCCCGCAGGGCAGCAAGCAATGTACCCGCTCTAACCTCATCGCCATCCGCAGCAAATAACTCACATTCTATTCTGCTATCAACTGCAGCGGCCACCTTTTGCATTACAGACAAACCAGCAATAATGCCATCCTGTTTCACCGCGCAGCGATGAGCTAAACTAGCTGTATCCGGAATGATTGCCTGGCTGCTAACATCGCCTGAGCCAATATCTTCCCATAATGCCAATTGAATTACGGCGTCCATGCTTACCTGCTGATCTGGTAAACTGCCATCATCAATCTCTGCATATAATTGTGGGTTCTTCAAAACATACTCCCAAAACTACAGTTGTAGTGAGAAATACCATACCCCATTATTCCGTTCGAATCCACCAGAAGGGCTTGAGGTATATGCCTCTTTCCCCTAGAGTTAATTCATGCGGCCGAAAAATAGTATCATTTTATTATTACCGCTCATTCTCATTCTTGCCTCAACCTTGACCTGCGCAAGTTCAGAACCGTCTTCTTCTGTCCAGAGTCTGTCTGTGGAGAATGCTGATACAGACCCAGAAGATGAATTGGCGCGGGAATTTCATCACTTTGAAACTGAAGACATTATGCAGGCGCTCTATCAGGCCTATCCACACAGAATTCAGCAAATTGCATTTTTAAATGATGACTGGGCTCTACGCATAGATGATGCCTGGTATTACTATGCCCATGGCAGATTCCTCCCGGAAGCTATTCACCAAAACTGGGAAGCCTTTGATCCTATCCCCTTTTATACATATCCCGAAGATCTACCGCCCTTTTCCCGGCCAGTCGGAAGAGTACGAGAACACCTCTCCACAATTATTGAAAGATGGGAAGCCGATCCCCCCAACCGAAACCCGGCATTCCTAAACGCAATTTGGGAAGGGCACGACCGAAACACCACCAGCCAAAATATAAAAACCACCTGGTTTCTGGGCCGTCAACTGACTATTCATCGAAGCCTACTCTCTGTTCTTGCTTCGGTCGAACGAGAAGTCCGTTTTTTTGCCAAAGAAGACCCAGAACTTGCCGCCTACATTGAGAGCATTGATACGGTTAGCGGATATAACTACCGTGAAATCGCCAATACCAAGTCTCTCAGTTACCACTCCTATGGCGCCGCTATCGACCTCTTACCAGACTACTACGAACAGAAATATCCCTACTGGTTATGGGCCAGTAATGTTGTAGATGACTGGTATGACTTACCCTATGAACAACGCTACATGCTCCCTCAATCGCTGGTAGATATTTTTGAGCGCCACGGTTTCCTCTGGGGTGGTAAATGGCTATTGTTTGACACCATTCATTTTGAATACAGACCAGAGATATTGTTGCTTAACGGCTTTACCAACGAAGGCATTATTATTCAGAACATACGTTTTCATTAATTCGAACGTCACATACCCCCCCTTTACGAGAATACTTAGTGTACTATATATTAGAAGACATGATATTTCGGCATCCGACAGCTAAAGATGGAAGTGAAATCTGGCGGATTGTGCGTGAATCCAAGGTACTGGATGTGAACTCCAGCTACTGCTACCTAATGATGGGCGAATATTTCAGCAAAAACTGCATTGTTGCAGAAGAAACGGCCTCTAATAGCTCAAAAAAACTCGCCGGCTTTGTAGTTGGTTTTTGCCCACCAGAAAAACCTGATACCTTATTTGTGTGGCAGGTAGCAAGCGACAATGGTCAGCGAGGTAAAGGATTGGGAAAAACCCTTTTACTTGAACTGCTGCAGCGCCAGGATCATGACACAGTTCATTATTTGGAGGCGACAATTTCGCCATCAAACACCGCCAGCCACGCCCTATTCAAGGCGGCAGCAAAAAGCCTTGGGGGTATGCATCAACTTTCTCCCCTATTTCCAGCTGAGTGGTTTCCTCCCGGACACGAGGAAGAAGATCTATGCCGAATTGGTCCGTTCAATCTTGACTGACCAGACAAAAACAAAGGAGTTTTTATGAGTACTACCTCAAACAAGCAAAAAGGCGTCGCGACCTACGATGCTCACGACTTAAGCACATTTGAGACCTTGGAATCAGAGGTCCGGAGTTACATCCGCAACTTTCCCGTCCTTTTTTCACAGGCCAAGGGCTACCACATGTGGGACACAAACGGAAGGGAGTACATTGATTTTTTTTCCGGAGCCGGAGGCCTCAACTATGGCCATAACAACCCGGACATGCAAAAAAAACTGGTTGATTATATTTTGCAGGACGGCATAACCCACAGCCTGGATTTAGGAACCGTCGCAAAAAAGGAGTTTTTGGAAGCATTCCACAGCATTATTCTCAAACCACGACTAATGGACTACCGGATTATGTTTCCCGGGCCAACCGGTACAAATGCAGTAGAAAGCGCACTCAAACTTGCGCGCAAAGTAAAGCAGCGTGATTCTATCATTTCATTTACCAATGCCTATCACGGTATGACACTTGGCTCTTTGGCAATTACCGGAAACGCCTTCAAACGAACAGGGGCGGGACTCCCGCTGACCAATAGCGTTGCCATGCCCTATGCCAATTACTTAGACACAGATATGGATACCCTAGCCTACATGGAACACTTTTTGAAAGACAATGGCAGCGGTGTAGATTTACCGGCGGCAATTGTCTTAGAAACAGTGCAAGGAGAAGGCGGCATAAATGTTGCCAGCCTCGCTTGGATCCGCGATCTTGAACAGCTATGCCGACGCTGGGATATCATGCTGATTGTTGATGACGTTCAGGCTGGCTGCGGTCGTACCGGCACATTTTTCAGCTTTGAAGAGGCCGGAATAAGCCCCGATATTGTGTGTATGTCCAAATCAATCAGCGGCTTCGGTCTTCCAATGGCAATCAATCTTATTAAACCTGAATTTGATATGTTCGGCCCCGGTGAGCACAACGGCACCTTTCGCGGCAATAACCATGCCTTTATTACGGCAACCGAAGCCCTCAATTTCTGGCAGGATGATAGTTTAACCAAGAAAATCCGCCGACAGGAAAAATTGATCGAGGCCACCCTTGAGGAAATCACCATTGAATGCCCAAAACTTCAAGCCTCCCACCGAGGCAGGGGTTTCATGCAGGGTCTGGTTTGCGAGGCCACTGGTACTGCAAAAGATGTATGCCGGGCAGCCTTTGAACGAGGCTTGATTATGGAAACCTCAGGACCAAACAATGAGGTTGCAAAGCTATTCCCCCCCATCACCATTGATGATGAAGGGCTGCAACAGGGCTTGAAAATTTTGAAAGAAGCGGCAAAAGCCGTAAATGATGGCTGGTAGAACAATAGAAAGAAGGAATTATGTTTACAGTAAAACTTGAAGATATTATTGGAAGTAAAAATGAAGTGGACGGAGGAACCTGGGTAAGCCGCCGACTTATGCTACGGGATGCTGGCTTTGGCTTCTCCCTTCACGATACCATTATCCGAGAGGGAACCGAAACCTATATCTGGTACAAAAACCATCTTGAAGCGGTGTATTGCATCGAAGGCGAGGGCGAAGTTGAAGATCTTGATAACAACATCACCTACCCAATAAAACCAGGGACCATGTACGCCCTAAGCGGTCACGAAAAACATTATCTGCGAGCCCTGAAAGGCGATATGCGTATGATTTGCGTTTTCAATCCTCCGCTCAGCGGGCGGGAAGTACATGATGAAAACGGCGTATATCCTCTAATCGAAGAATAATTCGCCGTTTTTTTTGCCCATAATTGAAATTTGCTTGACCAATAGTTTGCGGGAATAGTATCTTCTTTTAGTTACCGAATATTCGGTAACTAGGAAAGATTGATGGAAACTACTGCTCCAGTGAAAAAAAAGCGCCAACGCCTCAGCCGGGAAAAAATAATTCAAGCAGCATTGTTTGCCTGGCGAAAAACTGAATATTTTTCCCTAACAATGGAAAGTGTTGCTGCTGAGCTTGCATGCAGCAAACCGGCTTTATACCGATACTTCCCATCAAAAGATGAGCTCACTGATGCAGTTCAGGAATATGCGGTAGAAAAAGTAGCTCAATCAATTACAGATTTTTGTGGCCAAAGTGAAAAACAAGCGCTTCCCACAATTCTAGAAAATTTACTTATTACAATCAGCAGACTTACCCAAGCACCAGAATCCCCTGCTTTTTGTGTTGTTGCAGGCTGGTACAACCTGACGCCCCAACAAAAAAGTGCTGTTCAAAACTCAGTTCATACACTTTTACTCGTTTTGGAGCAATTCAAAGACCTGGAAACCGCCCGCTTTGCATTGTTCGCCGCCGTTTTTTGGACAGCAAGCTTCTTTTTATCAAACAAAAACGACTCTCAAGCAGCCCGCAGCATGTATGTCGAAACCTGCCTACAGGGGATACACAACAAAAACAAGCAGAACGATTATTCAATCCGCTACGACATCATCGAAAAACACTTTCTCCCTTCTTTTCAGGAAGGACACTTGCAACAAAATCATATTTTTGCCGCAATTCAAGAAACCGTTGCTGAATTTGGTATCATTAATACTACAGTGCAAAAAATTGCAGACCGTGTAGGAATGTCTGTTAGCAGCTTGTATTTTTATTTTTCCAATCGAAGCGAAATGCTTTTACACACGCTTCAAAATGAACGAAAATATTTCAAAGAACTCTTTAATCCCCGCATGGAATCCTTCTCCGGAAGCCCGCTAGAAAAAGTCTATGGATATTTTTTAGCCCTAGAATCCTACTTTCAATATAATCCTGAACTAATAACTGTTGGCCATTGGCTGCGTTCCCAATCCTTTAGCCGAAAAAACCAGGACTGTGCTCAATTCCCGGAAGAAAATCAATTTCCACCTTTTCTAAATACATGCGATCCCAGCTGGTTTTCCTCTGCCTTTTCCAGCACAGAGCTTCTCGGCTTTGTTCAAGCATACGCTACCCATTTTCACCACTTCCGTGATCGTAGCAATACCGGGTTTTCTGAAATCGATTCACTACCGTATATTCGCCGAAAATTTCACTCTCTTGTATTTGGCTTTTCCGCCGAACACAAGAATAACAATACTAGCTCACAATCTACACAACAGTTCACATCCGCTAAAGACAGCGGGAAAGGAGCTTCATTATGAAGAATTCGCTATTATCCCTCATTTTTCTAATTTTGCTATGCGTTTCGACGCCTGTATTTGCCGAAAACGACGTTTCTCTCTCTATCGATGTGGAAACAGCGGTTGAAATGGCTTTGAATGCAAACCTTGGCCTACAATCTACCCGCATCGATACAGAGGTTGCCCGGCGCGACTACATGTACCGCTTTAATGTGTTTATGCCCAGCATTTCTGCACGAGGCACACTTGGGAGAGCGAATACTGAACCTACAGCCTCTATGTTTAATCCAGACCCCCAACGGTGGAGCTTTAGCGCCGGGGTAACTGCCAGCCTCACTCTTTCTGCTCAAATTTTGCAGGGCGTAAAAGCCATCAGTAATGCCTACAGAGATGCTCGCATTACTTTGCAAGATGCTGAACGGGAAATGCGCATGCAAACCCGAACATCTTACTACCAAGTGCTGCTATTGCAGGAGCAATATGAGTTAGCTACCCGCCGACTTGCAGCCGCCGAAGAACGGCTTGAAGAAATTCAAGCAAACTATGATGCTGGCCTGGTAGATGAACTTACTCTGCTTCGCACCCGGGTTGGTGTTGAAACCCAGCGCCCTGGTGTGCTTGCCCAAAAACAAGCCGTTGACTCAGCTATGCGAAGCTTTGCCGCCTCAATCGGCATTGATAATCCTGAGCTCCTTCAGCTTACCGGCACGATTGAATCATCAATTGTAGAATTACAGCAGGCATCGGCGCTCCTCCCACTGCTTGAACAAAACGCCGATCTTCAGGCTCTACAACGTGTTCAGGAAAGCTTGCAAATTGCTATTAACACCACCAAAGCAGGGATGCTTCCAATGATAACCTTTTCCTTTTCCATTCTCCCTACCCTTTCTGGCGACCCGCTTTCCGGTGATATTTTCGACCCGGATTCATATAGTGATTCAGGCTCCTTCAGTATAACTGTGACACAGCCAGTTGATGCCTTTATTCCTGGCTCCAGTACCTATCAGGACATTGCAAATCAACAGGATGCCCTTGAACAAACCCGCTTACAGGAGAAGGAGCTTCTGGATGCGCTGGAATTACAGCTGATCCAATTAACTCAGACAATTGCTACCGAACGACAAACCCTTGAATCTCTAAGTAGCAATGTGGAACTGGCTGAACAGGCCTTCCTGCTGGCTGAGGAAGCCTACCTGAATGGTTTGCGCGATTATTCCATCGTTCGTGACGCCGAAATTGACTTGGACGATGCTCGAATCCAATTACTACAGGAAAAACATACCTATATCACAAATTTGCTAAATCTTGAGTATCTGCTCAATACCCCGATTGATAGTTTGAAGGAGAACCAATAATGAAGATTAGATTGACTAGACGAAAAGGAATAATACTCATAGTCATACTCGCCTTACTTGCGATTCTTGCTCTCGGCGCCGGCGGAAAAAACAACGGCGGGCGCGGAGGCCGACCGCAACGCGGAGCAAAAAATGAAAACCCCATTCCGGTTTCTATCCAAACTCTTCAAGAAGAAACCGTTTCAGATTATTTGCTTTTAAACGGCGAAATACAACCGGAGTCCAGTGTCAATGTTTTATCTGATACTACTGGAACTTTGATAAATCTATTTGTAGAAGTTGGCGACAGAGTGCAAAAAGGGCAAACCATTGGTCAAATTGACCCTTCACGACCTGGCCAACGATTTTCCGCAAGCCCGATTGAAGCCCCGATTAGCGGAACAATTGTCATGTTAAACCCGGCAGTCGGCTCGCAAATCAGCCCGCAAACACCTGTTGCCCAAATAGCCACAACCGATGAGTTGGAAATTGTAACAAATATTCCGGAACCAAATATTTCTTTGATTTCCAGGGGCCAAGATGCGTACATCTTGTTCGATGCTTTTCCGGATGATCAGTTTCCTGCCTACATTTCCCAGTTAGACCCACAGGTAGACCCTCAAAGCAGAACTCTGAAAGTTACATTGCGTTTTACACAACGCAATGAAAATATCCGCCCCGGTATGTTCGCTCAGGTTCGAATCATTACCCAAACAAGTGAAAACTCCATCATGGCACCGCAAGAAACCATTTTACGCCGCGGCGAAGATACTTTTGTATTTGTTGCAAAGGAAGCCCCGGCTGCACCTGAAAGTGAGCAAAGCGATGAAGCCGCAGACGAAAATCCGGAGGAAGAAACCGAACCCACTCCGCAGTTTGTTGCTGAGCGGCGTCTTGTTGAAGTCGGCCTACAGGTTGATGGCAGAGCACAATTACTCAGCGGAGTGAGCACTGGAGAAAGCCTGATTATTCGGGGCCAAAACCTCCTGACTGACGGCAGAAGCATTCGAATAATCAGGGAGGAAGAATAACATGCTGGTTAAATCAGTAGTACAACGACCAACAACCTACCTGGTTATTTTTATTCTCCTCTTTATTTTTGGACTCTATACCTGTTCCGGCGTTGCGGTTGACCTTTTCCCCGAGATAAACCCCCCCGTACTAGTTGTAAACACCGATTACGAAGGTGTAGGCCCACAAGAAGTGGAACGGGCTATTACCAGGCCGCTTGAATCCATCCTGAGCAATGTTTCCAATATCAGTAGTCTCGAATCAACCACCCGCGAAGGGAATGCCCTGATAATCATGGAATTTACCTGGGGCACAAATATGAACGAAGCATCCAACGAGGTTCGTGACCGCCTGGATCTTGCCCGCAGTTTCCTGCCGGACGAGGCTTCTACTCCAATGATCTTCAAGTTTGACCCATCCCTCATGCCGATTATGCGTCTTCGGATTATCGGTAGCCGCAGCCCGGAAGAACTGCGAAAAATTGCCGAAGACATGATTCAGCCCCGCTTGGAACAGATAGATGGTATTGCGCAGGCAGCTATTTATGGCGGCCGCGACCAGGTTGTCCGGGTCGATATTCCACGAAGCCGCTTGGATGCCTATGGACTCACCTTTACGCAAATCGCCCAGGTTTTACAAACACAAAACCTGGAAATGACCGGCGGAAACATCACCGAAGGCAGAACCAATTATTCCATCCGAACTTCTGGCGAATTTCAAAGCCTGGAAGATATTGGCCGAACAGTTATTACCCAACGGAACGGCCGTTCTATCCGACTGCAGGATTTAGCAAGCATTTATGAAGGATACCGGCGGGAAACAAGTCGCGTTTACATCAATGATCAGCCAAGTCTATTCATGACGGTCCAGAAACAAAGCGGTGCCAATTCTGTTCAGGCAGCAGATAACGTATTGGCGCAAATGGAAAAAATCAATTCCGAGCTTCCTGGCGATATGCGTCTGGCTGTTATGATGGATACAACTGAACTTATTCGGAATTCGCTTGCCACTGTTTCTAACCAGGCAATAATGGGAGCTTTACTTGCCGTCATCATCCTTTTCATTTTCTTACGAAGCATAAAATCTACTCTTGTTGTCGCGGTTTCTATTCCTACTTCAATTGTTATTACGATTACCTTCATGTACTTTGCCGGGCTAACTCTAAACCTTATGACATTAGCCGGGCTCGCACTCGGAGTCGGATTATTAGTAGATAACTCGATCGTTATCTTGGAAAACATTTTCCATTACCGCGAAAAGGGCGCTAAACTTCAACCATCAGCCACCTTGGGCACGCAGGAAATGATAAACGCAATTATTGCGGCGACCTTAACAACCATTTCTGTATTTCTTCCGCTGGCACTCTTTCGAGCACAATTGGAAGTTGCCGGAGAAATGTTTGCCGGGCTTGCGTTCACCGTTGTTATTTCGCTTGTAGCCTCGCTTATTGTAGCAATCTTTCTTGTTCCCATTCTTTCCAGTCACTATTTTCCTTTGGTTTCCCGTGCCCAACGGCCATTAAAAAATAAGCGCTTAAAAAAAATCGACAACCTGATGGCCGGTTTTTTCGACGGGCTGGATACCAAATATAAAAATGCTCTTCGCTTTGTGTTATCCCATAAAACTATGGTGATTATTACAATTGTAGCTTTGTTTTTTGTTAGCTTATTCTTTGTACCCAGAATTGGATTTGAATTATTTCCGGCACAGGAACAAGACTCAGTTGAACTGGTAGTTAACTTGCCTATTGGTACGGATTTGGATACTACAGAAGCAACTCTTTTCGAATTGCAGGATATTATCAAAAATGAAGTTGAAGGCTATGAGAATCTCACCCTCAGAGCAGGCGGTGGAAGCGGCTGGTTTAGCGGCGATGAAAGCTACACCGGAAGCATTACCATTTCATTGCCTAAATTTGAAGACCGAATTGAATCAGCAGTAGAAATCCAATCAAAATTAAGACCATATTTCGATCGTTTCCCCGGGGTAGAGTTTTCTTTTGGCAACAGAGGATTCGGTGGAGGAGGAATGGGTGGCGGCCGCGCCATCGACATTAAAATTCGTACCGATGACAGTGAAAGTGCCCGTCGAACCGCTGAAAGTATTGTTTCACTTATTGAGGATCAAATTCCTGAAATTGTCGAACCTGAAATAAACATCAGCGAAGGTTTACCCCAAGTAGATATAGTAGTAAACAGAGAGCGAGCCTATGCCCTAGGCCTGAATGTTGCCTCAATCGGACGTGAAATTCAGGCAAATATTGACGGCATTATAGCCTCCCGCTTTCGTGATGATGGTGATGAATATGACATCGTGCTCATACTTGATGAAAAAGACAGAAGCCAGATACCCGATCTAAACAGAATATTTGTAAGCAATGCGATGGGCATTCGAATACCGCTGGCAAACTTTGCATCATATGAACGCACAAGCGGACCGGTAACAATACGACGGGCCTCACAAGCGCGAGAAATTAAGGTAGAAGCAGACCTCGCCCCCGGCCAACAAATTGCTGAAGTACAGCCTCGCCTAGAAGCCTTAATACGCGAACAAATTCCATTAGATGATGGAGTCGTATTAACCTTTGGCGGTGAACTCGCTGACTTAAAAAAATTCGGAATGGTATTTATTTCAGTTATTCTTGTTGCCATTTTACTGGTATTTGGAGTTATGGCGGCCCAATTCGAGTCATTTATTGACCCCTTCATAATCTTCTTTACCATTCCTCTCATACTCATTGGGGTTTTACTCATACATATTTTTACTGGAGTCAATTTAAGTTTGTTTACGCTAGTTGGTATTGTCATGCTAATTGGTATCGTTGTTAATAACGGTATCGTTCTCGTTGACTACATCAACCTTTTACGAAAACGAGATGTCCCCCTTATTGAAGCCTGTATCGAAGCCGGGGGAAACCGTTTGCGCCCAATTTTGATGACAAACCTGACAACGATATTAGGGCTTGCACCTGTTTCTTTCTTAGGGGGCGAGGGTTCAGAACTCATCCGCCCAATCGGGCTCACGGTTATTGGTGGTCTAACAGCCAGTGCAGTCTTAACGCTCTTCTTTATTCCCGTTTTGTACGCAATTATCAACAAGAAAACCGAAGGTATGAAAAAGAAACGCGAAGCAAAACTTGAACGACAATTTGATACCTTTACCCAGGAGAATAACTAATGGCACAAGTATCCCGTGTAGAAATAATCGCGAACCAGGCAGTAGAAGCAGACCTTTTCGATCGCATGGAAGCTTTGCAGTGTGGACAGATGTATACCAAAATGTTCCCCGTTTTTGGGAAAGGCAAAAGCGGTTCCCGCCACGGGGACCACATTTGGCCTGAAGAAAATATTCTACTGCTGTTTTATTGCAGCCCCGAAGAGCGCGACCGGATCATTACGGCGGCAAAACAGGTCAAACAGATGTACCCGGATGAAGGAATCAAAATTTTCTCTTTTGATGTGGAAATGACAGAAATATAATAAGGAATAGACCAAAACCAGCCGACATGTGAAAAGGGGAGAACGTATGGAAACCTTCTTATCACAGATTCCTGATCATATTCAGGATCATATTCGGGAAATCACAGTGCAATCGGGTCTTCCACAAGGTGAAGATGCGGTGGAGGCGCTTTCCGAAGGCTGGCTTAAAAAAAACCACCTTTTTGACCGCTATATAGAAAACGCGAGCATGCAAGCAGCCGATTCGCTTGATGTCAGCTTTCTCCGGGGAGCCATCATTTTAACCTATTCCGGCTCCCTGTTAACTCTATTCCCTGCTGAAGAAACTGCAGAACGAAGCGTTCAATATACCAGTATTGGGCTACGACATGATGTGCCCGATACTGCAATCGCCCAGAAGACAAAACTTTTATACCCTGTTCTCCGAGATAAACCAGCTCGATTTTCCCGCGGCCCCATACAACGCAGCTCATCTGTGTATAAAATTGCGGTGCTCCCGGAAATCCTCCCGGACGATACAGATGAAAATTCTCTACTTGCAGTATTAACCCAATCAATTACAGAAGGATTTGTTTCGGTTAACCGGGACATGCTATCGGAGTAGCCTTATCAAGCAAAGCGATATTTTTACACCATTGAATGAAATACTACAAAGAACAATATTGCCAACTGCGCATGCTTTGGAAAAAACTATTGGGCCGGCCGTTTCAATCCTCGGTCATGAACCTTCGGCGATTCGTCCACTGGATTCGGGAAAAAGGCCCGGTGGAATCCTTTTTTTGGACCCGGATATTGTTACTGTTATTATCCCCGACCTGCACGGCCGCATGGAATTACTTCCCCAATTCTTACACCTACAAGTACCCGGCCCAAAAGAAACAAGCATTCCGTTTCAAGTCGGAAAACAGAAACCACTCATCCAAGCCCTGCATGAAAAAGAAGCCCAGATACTCTTTTTAGGTGATTATGTTCATGCAGAACGGCGCGCAATGAACAGATGGCATATTGCTCTTCAGGAATTCTTAGAAGGCTATTCGCGCCATGTTGCCATGGACCAGGAAATGAAAGAAAACCTCGGCACCTTGGAAATGCTGGCTATTCTAAAAACGTATTTCCCTGATGCGGTCCATTTTTTAAAAGGCAACCACGAAAATATTTGCGACCGGGAAGGAAATGGAAATCATCCCTTAGGAAAATTCGCCTACGAAGGCCAAATGGTTACCAACTTCATCACCAAATTTTACCCCCCCGAAACCCTTCAGCTTCTAGATAGCTTCGAATCAGAACTCCCTATTCTTGCTGTTGGACAAAATTTTTTAGCAAGTCACGCGGAACCAATGCGAATGTATGCCAAAGAGGAAGTAATAAACTTTCGAGATAATCCGCAAACAATAGAGGGCCTTACCTGGACAGCAAATGACGAAGCAGAGCCCAATGCTGTTGCAAGCATGCTACAAGAATATTCGAACGAGCTGCCATGGGATGATGAAATTCAAAAATTCTATTTTGGCGGCCACCGCCCGATTGAAGGAACTTATAACCTGCGGGCAAATGGTAAGTACATTCAACTGCATAATCCAAATTCCGGAATTGCAGCAATAGTATCTCCAGCACGGCAATTTTTGCCGGATGAAGATATTTATATGATTTGAGAATAGCTAATATTCATCAGCAGGAGTATAGATGGCGGAAATACCAAAACGGATTGGAAAGTACCAAATACTCGAACAAATTGCCGAGGGCGGCATGGGCAATGTATATAAAGCCCAACATCCTACCCTAAACGAACCTCTGGTAATAAAAAAACTTACAATGCAGGACAAGAAACATGTACAGCAGCGCTTTTTACGGGAAGCGCAAATCATGTTCAGCTTCAAGAGCGATTATATAGTTGATGTATACGATCACTTCGCCGAAAACGGCGCGTTCCATATCGTACAAGAATACATTGAAGGAATCAGCCTCGAAGATTTAATCGAACGAGAACGCTACCTCCCGGAAACCATTGCCCTGCACATTTTTCTATACTGCGCCCGGGCCCTGAAATATGCCCACTCCAAAGGTGTTATCCATCGCGATATAAAACCCGGCAACATCCTGTTATCATATACCGGAAAGGTCAAATTGGTAGACTTTGGAATTGCTGCTATCCGCGAGCAAAGAACTGATGATGACCTCACTAGAATCGGAATGACCCTTGGAACTCCGGCGTACATGGCGCCCGAACAATTCGCCAGCTCCCGCGATGTTGATCACCGAGCCGATATTTACAGTTTAGGTGTCATGTTATACGAAATGATCTGCGGGAAAAAACCGTATCCAAGCGGCAATCTTCCGGAAACCTACCAGCGAATTATTAAAGGTCGATACACCAAGGTTCACACATACAACCCCAATATTTCCGGATTTACCACTCGGCTTATCCGACGTTGTATGCGCCCCAAGGCGAAACAGCGCTTTCAGGACCTTGCAATTCTTATCCGCAAGCTAGAAAAACATTTACATATCCAGCCCGTTATTGGACGTCCATTCGAAGCAGCTGAATTACTCTCTTCTTTTGCCAAAAATGAATGGAAGGCCGGAAAAAAACGATTCTTTACGAAAAAACGATTTCTTTTAATAGCAGGAATATCTAGCTTCATTGCCGCCTCCGCTGGTATTTCCTGCCATCTCGGTTTACAACACCGCCTTTTCTCACCCGATTCCTTTGGTTATTTTAGCTATGAAATTGTTCCGCCCTTACATCTCGATGGCACAAATCAAACTATCCCAAGGTATTCGGTGCAACTCACCCCTGATAAGCCTGGTCAAGATCCAATATCCTTTTCCGGTATTTTACCGCCGATGTATATTCCCGCTGGAAGTTATCAGTTGCATGCCGCCACCGAACACCAGGATTTTTTCCGTACCGTTTATGTTTACCCTTTTTCCCAGCAATTTACCGATATAGAACATTTTAACCTAAACCACATCAAAATATACCACCAAAATCCGGCGCCAATCCCCATACAAGTATATCCCAGGGTGCGAAACGAATTGGACAGCACAGACATATCAACTCAATCTCGAATTGAAGTATTACTTGATGAAGACTATATTCCAATTGATCAAGCTGAAGGCAAACTATTTTCTGACACAGAATACCGCTTTCGTTTTTCTTGCCCCGCATACTATTCTCGAGAGATTTCAAAAAAAGCGCAACTTACATCCAGCAGCCTATATATTACAGCAGGCTTAATTCCCCGGCCCGGTAGCGTTGAACTTTTCACCAATACTTCGGGAATACGCCTTCGGTTAAATGGGAAAGATGCATATTTTTCCGGTGGGCCGGATCCAAGCTTAACAGTACTACCAACTGTAGATGAAACGCAATCAACACACCTATTGATTCCACCCGGACGTTACACACTGCAAGCCATACACCCCGACGGCGCATCAGCTGAAACAACATTACGTATAAAAAGCGAGCAAAACCGGCAGATTATGTTACACTATACCCGTGATCAAAATGCCCTTACCATAGGAGATCTACAATGACTATGTTCTTTCGCCGAATGATAATAATTATTCTTGGAGTTCTTGGCGGCCTTGCTGCCTGGCCAGCCTTACAACTATTATTATCATTTCAAACAAGCTTTCCCAGCTTCCTTCTTTTTAGCTTGGTCAGCGGAGCTATTTTAGGCATGATATTCGGAGCTTTCTTTTCCAGTGCCAACGGGATCATTATCCGCCGCCTAGATCGGCTGTTTATTGGAATGGGAATAGGCGCAGGAATTGGACTTCTTGGAGGTGCAGCCGGCTTTCTCATTGCCCAACGTGTATTCCTGTTTTTTGGCGAACGAATTGCTCTAGCCGATGGTGAATTACAAACAATCGGCTTACCAATTTCCCGGGCATTTGGCTGGGCAGTTCTGGGTACATTCATTGGTATTCCAGAAGGAATCCGTACTCGCTCCGGCCGCAAAATCATAACCGGTATTGTTGGCGGCTTTTTGGGTGGATTCATTGGCGGCATTTTCCTTGAACTACTGAAAAGCCTCTTCCCTGCTTCCGGAATTGCCTCTCTTTTTGGCTTGCTTTTGCTTGGTGCTGCAATCGGTTTTGCCTACTCGGTTATTGAACAACGAATGTCCTACGGGGTACTTCGCCTGTTAAACGGATTATACAAAGGAAAAGAGTTTATTCTTAACCAAAATAAAATAGAGATCGGCAACAGCCGTCGCTGCGAAGTGCTACTCGACGCCTACGATGGGGTCGAGCCAGTTCATGCTTTTATGATCGCAGAAAACGGAGAGCTGGTATTACGCCCACTTGCTGCTGACAGCCTGAAAATCAATGATGAAATGATAGAAGAACGTGTCCTGAAATACGAGGATGTATTCCAAATCGGCAGTGCCAAACTGCTATATAAGCAACGATAGGAGTCCGCCATGCGTTTACATATCACCTTACCTGCAGTAATTTGCATTCTTTTCTGCTCTTTATTTCCGGCTGGCGCACAGGAAGCACATATTTCTCAGATCGACCTTGACCGATTATTGACACGCCAATCTGTCAGCCTTTTTGTAAGTATCCTTGATGCAGCAGGCCTTCCAACCAGCGAGTTGGACAAATCATCTTTTTCTATAGAAGAATCCAACGATGCCGGCGAAACTGTGTCGGTACCGATAACTTCATTCTCTGCACATTCGGCAAATGAAGGCGCGACCTATTTTCTGTTACTCGATAATTCCGGCAGCATGTATGATACTATCGACGGCGAATCTACAGATAATCCTCAAGAAATGAGAATTCACTATGCCCAGAATGCTATCAAAATATTCCTAAACTCTATTCATGACATACAGGATTCCGTTTTACTTGCTTCATTCAATACAAATTTTCAATTACTCTCCAACGTTGAATCCAGACCCGAACGCCTTATTGATGCAGTTGACTCAGTTTCCCGACCTGAACCCGGAACCGGTGAAGGCTGGACAGAGCTCTACTATGCAGTAATCAATGCGATTGAAACCATGCAAAACATTCCAGGAAGAAAAACCATCATTATTCTTTCGGATGGAGAAAACTACCCCTATTCGAGAGGGTACGGACGACCACACCCTATTTTTGGCGATGAGGAATATAGCCTTGAAATGGCAATCCAGGAGCTGCAAAAAGCTGGAATCAATGTATATTCCATCCGCTTTGGCCAAGAAAAAGAGGAAGGCCTAACGGATCTTTCCCAGGAATCGGGAGGGAGTGTTTTTGATACTCTAGATGAGAAGGAACTTGCCAATATTTACCTCACTATCCGAGGACGTATTATTCAGGAATACCGACTGACATATCGAGCGGCTATGTTTCCTTCCGAAAGACGCACAGTAAAATTGATCTACAATGACGAAAACATTCAAACCAGTACCGAACGCAGCTATTTTGCCGGGACTCTAATTGGATTACCCGCACGTATCCACTGGT
>CAYNNU010000028.1:0-16260 GCA_964398645.1 uncultured Spirochaeta sp.
ATATATATATGCTTGGCGGTGTACTCTTCACCATTCACCCGCACACTGCGTTTGCCAGTAAACTCGGCCTCACCTTGAATAAGATGGGTTTTTTCAAAGGCCTTCATGAACTTTTTATTCTTGATCCCGGCCAATTTTTCGCGCACCCGCCCCAAGGGGTCACCGGAAAAAGCACTTGCATCAGCGGGCTTCCCGTCCATCTGTATTCCATACCCGGCTAAATCCTGCAGGGTATTCAAGGCCTCCCCGGCTTTCAATAATGCCTTGCTTGGAATGCACCCGCAATTCAAGCACTCACCACCGACTTTATCCTTTTCAATTGCAAGAACCGACAAGCCCATTGCTGAGCCCATTGCAGAAACAGCCATTCCGGCCGGCCCCATGCCAATTACCAATAAATCATACTTTTTCATGAGTGGAATATACTGATAAATGATTACTTTATCAATCAGAAATAAACCAAACCCCAAGCAGATTTTTTCAGGAAAAGCACGAGAACACATGGTTAACTGTCAAAAAATGCGGTAAAATATGCAGTAATTGGAGGAAAAAATGAAACGGACCCTATTTATTGCAGTTATTTGTATACTAGCTGCACATAGTATTTCAGCACAAAACCTATTGAATAATTCTCAGGTACGGCAGGTTATTCAAACCGCCGAACAGCGAATTGGCCAAGCTTCCAGACGCATCGGCTCAGACCGCAGCATTTCCTGGGACGGCGTTTTTCTTAACGGCGCGCAAGTTCGATTCGGTGAATTACTGCTTGGACCTATCAGTGAAGTGATGATTAACGAAGGGCTGTATCTGGTAGCAACCTACCCCGACAACAGCGGACGTTTGCAGCCGGTACAATCAGACCTAACCTGCTATGCTCTTGCCACCACTTCTCAAAGCAATGTATCCCTCAACTTTCAGATTGTGGAAAAATCCAACAATCGCATTCTTGCAACCTGGACTGTGTCTATCACTGTAGACCAGGATCTGCAATCCTATTTTGTTCCGGTTAGCGGCGGTTCAGCTGGCGGAGCCGATTTTGGTGAACCAGATTCACTCAGCTCACCCCGCCCATGGCCAGGCACAGGAACCATTCATGGCTTGAGCTTCAGCTCTGATGATGATGGTGATTATTTTCTGCTTGATCCAAGTTCGATAAATGGAAATTATATCGACATCCAAACAACAAATGCTGATATGGATACCTACATTGAGGTGTACGACCGGGATGGCTACTCAACCCTCATGACTGATGATGATGGCGGCGAGGGCCTGAATGCCCGGGTCAGTTTATCAGTTGATATGCTTCCAGCGATTTTGAAGGTACGCCCATTAAGCAGCGGAAACACAGGATCCTACAGCCTGATTATTGAGACAATGCAGATTACTCTCAGCCCGGATGAACCGAACAATTCCATCTATGAAGCATATGAAATTGATGCGGAAGGCAGCTACGATAGCCAACTCATGCCCCCAGGTGATGAGGATTATTATCAGATTGATGTACCGAATTCCCGAAGAGAAAATACTTTCCTTACGGTGGAAACCATCTCTAACATGGATACAACCATACATGTATTCGACCAAAATCAGAATGAAGTAGCCTATAATGATGACGGTGGTGAAGGTATGAACGCACGAGTACAACTTGCTGGCGGCCAAACCTATTATGTTCAGGTTTCCCCCTATGGCAGCGACACTGGAAACTATAGTCTGGCATTTTCCTGGGACACAATGAACGTAGACCGCTATGAGCCAGACAACAGTCCACGGGAAGCCACCCAGATTGAATTGAATTCAAACTCACCGCAACACAACCTAAGCCCCAACAGCGATTATGATTACTACACATTCAATTTGCGAGAATCGACCCAGGTTTCCATTGAAACAAGCGGTGATATCGACACCTACATGTATTTATATGATGAAAATGATATGGAGCTTAGCTATGATGATGATGGAGGCCGCGATTTGAATGCCCGTATCGATATGTACCTTGAGCGAGGCCGATACTACATCAAAGTTGAGCCCTTGGGCAGCGGACAAGACGACAATGATTATTACAGCCTTCAGTTGCGCACTTTAAACTAAGTGAAATAATCTCAAGCCCTATGATTTATTGCCGGGGGTCCCGCCCCCGGCTTTTTTTCCGGAGGTCTGCAAATGCCAAAGCAGCAAAAAAACCCTACATCCCTGTTTTTACTGCTGGGAATGGCTTTGTTTTTTATTACAAGCTGCGCAAGCATCTCTTCCTTACCCAACTCAAACAACGAAATAGAACAAATCGCCGATGAAACGCAGGATGTCCGCGACCGACTGGTGAACACAGCCTATTCTCTTTTAGGTGCAAACACATTGGAAGTAAACGGCAGGCATTTCCGGCAGGATTGCAGCGGCGTTGTAATGGCGCTCTATTATGGTGCCGGGATTGATCTTACACCCGCAATACAGGCACAAAGCGGCAGCGGGGTTGAACGCCTGTATGCTGCCCTGGAAGAAAAAGGCTATCTGCACACCGGCAGATACCCCCTACCCGGGGATATTATCTTTTGGGATAACACCTACGACCGCGATGGAAGCGGACGCCCCGATGATGAGCTGACCCATGTAGGAATGGTGGTAAGTGTGTCTGAAAATGGCGATATCCGCTACATCCACGACCATGTTACCCTTGGCATTGTGCTGGAGTACATGAACTTGCGCCATCCGGATCAGCACAGCCGCACAAAAAACGGCAGGATCATTACCGTGAACAGCTATATGCGGGCATCGAATGCACCATCCTACGACAAACAATTAGCCGGCGAACTGGTGCATGCCCTGGGTCGCGCCTACCTACTGGTAGATTAAGCAGGCAAGCTAGCTTTTAATTAGCGCCTTTATCGGCTTCATATCCTGCGGGCTGCCCTGCTCTATGGCCTTTAGAACCGCACCGCCCCCAGTAAAAATGTAGTATTTGGGATGATCAATTGCCGAAATATAGAGCCCGGGCAGTAAGCGTTTTAGCTCCTGCATGGTATCTCCGCCGCCATACAGTTTTCCCGCTTCACGATTGTGATCAATCAACTGATCCAGTGCAATGGTGCCTTCATTAAAATGAGGTGTAAAACCCATAACGGCATTCACAAAAATGGTACGCGCCTGCATAAACACATCCCGGATTTCCGGCTTTTCAAAGGATTCCGGCCCAACATCCAGCACATAGTTCAAGCTTGTGCCTTTTTTCAGGCTGGTAATATCGTGGGTGCGGTATGAGCCTTCAATCTTGCCTTCCAGGGTGTCGGACTCGATAATATACGGCAACTCTACCACCTTACCTGGAAATTGCTGGCTGTACTCAACGAAGCGACGGGCCGATTTGAGATCATCTTCCTCTATACCTTTGATGGAAATACCATATTTTGCACACAAATACGCATTGTAAATAACTCCGCCCAAAACTAGATAATCTGCATTTTTCAGTAAGGCAAAAAGCGGATCAATCTTGGTATCAAACTTGGAGCCGGCAACAACCGCCAAAAAGGGCTGATCAGGCTCATAGATTCTGTTGAGGTGTGAAACCTCTTGCTGCATCAACCAGCCGGCATAAGATGGCAGCAAGCCGGCAATATTCACCGTGGAAACATGGGGCTGCCATGAGCCAAAGGCATCGTTAATGTAAATATCAGCTAAACCAGCAAGCTGAGTCGCAAAGCGGTCTGCTTCTTCTCCCCCCGACTCTTCGCCATGAAACCAGCGTGTATTGGGCAAGTAGACCATATCAATCTCATCATTTGTAAGCTCGCGAATAAGATGATTGACCGATGTTTCAACCCCCAGGTAGCCGCGCTTTTCATCCTGATAAAACTCCGGAACCTTGATGCGGATGTGCAGCTTTTTTTCCAGATATTGCACGATAGGCACTACCGATGTTTTTTCAGAAATGCGAATGTCCCCCGACTTTTTATCCTTTGGCCGGCCAACATGGGTCATAAGAATACTCTTGCCACCCTTGGCGTTGATGTAATACAGGGTTCCCAAGGTTGCATCAATTCGATAGGGATCGTAAATGATTCCATCTTTCACCACATTATGATCAACTCGAACAAGAACAACCTTGCCCCGCAGATCAGCATCCTGAATTCCCGGCAATTCTGTACCATTCATACACACTCCTTTACCTATAAGAATAGGGCGAGACTATTCATAACGCAAGCTTTGCAGGCACAGCAATTCTACTGCTTGCTGACAAAACAAAAATGAGATATGCTTTTTGAAAAATAATGCACATGCGTGCAATACAGGAGCCTGTATGCCAAACAATACAAATAATCCCAGCGTTTTAATGCAACATAATCTGGAAAACTTCAAACATACAATAGTGGTAATGAGTGGAAAAGGCGGTGTGGGTAAAAGCACCGTTAGCATCAATCTGGCCTATGCTTTAGCAGGCATAGGAAAGCAGGTTGGCATTCTGGATGTTGATTTGCACGGACCATCGGCTGCCAAAATGACCGGAACCGAAGGTATTCGAAATCCCGTTTCAGAACGCGGCAACCCCGAACCGATTCAGGCCGAACAAAACCTCTATGTGCTTTCCCTAGCTTCAATGCTCGGCGATGTTGATACCCCGGTTATCTGGCGCGGCCCAATGAAGACAAAAACCATTAAGCAATTTCTTGACTCTTTTGAATGGCCTCCTATCGACTACCTCATTGTTGACTGCCCTCCCGGAACCGGAGATGAACCTTTGAGCGTTCTGCAAACAATTCCCAATGTTGACGGGGCTGTCATTGTCACTACCCCGCAGGAAGTTGCGCTTATTGATGCCCGCAAAGCAATTGCCTTTTCCCGCCAACTCGATGTTCCGATTTTAGGAATTGTAGAAAACATGTCCGGCTTTGTTTGCCCAAAATGTGGCGAGCACATGGACATCTTTAAAAGCGGAGGAGCAGAAAAAGCAGCAGATGATTTTAAAATTCAACTGTTAGGAAAAATCCCCTTGAATGCTCAAATTGTAGAATCCGGCGACAGCGGCAAGCCCTGGGCGGCCAGTCAGCCTGACGGTCCATTCAGCAAGATTGCTCAAGAACTGACAACCAAACTTGACTGATTTTTGAGCAGTGAGCATGGCAATATTGCAACACATCATCTAGAATTACAAATATGCCGAGAAAAAAGTTCATTCCGCTTATTTCGATTATACCTGGAATTGCTCTTCTTGTAGGACTCTATGTACTAAGCAGAGTTAACTATCTACTCTTTCACAGCCTGGTAGAGATTTATAGCATTATTGTTGCCGCCGGGATTTTTATTGTCAGCTGGAATACCAAAAAATTCAGCCAAAACACTGCTCTTAGCCTGCTTGGTATTGCCTATGCGTATATTGCATTTCTTGACCTGTTTCACACACTCACCTACGTTGGAATGAATATTTTCCCGGGCGAACACTTTTTTGCAAATCAACTATGGATAGTGGCACGGGCGATTGAAAGCATAAGCATCCTACTATTTGTTTCTGGCACCTTTAGCAGATGGAAAAAACCTTTTCCGCTTGCTTTTACTCTGTACGGAATTCTCAGTCTCGTTGGTATTCTCTCAATTATAGCTTGGGAAATTTTCCCGCCAGCCTTTATTGCTGGTCAGGGACAAACGCCATTCAAAATAGCCAGTGAAATTTGTATCATTATTATTCTGTTTGTTTCACTGTTCTTTCTGTACCAAAAACGGGAAAGCTATAAACCCGTTTTTTGGCGACTCATGGTATTTTCAATTGTTTTCACTATTTTGAGCGAATTATCATTCACCCTGTATACTGATAATTATGGCGTCACCAATGTCTTTGGACATATTTTCAAGGTGATCTCCTTTTATTTGATATATCGGTCCATGATTGTAAATATGCTGCAGCATCCCTACCAATTACTTTTTTCCGATCTGGTAAACAAACAACAGGAATTGCTGGAAGCTAATCAAACCAAGGAGAAATTTTTTGGCATTATTGCCCACGATTTATGCAATCCCTTTAATGTCATTATTAGCTCGGCGGAATTACTGAAAAATGATTTACATGCCGGATCTTCTGAAAACGCCGCGGAATATACAGATTACATACTCAATTCTGCCCAAAATACCCACCGTCTGCTGGAAAACTTACTGAGCTGGGCACGTCTGCAAACCGGGAACATGCCGTATCAACCGCAAACATTACAACTTGCAGAAATTCTGGAAAAACAAGTTTCCTTCCTGCAGGAACATTTGAAGCAGAAAAAAATTCAAATCTCCATTGATGAGACAAGCGCGATTCCCGTACATGCCGATAAAAATATGCTGGACACAATACTACGAAACCTGATCACCAATGCCATAAAATTTACCCCAATCGGCGGAAATATTCTGCTATCGGCAAAACGAGATGCCAAAGGGGTATGCATCAGCATCCGCGACACTGGAATCGGCATGTCAAACGAACACGCCCAAGAGTTGTTCAACCCCAGCACAAAAACACAACGACCCGGCACCGAAAATGAAAGCGGCACGGGTCTGGGATTAATTCTGTGTAAGGAGTTCGTAGAAACCCATGGCGGTACTATCTGGGTGAACAGCAGAGAAAAGCAAGGAACTACTATTTCGTTCAGGCTTCCAGCAACTGATAGTTTGGTTCAATAAACTGCAGGCCTAAACGGCAGCGCCCATCAATGCTTTTTTTCCACAGAATCTCTGCAGTTTGTAATCCTATCTCAGCACAATCCGAACCATCATCGTCGATAAAACGCAAGCGAAAGCGCTGACCCACCGGCACATCGATATCAGTTTCTAAACACAAGCCTTCGCTGCTGATATCACGAACACTGCCGGAGAGAACCGTCGTTTTATTCTGCCAATATTCTGCATCATCATCTTTTACAGCTAAGGGCAAAAAGGTAACTTCGCAGGTGGCACCATTGCGGGGATTCTTGCGGCGCTCTGTTCCGTAAACAGTGACACCATCTTTCCCGTTTGCCTTGCTAATATACATTGCCTTATCAGCCTTAATGAATAATTCCGCACCATCTTTGGCATCCGCCGGAAATGCAGCCAAGCCACAACTAAAGGTAATATAGCTATCGTTGATAAAGCGAACGGTTTTCACTTCATCCTGAAACCGCTGCATTACGCCACGAGCCGCATGAACATCGGTTTCCGGCATTACCACAACGAATTCCTCGCCACCATAGCGGCACAGAATATCTTCTTTACGGAAACTCGCGCGCAAGAAATTTCCAAAGGCAGCAAGAACCCTATCGCCCTCGGCATGTCCATACTGGTCGTTATACAGCTTAAAATCATCAATATCGATTACTGCCATAGTAAGCTTACGGTTGTGCCGCTGAGCCCGCTTGATTTCAGTTTCAATAATCATATCGTAATAGCGGCGATTGAACACCTTGGTTAAATCGTCAACCATGGCAATATTCAAAGCTTTTTCATAAAGCTTTATTTCTACCACCTTGGGATTGATTATCCGTTTTTTTTCCTGCAAAAAATAATCCAGCATAACAACCCGAAAGTTCATATCCCGCCCCAAGGCAGCCGCAAGTTGTTCGCGGCGTTGCATAACTGCATCCCAATGCTTTGCCGCCTCCTCCGCTGAGAAATCAAGATTCACAAGAATACGAAACAGGTCACAATAGACTGCATCCCCACCATCTGTATGCAGGCGTTCAATGTTCTCAAATAACCATTCTTCATCTGCAGCTCCCTTATCGAGAATCTGCAAGATGTCATCCTCCACCTCACTGTGCATCCGGCTATGCCGACTGCGCGTATACATCGTTTCCATTTATAACTCCATACCAAAACCTGCGATATTTTAGATGAGTGTTTTTATTTTATCAATAGTTAATGAATATTGGCCGCTAAAAAAGCCGGATTGATTGAAAAGCTAAGCCCCGCTACACTGAGTTTCATGAAAAATACGCAAAAAGAACAATCAAAAGGAAGACTTCAAGCCCCCGGCGCGGAAATGGAAGGATTCGCACGTTTATACCATATAGTTCAGCAATTACGCTCTCCGCAAGGTTGCCCCTGGGATCAAAAGCAAACACCGCAGTCCCTGCGCTCGGCTTTAATTGAAGAAGCCTACGAGGCTGTTGAAGCCATAAATGAGGAAGATACGCAGCATACCGGCGAAGAGTTAGGCGACGTGCTTTTGATTGTCACCTTAATTGCTGCCATTTTTGAAGAGCGCAAAACCTTGAGCATGGAAGGCATACTCCATGACGTTTGCGAAAAACTCATCCGACGGCATCCACACGTCTTTGCAGCAGCCGACGCCGATAATCCCGAAGCGGTTGCCCGGCAATGGGAAGAAATAAAGCAAACTGTAGAGGGGCGCCGGAAAAAAGACTCGGTATTAGACAGCGTTAGCAAGGGAATGCCGCCTTTGGAACGCGCATACAAACTGCAAAAAAAGGCAGCCAAATGCGGCTTTGACTGGAAAAATGCCGAAGATGTCTGGGCAAAAATCTATGAAGAACTGGAAGAAACCCACCAGGCATGGCGGGAAAGCAGCAGCGATCAGCAGGAACAACGGGCACATCTCGAAGAAGAATTAGGAGATATGCTGTTCTCGGTGGTAAACGTCGCGCGTTTTCTGGATATTGACCCGGCAATTGCCATGCAGCGAAGCAATGAAAAGTTTGAGCGGCGATTTCGCTTTGTGGAAAAAAAGATGGGAACAGATGCTATGGGCCCAGATCAATTCGATCGCATGAACGAGCTGTGGGATCAGGCAAAGCAACAAAAACTTTACTAAATTTTAGCTAATTTTGCCCTGTCCGATTGAAAAGACTGGCATCGCAACGTAAAGTAATACATATGAAAAACAAGGGTTCACTGCAGAAAGCTATTCCGACAGAACGAAAGGTTTTATCAGAATTTCTGCGGGCTGGAACCCTGCTGGCCGCCAAGGCATCCCAAACAGAACAATTAAACGTATTGCTTGACCAAACCTACGATATTTCGGCTGCTGATATTTGCTGCGTTTACCTCCACTCTGGCAATACACTTGAACTGCACATCCAACGCGGACAGCTACAAGCCCCCAAAACACTAAAAATTGATGATGAAGTGATTGCGTTTATCGAAGAATGCGGCGAATCTTTAGTATTGCATGAACAAAATCCTTCTTTCTTCCATTCTGCATTTTTGCTACCGGAAATGCATAGCGCAGCGGTTTTCTCCTTAAATAGTGACAGCCAAAGCGATTCACCACTTGGCTATCTCATTTTAAACCACCACAAACCAGCTCATTTTGTTGGCGAACGTTTTTTCTTTTTGGATTCCTACGTACGACTTGCTGCGGGCACACTTCAAAGCGCACGATTATTTAGCGAGATGCAACAGCAATACAAACAAATCCAAGAGATGCAGCGTTATCAGGAGCACATATTTGCCAGTATGACCAACCTTTTGGTAACCACAGATGCCAGCGGAAATATTCAATACATAAATCCGGCAGCAAAAGAACGGCTTTCTCTAGACGAAGAAACAATCGGCATTTCCTTCCAGCAGGTGATGAAAGGCCGCATTGGCAGAAAGATCCTGAATGCTGTCCAGAGAGCGGATAAAAGCGGCCAACAGATTCTTGGCCTGCAGGGAATTCTGCAGCGCAGTGAAGAGGAAATGGATTTTTCACTCAACATTTCGCCACTGCGCGGACGCTATGGGCGCAAAGAAGGCCTTACGCTTCTTTTTACCGATCAAACAACGGAAAAACAATTACAAAACCAGATGGATAGTGTGGTTGAAGATAAACGGGCAATCAAAGATATGTTTGCCCGCTATCTTTCCAGCGATATTGTTCATTCACTTATGGAAAACCCTGAACTCGTACGCCCCGGCGGAGATAAAAAAAACGCGACAATCTTTTTTGCCGATATTCGCGGCTATACTTCCTTTTCTGAAGACAAAGAGCCGGAAGTAATTATTGATGTTTTGAATTCCTATTTCAGTGAAGCGGTTGAAGTTATTATCCGCCACCGCGGATTTATTGATAAATTTATTGGTGACTGCATTATGGCGGCATGGGGAATTCCCATGTGTTCCGAAGAGCAGGATGCCATTTCGGCAGTGAGCTGCGCAATGGAACTGCAGGATTTGGTACGCTCACCCAAGCGTAACTTTTTTACCGCCGAAGCGTCCCATCTAAAAATCGGCATTGGCATGCATACTGGCCCGCTGATTGCTGGAAACCTCGGCAGCTCACAGCGCATGGACTATTCAGTAATCGGTGATACGGTAAATGTCGCCGCACGGCTAGAAGGAATTGCCGGACCTGATGATGTAATAATAACCAGCAATACTCGTGACATGATCGGAGATCATTTCAAACTAAAAGAACTCAAACCTGTACAGGTAAAAGGAAAAGTTAAACCGCTAACAATTTTCCGAGTTGAAAAACAACTGCGGTAAGGGGAATTTCCATGATTGACGCCATAAACCAATTTTTTGCCAGCTACAAAAGCATTCTTATCACTCTTGCTATCGCTGCGCTCGCATTTTTACTGAATAACGGCTTGAGACGAATTGTTTTACTAAACCGCCTATTCCGGGTAAACAAACGGCCCGAACTGCTGGACAAACTAGTAATGAAGAAATACCGCAAAAACCAACTGCTGCGCATGAGCGGTACAATCATGCATGCAGCAAAACGCTGTGATCAGATTGATATTATTCAACGCACCGGTATTGGGGCTTTGTGGATAGAGCAATGCATAAAACGCCCGAGCCTAGGAAAGGTACAGCGCCTGCTGCGCTATGCCCCAAAAGACGGGATGTTTGCAGTTTTTACCGCGGCATTGCGGCGGCAAAACTGTGCCCACAGATTCCTGATCTGGCTGGATGAGCACGAGGACGTATTATCCTTGCGCCACATCGCCCTTTCGGGAAAAGGCAATAACTTCGACGGCCGCAAGGCATATTCTTTTTTCAAAGATCGGATTTCGCAGATGCGGGAGCTTGCCGGTTATCCCGAATGGTCTGTGCGCTATATGGCGGCAAAAATTCTGTTACACGATTCTGAAACACCATCCCGCCGGGCACTCTGGGAGATGTTCCACGATTCACACCGGCTTTTACGCCGAACGATAATTGAAGAATTGCAGCCGCAGGATGAAAAAGAACGAATCCACTTATACGAAGAATGCAAGCGGCTTTTAATAGATGACTATGCATTTGAAGTGCGCAAAGCAGCGAGACAAAGAATCAAAAAAGACTGCGCAGATTTATACAAAATTGATATACGCAAAATGGAAACGGTTGAACAGCTGCATGTCGTGGAACAGCTTGACCCGAAACTCCCGGCCGACCATGATATTGCACTGCAATTACTAGCCGGCGACAATCAGGAAATCAGCCTGCGGGCGGCTCGCTTCTTGCAGCAAAGCGGCGTACTGGACCGCTTGTTGGTACAGGCCGATTTTTCCGACCGAAAAGATATGAAGCGGCGCAGTCTGCTGCTTAATCATGCAGCCGAAGCTGGGGAAACCCGTTTCCTGCAGGCCCTGCTGCCGGTAAAACCGGAAAAGGCTAATTCCCGCCGCAGCCAGACAAACCTTGCTTCCTTAAGCATTGCAGCTGATATTTTACAAAAGCATGGTAGTCCAGGTGCAACCGGTCCCCTCTTTCTGCAAGCATGCGATATTGAGGTTGAATCCGGGCCGGACACAATTGAGGTATACAAAAACGCCTGCCGCTGTATTTGTAAGCGCGGCGGACGAGTCCAAATGCAACTGGTTGCAGATGCGGTGCGTTTATTCCGCCATGATGATCACCGCCTTCTTCCACTGCTTGAAGAAATTGATGGCAGCAATCCCCATATTCTTGTTCCGGCCCTGCTAGATTTGCTGCAGGATGAATCGTTTGTGCGGCAAAACGAATTGCATGATACGCTCATCCGCTTTGACCATACAAGCTTTCTGCATACCATCATCGATATTATTGGAGCAGAACGTAAACAATATCCCCATGCTGTGCGGGTATCAGCCTTTTTGGTTCTGGGCAAACTCAAGCTTTCCTATTGTTTGCAGTTAATTCTGGAAAACCTGACAGTTCTACCCTTGGAACGCAGCCGTGAGTTCGCTGTTCATTTAGCTGAATACGATGGGCAAGCATTCCGCGAGCGGGTAATGGGTATTCTGGAAGGCGAAGACGGAAAAATCCGGGCAGCGGTAATTGCTGCGGTTCCAGCCACTTCCGATAAGAGCTTCTTGAAGCCGATACGGCAGGCGGTGCGGGATTCGGACCCGATGGTTCGCGGTGCGGCCGCACGGGCGTTGATGGAATACGGCGACAGTAAATCGATAAAAGATGCAGAAGGGTTATTACGCGATCCGGTGGAAAAAGTGCGAATACAGGCGGCACTGGCGCTGGGTGCCTATGGCAATGACGAGCGAATTCAGGCATTCAGCGAAATTTGCAGCGATCCCAACGAGGCAATTCCTGTAATCATGGCTGCTATTGAAGGTTTGCGGCAATCCAGCCGGCCTCTGGCAGCGACCGTTCTTACTGAGTCCTTGCTTCACCCGGAAACCTCGGTAGTGAACGCTGCGATTGCGGCTTTGGGGCAGAAAACCTCGGAAGAAGAAATCCGGGCATTGATTGTGCGCCTGAAAGATTCGGATGAGCAAATGCGCGAGCAGATAATGCGGGGTTTTGTAGCTATGGGCGAAGCAGCTGAGGCACCATTATTGGAACTCTTAAAAGAAGACATTGCCTCATTGCGGCCGTATATTACCGGCGTGCTTGAGGAAACCGGCTGCATTGACGTACATGTGCGGCGGCTGTCGCATAAGCATCCGGCGGAGCGTTTGGCGTCGGCGGAAACGCTGGCCCAAATCGGTACTGCCGCCGCATACCGCGGAATCGTTGTAGCATCACGCGATCCCGATCCGGATGTTAGGGTGCTGGTAACCAAAGCGCTCGAGCGACTAGCTGGCAAGGACGGAAAAGATATTCTCGAGCAATTACAGCAGGACCCCGATCGCAGAATCCGGAAATATACCCTATGGGCGCTGGAACGGATTAAAGCGAACTCATAAGGTTTTCCAAAGCCTCTAAAGGCAAAAGAAAACAGCGGGCGCGGCTGCGCTTTCCGCGAATGGCTTGAAGCGCAGCAAGTTCACGATTCATGCTTTCGGGGGCTGGGGCGTCCGGGTCAGTCTGCCAGGTTCGTAGTTGCTGCACGATGTTGCGGGCCTTGCTAATTCGGCAGCCGGTAATAGTTTCGCATAAGAGGTCGGCGGCAAGGCAACACACGCTGCAGCCAACTGTTAGATGCTTGGCAGCACGGATAAGGGGATCATCCGTGTTCTTTGCTTCATCATCAAGCTGAAAATATAATTTCACTGAATCACCGCAACGCTCATTCTCTGCGCCTGCCTGACGGCTATCCTGATCTACATCAGCCCCGGCGGCAAACAAAGGCTTGCGAACCCGCTGTAGAATTTCCTGAAAATCTGAAGATTGATTATCCGTTGAATACACTGTGCGCCCTGTCTATGGCCTGGAAAAAGCGTTGGATATCTGCCGGTGAATTATACACATACACAACCGCCCGGGAGGTGCCGGGAATTGAAAAATGGCGCATAAGGGGTTGAGCACAATGCGAGCCGGTACGGATTGCCACTCCCTGACTATCGAGCAAAGCGCCGGTATCGTGCGGATGCACCCCATCAATATTAAAAGAAAAAATTCCGCCGCGGTGGGCCGGGTTGGAGTCGCCATACACCTGCATAAACGGGCGCTTTTCCGCCTCGCTAAGCATCATCTCCAGCAAGCGCCTTTCGTGAGCGGCAATTGCCTCCATCCCCACTCCCTGCAAGTAGCGGATTGCTGCCCCAAAGCCGATAACCCCGGCAATATTGGGGGTTCCAGCCTCAAACTTCTGGGGCAATATTTCGTAGGTGGAATGATCCGGATAGACGGTTTGAATCATATCTCCGCCATACAAAAAGGGGTCCATTGCATCCAGCACTTCATCTCTGGCACACAAAAGCCCTACCCCGGTTGGCCCCAGCATTTTATGGGCGCTAAACGAAAGAAAGTCGATATCAAGTTGACGCATATCAACCGGATGATGACTGACAAGCTGAGCACCATCAAGATAAACAAGCGCACCGCAAGCACGGGCAGCTGCGACTATTGGCTCTAGCGGAGGCATATAGCCGGTTACATTTGACATGGCACTCAAGGCAACAAGTCGGGTTTTTGCGGTAAAAAGCGAATCCAAAGCAGAAATATCCAGTCCGCCCTGCTCATTCAAGGGGATAAAACGAAGGACTGCTCCTGTTGCCTGTGCAGCAGCCTGCCAGGGCACAAGATTAGAATGATGTTCAAGCTCGGTGGTAAGAATTTCATCGCCTTCTGTAAGAAACTTTCTGGCCCAAGCATAGGCAACTAGGTTGGCAGACTCGGTAGCACTCTTGGTAAATATTGCCTGCCAGCCTTCCGGCAGGTGCAGAAAATCGCGCACCAGCTGGCGGGTTTCATCGAAGGCAACGGTTGCCTGTTCACTATATTCATAAAAACCACGGTGAATATTGGCATTGTACTCGGTGTAGTACTGACTTTCAGCCTCGATTACCTGCACGGGAGTCAGGCTTGTGGCGCCATTATCCAGATACACCAAAGGCTTGCCGCGCATTGTGCGCTGCAGAATGGGAAAATCGCTACGAATCTGTTCAATGGCGGTGTCGCTTAAATACATAATGTCTATGACTATACCGTCTAAATGCAAAAGCCGTCCAGACCGGACGGCTTAGCAGAAAAATCAAGACACATTTGAAGGCAATTATGCCTGTGCTGCGGCAAACTTTTGTGCAACTGCGTCCCAGTTGATTACTTCAAAGAAGGCCTGAATGTAATCGGGCCGGCGGTTCTGATATTTTAGGTAGTAGGCATGCTCCCAGACATCCAGACAAAGGATGGGAGTTTTGCCATCGGTGAGTGGACTATCCTGATTAGGAGTACTAGTGATTTCCAGTTTTCCGCCAGGTGCAACTACCAACCATGCCCAGCCGCTGCCAAAGCGTGTTGCAGCAGCTTGCGCGAACTGATCGCGAAAGGCTTCCATGCTGCCAAAGGTATTCATGATTGCTGTGTGCAGATCGCCTGTTGGCTCACCACCGCCATTGGGCCCCATAACCTGCCAAAAGAGGCTATGATTGGCATGGCCACCGCCGTTGTTGCGCACAGCGCCCTGCAAATTTGCCGGCAATGAGTTTACTTCGCGTATGAGCTTTTCAATGTCCCAGTCAAGATATTCACTGCCCTCTAGGGCGGCATTGAGTTTGGAAACATAGCCAACATGATGTTTATCATGATGGATTGTCATTGTTTGAGAATCTATATGCGGTTCTAGCGCATCATATGCATAGGGAAGATCGGGTGTTGTAAATGCCATAACAAGCCTCCTTATTGTTGTGCATCACTTTCGTATACTTTCAATATACTGCCTTTCCCATGCCGGGGCAAATTCCCTGACACAAAAAGTCAGCTTTTGCGAAAGGCCGGCCTAGAAATAGTAGGCTACGCCAAAGTTCAAGCCGTTGCGCATAACGTCAAATGTGTATTTATAGCCATCTGTATATCCCAAGCCAATACTCATAAAGGTGGCCATAAACTCGGCGGTAATGCGCAGGCGCCAGACATCAAAGCCAAGGCCCAATCCAAGGGTTGGACCCGGCGTGGGACCGGAGGTGATTGTTTCCAGTTCATGCGATGTACCATCCCAATATGTACCAAAATCAAACCAACTCAAGGCTGACACTTGAAAGCCTAAAATACCATACAGCTGTATTTTCCATATATCGATACGGGGCTGGGCGGCCAGCAAAAGCTCCACCTGCCGAATGAGTGCGGTTGCTGTATTATCACTTCCATCAATAACAGAGCCCTTAAACTTTCCGTAGGTTACCGATGCCCGTAAATCCAGATGGGAATTTCGGCGGTAGACAAAGTTCAGCCCGACTGTACTGGAATAAGCAGAATCATTTTCGTTAGGACGAAAATCATTATTCTCCACCATTATTCCGCCGGCAGGATTCATCATAACACCCAAAGAAAGGACAGGATCGTCGCCATGTTCTTCGATATACAGCTGGTGTTCCTGCTGCAGCTGTAAAAGCTGCTGGTAATAGGCATCCAGGGCGGGGCTGAGATACACCCCCTCAAAGAGTGCCAGTGTCGTATCCAGCAGGCGGCTTATGCGGCGGGCTGTCATAGCACGCCCCTGCAAAGAAC
>CAYNNU010000029.1:0-15836 GCA_964398645.1 uncultured Spirochaeta sp.
GGGCCAGATGGGCCAAATGAACCAAATGGGCGGCCAAATGGGAATGGGCCAGATGATGGGCGGCCAAATGGGAATGCAGCAGGGAGGATTGAGCGTTCAGTCAGTCGGCTTCCCAAGTTTGCAACAGGGTCCTGCTCAGCATGAAAACGGAAACATCAGTTTGCTGATGGACGTTTACATGGAAATGACGGTAGAGCTTGGTCGTACCAGAAAACTCATTCGTGAGATTCTTGGCATGGGTGAAGGTACCATTATTGAGCTAGATAAACTTGCTGGTGAGCCAGTAGATATTTTGGTTAACCATAAACTGATTGCCAAGGGCGAGGTTGTGGTTATTGATGAAAACTTTGGTGTTCGTGTAACAGAAATTGTTCCACCACTGGAAAGAATGAATAATATAACGTAGAATATACGTTGTAGAATAAAAAACCATGCGTACGGTTTGACGGGAGGGGATAGCTGAAACGCATAGTGTGTACAATGCTGGTACTGTCTCTGTTTGCTATAACTGCTTCTGCCCAAGAGGGTCAGGTTCAGGAGAACCAGGAAGAAGTTCAACAAGCAGTGCAGGAAGGGCAGATTGACGAAACAACTTTGTTGCTCGGGGCTGATGACGGACCAACCAATCCGGCTGTCGGCCAAGATGAACTATCGGTAGGTGGCATTGGCGGTTTGATTCGCATGGTGCTGGTTCTGGCGATAGTTTTGGCTATGATCTATGGTGTGATCTGGTTTTTGCGGCGCTTACAGCAGCCGCGGCGGCCGGAAACCAGCTTGATCACGCTTGCGGCTACTCAGCCGTTGGGCGGAAGCCGGGCAGTCCATCTGGTGCAAGTGGGTAACCAGTCTTTTCTTGTGGGTGAGGGCGATTCAAACGTGCAGTTGATCGCAGAGATCACCGACAAGGAAACGCTTGACGATATCCGCTTAAAGGCGCCCATGGAGCATCAGCAAAAGAGTTTTGCCGATTTGCTGGCGGGAATGTTCCGCGGCAGCAAAACCGATGATCGCGAGGAAGAAAATTCCGGCGATACTACCAACATACATGAAGAAACCCCCTCCCTGGATTTCCTGCAAAAACGCAGGGAACGATTGAAGGAGCTGTAATGGCTTTTCAAAGTTTCAGGAGAGGGCAGATATGCGTGCACCACATATAATTATTCTGGTAGTTTTGGTGTTGCTTACCGCAATGCCTGCTGCCGCACAAACGCGGCCAAGCGGAACTGAATCATTGCAAATTCCTTTTGTTGATTTTACAGTTCGCAGCCCGGAGTCTGGGCAAGAGGTTGCATTTGGCATGCAGGTTCTCCTGTTGCTGGCAGTTCTCAGTTTGGCGCCGTCAATTATCATTCTTGTGACCTCTTTTTTACGAATAGCAATCGTTCTTGATTTTGTGAAGCGCGCATTGTCCCTGCAACAGGTGCCTCCCACCCAGGTTCTCATGGGAATTGCCTTGTTTTTAACCGTATTTATTATGTGGCCTACCTTTATTCAAATTTATGATGATGCATTTGTACCTTTTCGTGATGGTGAAATAGGTATTGAAGAGGCATATCAAGGCTTTGAGGCACCGCTGCGTATTTTTATGTATAAACAAATGTCTGGAAGTCCGGAAAATATCCGGTTATTTATGAATATGAGTGATTTGCCCCGTCCAAACACCTTGGCTGATGTTCCAACCCGGGTGCTCATTCCGGCGTTCATTCTAAACGAGTTAACCGTGGCCTTCAAAATCGGGATATTACTGTTTATACCGTTCATTATTATCGACATGGTTGTGTCATCTACCCTGATGTCGATGGGGATGATTATGCTTCCGCCGGTAATGATTTCTTTGCCGTTTAAGCTCATTTTGTTCGTTATGGTTGATGGCTGGGGGCTGATAACCCAGCAGGTTGCGGCGAGCTTTGTATGATAGGTTTTTTTGGGGAGGGGAATTATGGATCTTGGGTATGTAATTCTTTTGATACGAACAGGTGTCCTGCAGATTTTGATGTTAGCAGCGCCGGTCTTGTTGATAGGGATGGCAGTAGGTTTGATAATCTCGATTTTTCAGGCGACAACATCCATTCAGGAGCAGACCCTGACTTTTGTGCCCAAAATAATTGCAATTCTGGTGACCCTGATTATTGCGGGTCCATGGATGCTGGCCACGCTCAGGCAGTACACGATTACACTGTTCGAGCAAATTCCGGGGATGGTGCTCTAGGCAATGTTTTTGGATATTATGGGGCAAAACATACAGCTGGTGTTTCTCATTTTTGCGAGGGTCTATGCTTTGACCCGCACCGCACCGCTTCTTTCGACCCAGAATATTCCTTCGATTGCGCGGGTGTCGCTTTGTCTCATGGTCAGTATTCTCATAATGGATGGTGTGGATTATCCGATTCCCGACAGCTGGCTGGCATTTGCGCTGATGCTTGCCGGCGAAGCAATGATCGGGATAATCATCGGGCTGTATATGGTGATAATTTTCAGCGCATTTCAGACCGCCGGGCAGTTTTTTTCGCTGCAGATGGGATTCGGGGCCTCGCAGGTTTTCGATCCGATGGCACAGGTATCCCTACCTCTCATGGGGCAATTTTTCAATCTGTTAGCGATGCTGGTGTTTATAAGTGGCAGCGGTTTTCAACGGATTTTTCAGATTGGGGTATTTCAGAGTTTTCGGGCTTTTCGGGCGGTGGATCTTGCCGGTTTACAGGAGGATTTGGCCTCCTTTATGCTCAGCGGACTGATTCGGCTTTTCGGCCAAGCACTGGTAATTGCCCTGCCGGTAGTGGGCACTCTGTTTCTCATATCGATAACGATGGGCTTGTTGGCCAAGGCCGCGCCGCAGATGAATCTGCTCATGCTCGGCTTTCCAATCAATATCGGCGTGGCATTTTTAATGATTTATATGGCCACGCCGCTGATCGTACATGCTTTTGCAGCGGTGATCGATGGGGCCTTTCTTTCACTGGGGGGAATGCTGACTGCTATGTGGGAGGCTCCGAGATGATGTTTGCCTCTGAAATGGATCGCGAAATGCGAAATATGCAAACAAACGATTTTCTCCGAGATTTGCTAGACGGAATGCACCTTCAGTGGTTTGCTGCCGAAGATGAAGGCCGTACAGAAGATCCGACCGAACGGAAAATCCAAAAGTCGCGCGAAGAAGGTAAAGTCGCCAAATCGCAGGATGTCACCGGGGCTGTTATTCTTCTTTTGTCAATTATGGCGCTTTGGGGCTTGTCCGGGTATTTATTTGATCAGTTTCTCACCATGATGGATTATTACTTTAGCCAGTCGGCAGAGATAGACGTTTCTTCCAGTGCACTGGTTGCCAGTAGTTTCTATCAATTTTTCTTCCGCTTGTTTATTCCTGTCGCAGCCGTCGCCTTTGTTGCTGCCGCAGCGGGAAATATTCTGCAGGTCGGATTCTTATTTAGCACAAAACCAATCACTCCTGATATGCAAAAAATTATGCCGAATTTTGCCAAGTGGGCCCAGCGGAGTTTCGCCGGTACAGAAGCCTTGGTGAACTTGGGGAAAGCAATTGGAAAGGTATTGATAGTTGGAATTATTGCCTTTTTCAACATCTATAGTAATGCCGGCCGTTTGGTTAATCTGGTGAATGCTACCTTCCTTGGTGGTGTTGCTATTGTTTCTGGTATCGCCTTGCGCATTCTTTTGGAAACATCGCTGGTTATGCTGGCCTTGGGGTTTCTGGATTACCGCTTTCAGCGCCATCAGCATATGGAAAGCTTAAAAATGAGCGTGCAGGAAGTCAAAGAAGAACGGAAAACAAGTGAAGGGGATCCTCAGGTACGTGGTCGCTTAAAACAAAAGATGCAGGAGTTTCTTGCTCGCAATATTCGGCAGGCGGTTCCCAAAGCGGATGTTGTGGTAACAAACCCGACCCACTTTGCAGTGGCAATGGAGTATGATCGTTTAAGCATGAACGCGCCCATGGTTACCGCGAAAGGGCAGGACGAAATGGCTTTTCGCATTCGTCGGCTTGCCACTGACAGCGGTGTACCGATTGTTGAAAACAAACCGCTAGCGCGTACCCTCTATGCAGAGGTTGAGGTGGGGGAAACAATTCCTCCTCGTTTTTACACGGCTGTTGTTACAGTTTTGAAACAGGTTTATCAAATGCGCGGCAAGACAGCTGCGCCGGAAAGGGAGGCTGCTCATGGCTGATGTTTCGCTGGGTAGGCGAAGCCCATTGTCGATTGTTTCTATATCAAGCGATATGCTGGTGGCCTTCGGGGTAATTGTTATTATCGGAATGATGCTCATTCCGCTGCCAACCCCCTTGCTCGATACCTTTATGGCAATGAGCCTGGTCTTGGGTTTGTTGATTGTGCTAATCGTGTTGTATACCAACCGGGCCCTTGATTTTTCTGTGTTCCCAACCATATTGCTCGTAACAACTGTTTTCGGGCTGGCACTGAACGTTTCTTCCACCCGGCTTATATTAAGTCAGGGGGCAAATTTTGATGGACGAATAGTACGAGCCTTTGCCACCTTTGTTGTTGGAACAGAGGGGACAGAAGGACTTGTAATCGGGCTGATCATCTTTATCATTTTAATTGCAGTGCAGTTTTTGGTAATAACCAAGGGTGCTACCCGCGTTGCCGAAGTAGCAGCCCGTTTTACCCTGGATGCTATGCCGCAGAAACAATTTGGTATTGAGCAGGAGTTCAATGCCGGGGTCATAACTGAAGAGGAAATGTCCCGCAAGAAAAACGATCTGCAGCGTGAAGCGGCTTTTTACGGGGCTATGGATGGAGCGAGTAAATTCGTCAGTGGGAACGTAAAGGTTGGAATTCTCATAACCTTTGTAAACATTATTGGCGGTTTGATTGTGGGTGTAACCATACATGGTGAGCCGCTGGTAATGGCAGCAGAAAACTATATCAGTCTTTCCATTGGTGATGGTCTGGTATCTCAGTTTCCCGCTTTGCTTATCTCGACTGCAACCGGTTTGATTGTAACACGCTCTGTTTCAGATGATTCTTTTGGAAAAGATGTAAGTAAGCAGTTTTCTGCCCACTCCAACGTATACTGGATTGGTGCAGTTTTCCTGGCTGTTATGGGGCTTATCCCGGGCTTCCCGTGGTATGTTTTGCTGCCAATGGCCGCTCTTTTTGTGTACCTTGGTTACAGCCTGCGCGGACGTGATGCGGCTCAGGCCGCCGTCGCCCAGGAAAAGGCAGCGGCGAAGAAGCAGCCGGAAAGCCAGGCTGAGTTTACCTCTGTTGCGCCGCTTGATCCAATTTCGCTTGAGTTGGGTTATGGCCTTGTTCCCTTGGTAGATAAAGACCGAGGGGCTGAGTTGTTAGAGCGCGTTACACGTATCCGCCGCGAAGCTGCCCTAGATCTTGGCGTGGTTATTCCGCGAATTCGGATTATTGATAATATGCGGCTTGAACCGCCGGAATACTGTCTCAAGCTGCGCGGCGTGGAAATTGGCCGCGGCTCAATTCGTCTTGGCTACTATTTGGCTATCAATCCAGGTGGCGCGAGCGATGATATACCCGGTGAAGAAACAATCGATCCGGCATTTGGGCTTCCTGCTCGCTGGATTAGTGAAGATGATCGCTCCCGAGCAGAGCGGGCGGGCTTTACTGTGGTGGACGCGCCCTCGATTATTGCAACCCATCTAACTGAACTCATAAAAGGGCATGCTGCAGATATTCTGGATAGGCAGGAAGTTCGTAGTATGCTTGATAATCTCCGTCAGGATTACCCGGCCGTTGTTGATGATGTAACCGGCGTACTGTCTGCCGGTGAAATTCAGAAGGTACTGCAAAGTCTGCTTAGCGAGCAGGTTTCCATTCGCAATCTCGTGTCAATTTTTGAAACGATGGCGGATTTTGGCAAGGTATCTAAAGATCCAGTTTTTCTTACTGAAAAAGTTCGGCAACGGCTTGCGCGGCAAATTTGTCTACAGTATTCTGACGAAAGCAAACAGCTGCGCGTCATTACTATTGAGCCAAGTTTGGAGCAAACGATTATTGATTCCAGGGTTGAAACAGCCGGCGGTGTTCATCCAGGACTGGAACCGGAGACATTTAGAAAGTATATGGCAGCAATAATGAATGCTGTTCAGGAAGTGCGTGCACAGGGAGTTTTCCCGGTAGTTTTGACCTCTGAATCTGCCCGGGCCCTGGTGAAAACCAGCACGAAACGGGATATTCCCGACTTGGTTGTATTGTCAAATCTGGAAGTTATTTCAGAAATGCAGGTTGAGGGAGTCGCAGAGGTGGTAATCGAATGATAGTTGGTGCAGAGAGGAAAACCATGGAGTATTTTGTTGAGAAAGGCCTTAGCCATACGGAGGTAATGCAAACCATTTACCGTAAATATGGTGATAAGGCAAAGGTCATGCATCATCGTGATGTACGAATTCCCGGATTCCTGGGTATTTTTTCACGCGAGGGCGTTGAAGTAACGGGATACCTTACCAAAGAGCCAATTCGCCGGCCCCGTATGGATTTTGACGAGGAGAAACGGCGTTTATTGGCAGCGGCCGGTGAGCGAACATCTTCCCGCCAGGCTTCCAATGAACCTGCCGTTGACCCGCAGGCTTTGCAAACAATACTTACCGAGGTGCAATCCATTAAACAGCAGTTGGGTTCCAATGCTCCTGCGGCCGCCCTCCACCCAGGTGTTCAGCGCATCAAAGACCTTTTGATGGAGAATGATTTTAACCCGGGATATATCGAAATGATATTGGAACGGGTTAACCGCACCTTTTCCATGGAAGACCTGAAAGATGAAGATGCAATTGAGGAACAGGTTCTCACCTGGATTGGTGAAAGTGTGGAGGTATACCCGCCGCAAAAAGTACAACGGCCGGAAATCTTTATTTTGGTTGGTCCCACTGGTGTCGGGAAAACTACAACCATTGCCAAACTTGCTGCAATGTACGGTTTGGGCCGCACAGATCAGCGCAAAGCATCGGTACGTATACTCACAATCGATAATTACCGGATAGGTGCCCGCCAGCAGATGGAAACCTATGGTGATATTATGGGTATTCCGGTGGACAGCATCGAAAGCAAAGAGGAAATGCGTAAGCATATCAGTATGTATCAGGATGCGGACATCATTTTTGTTGATACCATTGGGAAAAGTCCCCGGGATTTTGAAAGACTCGGAAAAATGCGGGCCTTGCTTGATGCCTGTGGCACGCGGTCTTCTGTCCATCTCGGCATAAGCGCAACAATAAAAACTTCGGATATGCAGGAAGTCCTGCGCCAGTTTGAACCATTCGGGTATAAATCCGTGGTTCTGACCAAGCTGGATGAAACAACAAAAATCGGGAATATTATCAGCGTACTTCATGAGTCGCGAAAACAGCTGAGCTTTGTTACCTATGGTCAAAAAGTACCGCAGGATATTGAACGGGCCAGCATTCCATTTTTGCTGAAACATATCAGCGGATTCCAGGGCGACCGCGGCAAGGTCTACGAGCACTTTGCCGATAATGCAGATACAACATTTGAGGGAGAAATACATGGCTGATCAAGCGGAAACCCTGCGGGAATTGATGAAGAATTCAAGTGATTCAAAAACCCGTATAATTACTGTAGCAAGTGGGAAGGGTGGGGTTGGAAAAACGAATCTCAGTACCAATTTAGCCTTGGCGTATGGCCGGATAGGAAAAAAAGTCATACTTATGGATGCCGACCTTGGTTTGGCAAATGTAAATGTTGTAATGGGGATTATTCCAAAATACAATCTGTATCATCTAATCAGGAAGCAGAAAACGATGCGGGAAATAATCATGGACACCAATTATGGTATTCAGATTGTTGCCGGAGCATCGGGCTTTGCCAAAATTGCAAATCTGACAGATGAAGAACGCAATATTTTTATTACAGAACTTGCTACCCTTTCGGATGCAGATGTCATTATTATTGATACGAGTGCTGGGGTTTCCACCAACGTCATTTCATTTATTCAGGCAGCTGATGAAGCGATTATTGTAACCACCCCTGAGCCAACAGCAATTACCGATGCCTATGGGCTTATCAAAATTATTGCTACGGAAATCGAAGATCTTGGACTTGGTTTGAAGCTGGTAGTGAACAGGGTAAAAAGCGTTACCGAAGGCAAAAAGGTTGCTGAGCGGGTGATTAATATTGCCGGTCAATTTTTGAATTTGAAGGTAGATTATTTGGGATATGTATATGAAGACCCGATTGTTCAGCAGGCGGTTTTGAAACAGAAGCCATTTTCAGCCGTTGATCCCAAAAGTAAAGCCGCTGTTTCAGTACAACAGCTGGTAAGCAGGCTGGAAAAGGTAGAATTTAAGGAAGGGAAGGGTATTGGTTCCTTTATCAAAAAGCTTTTTGGGGGTGAAAAATAGGCTAAACGGTGTACAATATATAGCAGAAGGCATGTTTGCTTGACTGCTATGAGTATTTGACCTAATCTTAGGGGTACTGGGAGAGTGAGGGTATGAATTTTCAGCTACGCATGGCAGTTGGAGCTGCAGCAACCGCAGCGGTGCTTGCGCTGCTAGCCGGTGTTCTGGGTGGCATTCCCTTTGGTCATGTGCTGTTGAGATCCATTATCGGAGCGCTTGTTTTTGGCGGTCTCGGGTTTGGGGCAGCAATCCTCCTTGAACAGTTTTTGCCAGAGCTCTTTGAAGAGCTTGAAGACGAGCCTGCAGTGGATGTGTCTGTTGGCAACGAAGATGACAGTGATGATCTTCGTCGTGAGCTTACATCTGCGTCGGCGGCTGAACGCGCCGCTGAATCTGGGGCAACGGCCCCGCGTCCGGCTGCTGCGGCAGCTGTACAAAAATCCGCTGATACAGAAGATTCTGTGTCCGGGTTTACGCAGGATCTATCGCAGAATGATGAAGATGCTTCTAGTGAGCAATCTTTTCAAAATTCCAGCGACCTGGTTGAAGAGATTCATGAACAACCAAGGCTGGAAGCGGAAAATGCAGCAATGACCGCTGCAACAGATGCAGACCTTGCAGAAGAGTCGCTTGATGAACTGCCGGGTATGGATGAAATGGCAGATGCGTTTATTACTAGCGAAGCTGCCATTGAAGGGTCGGATGATGAAAATACGGGTGTGGGGGCGTCTGAATTGAGCAGCGCGGACGCAGAGAATGCACGGGAGATTGCGAAAGCAATACAAACCGTGTTAAAACGAGAGAAGCAAGGATAGCGCAGTATGGCTGAGCAGCAACTGACCGGTAGAACTGAAGAAGAACTCTGGCAGGAGTACCGGAAAAATAAAAACCCTGCGATTCGGGATCACCTTATCCGGCAGTATTCGCCGCTGGTTAAGTATGTTGCCGGAAAAGTTGCCGTGGGGATGCCTCAAAACGTTGAGTTTGATGACTTGGTTGGGTATGGTGTCTTCGGCTTATTTGACGCTATTGAAAAATTTGATCCGGATAAACATGTAAAATTCAAAACATATGCAGTAACCCGTATTCGCGGGGCAATTTTTGATGAGTTACGGTCAATCGATTGGGTTCCCCGTTCGGTTCGACAAAAGTCCCGCGAGGTTGAGCAGGTTATTCGTGAGTTGGAAGCATCCCTTGGTCGCTCTGCTAGTGATCAGGAAATTGCCGATGCGATGGGCTTAAGTCTCAAGGATTTTGAGAAAATCATGATGAAAATCAGTGGCACCTCAATCCTCTCTCTTAATGATGTGTGGTACGCCGGTGATGATTCTGATAAAATTTCTATTGTCGATAGTATCGAATCATCCCCCTCTTTGAACCCTGATGTAATCGTTGAAAAAGATGAGATTCGTCGTGTAATTATGCAGGCGATTCAAGAGCTGCCTGATAAAGAAAAAAAAGTATTGGTATTATATTATTACGAAGATTTAACACTCAAAGAAATCGGCAAGATTCTGCAGGTAACAGAATCCAGGATTTCTCAGTTACATACCAGGGCGATTATGCGGTTGCGGGCAAAGCTTACGAATATCAAGAAAGGCATTCTGTAGGCCGCTGCCCCTAGTGGAGGGCTAATGATTACCTACGATAAAATTCAAAGTTTTATGCGTGCTGCCCGGGATGAAGACCGTGAGCGCCGATCAATCAATGTGTCCGGAGCCAGTTTACAGGATGCGATTGAACAGGCATGTATCGAACTGCAGGTATCCATTGATGATCTGGAATATGAGGTTCTGGAAAAAGGCAGTTCAGGGATGCTGGGGATAGGGAAAAAACCCTATTTGCTCTTGGCTTATGCGAAGCAGAAAGCAGCAGAAATGGCCTCTTTCGACGAAGACTTTGGCTTTGAAATGGGCTTTGATGAAGATGAATCGCAGGATCATGATGGCGAAGCTTTGGTTAAGCTGACTCCCGACGGGGTTGTGCTAAAAATCAAGCAGCCTATTGGTGATGGGATTCCGGTAAGCGAGAATTCTGCAATGCAGGCCATAACTCATCGATATACAGGGAAGTTTAATGCTGCTGTTGTGCAGAGGCTAGTGAAAAATCCCGTCGATGAGTTCATGAAAATAGCTGATTATGACTACAATCCTGCAAACGATGTCGCTATGACAATCGAATTGGCCGATGCTGAAATGCGTGCTTATCTCACATTACATGCACCCGGTCCTGGTGGGGCCGATCCTACCGAAAAGATGTTGCGGCAATTTCTCGAATCAAATGATGTTACCGAAGGTATAAACGAAAAGCTTTTGCATCGTCTGGATGAGGCTCCTTTATATGGCGAAGCGATTCTGATTGCCGAAGGTTCTCTGCCTGTAAATGGACGTGATGGCCGTATTCAATACACCTTTCAAACCGATACAACGCATGTCAATCTAAAGCAGGATGATCGTGGACGGGTGGATTTTAAGGAATTGAATCTTGTTCAGAATGTTGTTGAGGGCCAGGCCTTGGCCAAAAAAGTTCCGCCAGAGCCTGGGGTAGATGGAATTACCGTAACCGGAAAGGTTCTGCCTGCAACAAACGGTAAGGACTGCAGTGTTGAAGTCGGCCGGAATGTTAAACTGACTGATGATGGAAATGCTGCCATTGCCCTGATAAACGGCCAGGTTCTGATTCACAATAACAAAATCATAGTTGATCCTGTTTACACAGTTGAGGGTGATGTCAACCTGAAGACTGGGAATGTTACCTTTTTGGGCACAGTTTTGGTGAAAGGCAGCGTAGAAGATGGCTTTTCCGTGAAAGCTTCGGGAAATATTGAAATACACGGAAGTGTTGGGAAAGCTGATATTGATGCGGAAGGCGATGTTATTGTTCATCAGGGTATTACTGCTCGGAACGAGGGGACTATCCGCTGTGGAAAGAGCGTCTATGCCAAGTTTATTGAAAATGCCAATGTGCAGGCCGGTGAGTTTGTTGTAGTCAGTGATGGTATTATCAACTCACAGGTTAACTGTGATCGCCGGATTATTTGTCGCGGAAAACGGGCGGCCATTGTAGGTGGTCATTTGCGTGCCAGCGAAGAGATTGCTGCCAAGACCCTTGGTTCTGTTGCCGGTTCTGAAACCATTCTCGAAGTAGGCTATGATCCCCGCAAACGCGAAGAGCTTGATGCATTGATGGAACGCGAAAAAGAAGTTGAAAAACAGCTTGATGAGGCCAAGCTGAATGTAGATAGCTTTGAAAATACCGTTAAGAGCGGCAAGAAGCTGCCAAAAGAAAAGCAGCAGCAGTATTATGAGCAGCGCAAACTAAAAGCAAACCTCACCACAGAAGTTGATGAAATACGGGATCAGATGCGGGAGATTAACAATTATCTGGCTCAGTTGAAAAGTCAGGGCAGGATTAGTGCTTCCGCAACAGTTTATCAGGGTGTCCGGATTTATATAAAAGATGCAGTGCAGGAAGTTCGCAGCGAGTACAACGCAGTCACTTTTGTGAATGAAGAAGGAATGGTTAAGATCACGAAGTACGTAGAGCCGGAAGATATTTCGCTTGGAGGATAGTCGTGCCGATACAGCCGCTGGATTTGCAGACATTGTTTGCTCGAATGAACCAGATTGGAAGGGATCAGGCGCATTTGCGCAATGCCGAGGTTCATGCGCAGGAGACGGTCGGAAAGGAAATTCAGCAGCGCACGGCTTTGAAGCAGCATAGTGTTCAGGAAACCGATGAAATACAGGACGGTCCGGAAAAAGTCCATGATGATGATGAGTCCCAGCAGAACAAGCATCAGCAGGACGAACGAAAAAAACAACAGGATGAAGAACACACTCAGGCCGAAGGACAATTACGTGATCCGGCGCTGGGAAATAATTTTGATTTAAGCGGTTAAAAGTAACAGGATACGAATGACTATTTTGATTTCCACATTGATATCACTTGTTCTCATTGTAGGAGCCGTTATTCTGCTTGTGCGTCTTATTGAACGGAGAACAAGGCCAGCAAAGATCATGTCCAGGCTTCGGAGCGAAGTCAGTGAAGTAATTGCAGACTTGAACGGGACAACTGATCGTAATTTGCAATTGCTCGAAGATCGCATTGCGCAACTGAAAGCGATGCTGGAGCAGGCTGATAAGCGGATTCAGACTATGAGTACTGAGTTGGAAAAAGCCAGACGCGGTGACGATGTTTATGCTCGTTTGCGAAAAGCCCGTACGGCGGGTGTTTCTACAGGAGTGTCTGCTAGTGTTTCGGCGGCTGGTATGGCTGCTGCGGCACAGGGCGATGCCGCGGGCGTTGCGCCGGGAACGGCGGGTGTTGCGCCGGGAGCGGCGGGCGATGCTGGGACAGCGGGAGATGCGCCGGGAGCGGCTGGTGCTGCGCCGGGATCGCCGGGCGCCGCCGCGGCGGCTGAAGCTGCCGGCATGCCGGCAGCCGGCACGGCAGCTTCAGCGCCTGCCCCAACCGATGCAAGCCCGAATCAGCCGTCTGCCGGCAAGAAAAAGCCAGCCAGCCCCGCCGCCTCCGGACAGCTCGAGCTTATGGCGGCTGGTAGCCAGGAAGATAGCCCTGCTGATACGGCACGGCAATTGCGGGCTCGAGTGTGGGAAATGCATGCAATGGGCGAAAGCGTGGAATATATCGCAGCTACAACCGGGCGTACCGAGGGGGAAATTGAATTGATGGTTTCTCTATTACAAAAGGCGTAGGCGATGGGCAGGATTGTCGGTATTGATCTTGGAACCACCAATTCAGCTGTTGCCTATTGGAATGGAAGCGAAGCAGAGATTATCCCGAACGATCGAGGAAGCCGAATAACCCCCTCTGTGGTTGCCCTTGGCGAAGAGGGCGATTTTTTGGTTGGTGAATCGGCACTAAACCAGGCAGTAATTTACCCCGAGCACACCGTAATCGGTGTGAAACGGCGGATGGGGAGTTCGCATAGGTATGAGCTGCGTGGGACCCAATTGAGCCCCGAAGAGATTAGTGCGGTAATTATTCGTGAATTGCGGCGGCATGCTGAAGAGTATTTGGGCGAAAGCATTCATGAGGCGGTTATTACCGTTCCAGCCTATTTTAGTGAAAAGCAACGGCGGGCTACGATTGAGGCGGGCAGGATGGCTGGGCTGAGGGTGCGGCGGATTTTGAATGAACCCACAGCCGCAGCTTTAGCCTATGCGAGCAGGGAAAAGAGTTACCGTAATATTCTTGTATATGATTTAGGCGGAGGAACCTTTGATGTAACCTGTCTGCAGCAGGCTGGAGCAAATTTTCAGGTGCTTTCTACCGCCGGTGATAGTAAGCTTGGCGGAATGGATTTTAGTCGCCTATTGCTGAAACAGGTCACCGAGAGTTTTGCCGAAGGTTCTGGTTTGATTCTTGCTGACCCGGTTATTCAACAGCAATTGTTTGAAATGATAGAGCGGGGAAAAATTGAGCTGTCTAGTCGGGAAAAGACAAACATCGGCTTTCCTTTTATTGGCTCAGATGGAAAACCCGTTCACTTGAAACAGATCATCAACAGAACTGATTTTAATGCACTTATCATAGACTTGGTGGAGCGGTCCTTGGATCTGACCGCCGCTGCCTTATCGGAGGCAAAGCTCGCCCCGGACGAAATTGATTCACTTGTTCTTTCCGGCGGTTCCAGTCGGATTCCCCTTGTGCGGCAGCTATTACAGCAGCAGATTGGCTGTACGCATGTCTCACAAGTAAATCCTGATGAAATTGTCGCTTTAGGGGCAGCAATTCAGGCATCTTTGCTGAGTGAACAGCGGGATATGTTTTTTCGGGATGTTACCGCTTTTGATTTAGGTGTGGAAATTGAAGAAGGGCGTTTCGCGCCCATAGTCCGGCGAAACACCCCCTTGCCGGCAAATGCGCAACGTGTTTTTACCACAGTATCGGATGATCAAACAGCGGTTGAGCTGCATGTCCTGCAGGGTATTGGCGATCATATTGATGAAAACACTAGCTTAGGTCGATTTTTGCTATCTGGTATACATCGGGGGCAACGTGGTGCTGCACGGATTCGAGTCTCATTTTCTGTCGATGTTGATGGTTTGGTTACGGTTCAGGCCGCAGATGCAGATACTGGTGTTAAAGAAACAGTCACGTTATCTGGCAACACAGATGCTTCTTCGGCAAAGCAGCCAAGCATACGCTCCCGAGTGCAGGCTTTGACTCAGAGATTGGAGTCAGGTTGCCGACAATTTAAGCATGAACTGGATGATGCGTTTATTCAGGAGGCACGGGAACTGTGTACTCTAGCTCGTCGTTCAGTCTTGCAGCAGAATTCCGAGGCTATATTGCAGGTACAGTCTGCCCTGGAAACCCTGCTGATTGAAATTCATGCACTCGGGGGAATATCTGATGGAGCACCGCAATAAACCGATTATGTCTGAAGCAGCAATGCGTTGCTTGCTGGGGGTAGATGAAAAAGCCCAGTTACATGAAATAAAAGCAGCCTTTCGCCAGCGAATAAAGCGTTTACATCCTGATGGCGGCTGTTCGTTTGACACAAGCCGCAGTATTACCCGTCTAACAGCGGCCTACTCCGGTCTTTTGGAAATGCATCGGGGCAGAAAAACAAAAACAGTGGAATCATCAAGTCGGACGGCGGCTAGGTCAAGCATTCATAGGCGGTCCTCTCTCGTTGAGGTTTTTGCTCTCGGTGAGCAGGCTGTGCAAAGTACAGACCCCGGTGAGCGGGAAGAGGCAGTACGAAAATTGGGCCAAAGCGGCAATAGATCTGCTTTTGCCTATATCCGCAAAACATTGTATGACGCCGATCCGGCAGTTGTTTTGGCATCGGTAATAGCAGTTGGAAAGCTCGGGATGTACCAAGCTGGAGGTGATCTTGCGGTCATCTTTTCCCGGGCGGATGAGGCCTTGCGGGTTGAGGTTTTGAAAGCCTGTGTACATTTGGGCGACATTCCTTCAATCCAAACAATCATAGAGCAGGCTGAGGAAGATGATTCTCCATCTGTGCGTACGCAGTTGGATGTAATAAAACAGCTGCAGGCTGTTCCGGCCGAAAGCTTGAGAAGGCGGGCTTAATGCCGGACGTTCGAGCGGTATTCCAACGGGATGGCGGTCAGTTGCTTGATTCGCTGGAGCAAATTTTCCCCCGCTTGGCCGATGATACAAACACAGTTCATCAGGCATTCCGCTACATTCATTCCTTTCGTTCTCAGGCAGCCTTTCTTGGCCTAGAAGCATTAACGGAAAAATCGACAGAAATTGAGGATATTCTTGCTGCGCTGCGCGTGCAGGAAAAACCTCTGGAAAAATCATTACAGACGAAGCTTGTAGGCCTTTTGGAGGAAATCAGGCAGGGATTTGATACCTTCGCCGGTCAGGCTGAACAGCTTGAACAGGCTGAACAGGTGGTTCAAGCCAATCAACAAGAAATGGATTTGGCCAAGGGTGAAAAATCTGCCTTCCCAACAGCCTATACATACAC
>CAYNNU010000030.1:0-15592 GCA_964398645.1 uncultured Spirochaeta sp.
GCAACTAGCTCAGCTGGATAGAGCGTCAGCCTCCGGAGCTGAAGGTCGTGGGTTCGAATCCCGCGTTGCTCAAATGAACCATACAAACACGGGGAAGACCCGCACTGAAATACAGCGTCGATTAGTGCCTTTTGCTGGGGCGCTGTGTTTGTTCTTTTCTGCCATAGAGTACCTTTTTCCAAAACCTCTGCCGTTTTTTCGTCTTGGATTGGCAAATATTCCTATTTTGCTTCTGTTGGGCAGTATCCCAGTAGGCAGTATGTGTATCCTCTTGTTGTTAAAGGTATTGGGTCAGGCAATTTTGAATGGAACGCTCGTTTCATATGTATTTATATTTTCTCTTTTTGGTACCTTTTCCGGTGGTCTAGCTATGGTTTTGGTTTACTCAGTCGGAAAGAAACAAATTTCATTAATTGGAGTGAGTGTGATTGGGGCATTGGTGAGCAATGCCGTGCAGATCCTGCTGGCCATCATTTGGATTTTTGGATCATCGGCATGGATTATTGCTCCGGTTTTTTTGGGAATGGGAAGTCTTTCCGGGCTTGTTGTTGGTCTTGTTGCAGACTATTTTTCCAGGAATTCGAGATGGATTGAAGAAATCCGCCGGTCGCTTGGAGGGCGGGTGAGTCTTTCTTGTAACGGGCAAGCTCAAGAGGAAAGCAGAAATGTCTGATTCTGCGGGAGGTGGCCGGGGTAATTGCCGGCATCAGGCCTGGTTGCCCCGAAATATTGATGCTACGGCCCAACTGGTGGGCGGACTGGCCTTTTTACTGTTATTTTTGCTGCATTCCTCACTTTTATTGCGAAGCCTGCAGATGGTGTTTTTTCTTTTCTGTATACCGGCAAGCGGGAAACGCGTGCGTTTTGCCCTGCTGCTTCCTATGGCATTTGCAGCGGTAGCATTTCAGCTGCTACAGCCGGCAGGAGAGGTTCTTTTTCGTTGGGGGCGTTTTGCGCTAACTGATGGAGCATTGCATGAGGGGCTATTCAGGGCGGTAACGATTACTGGAATGATTGCAGTATCAATTTTTTCAGTTCGTCCGGGGATTCGCATTCCCGGGCAGGCTGGGAAAATGATCGGCCAATTGCTATTGTATTTCGAGCAGATTATTGAATATCGGCGGCAGCTGGCGCATGAACAGCTTTTTGCCAGCCAGCATGGCTTTGTTCACAAGCTCGATATGGTATTGTTTTCCGTTTTCCCTCCTGATGCAGCAGAAATACCAGTGCAGGAGCCATTTCAGCAGAAAACTAGCCTAGCGGGATATCTCTTTTTACTTGCCTTTCTGGGCATAGATGCGCTACTTGTAGTCAAATTGTTGATTTCGGGGTAGGATAATGAGATGGTTTGGAAAAAGTCTGGTCGAAAAACATTGAGCATCCCAAAGCATGAGTATGTAAACGGCTGTTTGGTTCGTTTGGAGGATTTGTCCTTTGATCAAGCTGAAGCTGTGCTGGCGTATAAACAGCGCGATTCGCGTTTGAGCTACGCTGAAATTGCATTGTTGCTGGGCTTTGTTGATCGTGATTTCATGGATAATCCTGATGAATCCGATGATCAGGACGACCTGTTGATTGAAACCCCCGCCGGTGAATCTTCCCAATCGCATCTTGAATGATGTCTTGCCTTTTTATCTTGACAACTGACGGGCAATAAATTACGTTTGACAGATATAGTTGACTGGAGGGATGTATGCATATTGCGTTATTGATTCTCCTTCCTCTCGGCGGTTTACTTTTAGGTTGGCTGGTTCGTTGGCTGTATGCCAAGTTTCAGCTCTCTTCGCTTGAACAGCGGGCGGAGAGACTTAAACGGGAAGCAGTACAGGAAGCTGAATCGATAAAAAATCAGCTTCTATTGGAAACAAAAGATGATCTTATTGAAGAAAGAAATGAACAAGAAAAAGAGTTTCGTGAGCGCAGGGGTGAACTTCAGCGCTTTGAACGAAGACTGCTTCAAAAAGAAGAAAACCTAGAAGCTAAGATTGAGCAGGTTGAACGCCAGCAACAATCTTTTACCGATCGTGAGAAAGGATTACAGAATAGAGATGAAGAGCTTCGACAGCAGGAGGAAACCCTGCGCAATGAACTGGAACGGGTTTCCGGTTTAACGATTGACGAGGCAAAATCGCTTATTCTCAAATCACTGGAAGATGATACCCGGCATGAAGCGCAGGGTATGATTCACAAAATTGAGGCTGAGGCCAGAATGACCGCGGAAAAAAAATCGCGTGACATTCTGGTTACCACTATTCAGCGGCTTGCAACTGAGGTGAATGCTGATGTTACAGTAACCTCGGTTAGTCTGCCCAATGATGAAATGAAGGGTCGCATTATCGGCCGGGAAGGTCGGAATATCCGGACGCTGGAAACCTTAACAGGTGTTGATGTCATCATCGATGATACACCTGAAGCTGTTGTAATTTCCTGCTTTGATCCGGTGCGTAAAGAAATTGCGCGACAGGCGATGGAACGACTCGTTTCTGATGGCCGTATTCATCCTACTCGGATAGAAGAAGTGGTTCACAAAGTCACCCATGAAATATCTCAAAGTATTTTTGAGGAAGGGGAGAAAATCCTTTTCGATTTGGGTATTCATCATATGAAACCGGAAGGGATCCGTGGTCTTGGACGCCTGAAATTCCGTACTAGTTACGGGCAGAACGTGCTTGCTCACAGCAAGGAAGTTGCTATTATTTCCGGAATGTTGGCGGCCGAAGTAGGTGCTGACAGGGAAATTGCGGTTCGCGCAGGTTTGTTGCATGATATTGGCAAGGGAATCGAGTGTGACGAGGATAGCAACCATGTGGAATTGGGTGTTGAATTAGCCAAGCGGATTGGCGAAGACCCCCGAGTTATCAATGCGATTGCTGCGCACCATGGGGATACGCCCCATAGCTGTGTTGAATCTGTTATAGTGCAGGTTGCAGATGCTTTGTCGGCTTCGAGGCCGGGTGCACGTCGCGAAACACTTGATAATTATATTAAACGGCTGGAAAACCTTGAGCGCATTGCTGAGGATTTTGATGGCGTTGAAAAAGCCTATGCTATTCAGGCGGGTCGTGAATTGCGAATAATGGTTGATCATGAGCAGGTCAGTGATGTACAGGCTCATGAGATTGCGAAGCAAATTGCGAAGAAGATTGAAGAACAGTTGCGCTATCCGGGTCGAATAAAAGTTACTATGATCCGTGAAACCCGCATAGTGGAGTATGCCCGTTGAGTTCCGATGTGCGTATTCTTGTTCTCGGTGATGTTATTGGCCGTCCGGGCATCCGGGCGGTTGTCACCGGTCTTTCGGCCCTGCGCCGTACGTACAAGGCTGATTTTGTTATCGTGAATGGCGAAAATGCAGATGAGGGGTTTGGGCTTTCTCCCGAAATTTCAGAACAAATTTTTTCTGCCGGGGCAGATATTATTACCAGTGGAAATCATATTTGGCAGCATGAAGATGTTGCTGATGTTCTCAACGGTTCAAAGCCTGTATTGCGTCCGGCAAATTACCCTAAGGGGTGCCCGGGGCAGGGCGTTGCTGTATTGAATGTGCGGGGTGTATCCATTGCAGTTGTTAACCTGCAGGGACGGCGGCGGATGCCGGCAATTGATTGTCCGTTTCGAAAAATGCGTGAGCTTAAAAAAAAGGAACTTGTCGGGGCGAACTTGTTGGTAGTTGATTTTCATGCTGAAGCAACAGAGGAAAAAGAGGCTTTAGCTTTCATGCTCGATGGCTCAGCTACTCTCGTGTATGGGACCCATACCCATGTGCAGACAGCAGACGAACGGATTTTATCGGGTGGAACAGCGTATATAACCGATGTTGGTGCTACAGGCCCCCGCGATAGTGTTATCGGCTTTGAGCCGGAAATAAGCATTGAAAGAAGTATAACTCTGGTGCCCCATAAAAACTGTGTCCTCGATCACGCTGCCGTTCTTAATGGTGTGTTTGTCGTCGCTGATGCAGAGACTGGTTTAGCAAAAAGCATCGAGCGGGTAGCTCAGGCCTCGGCGGTATGAGCCGTCGGACCTTGCGCGAATTATTGCGGCAGCAATTTCCCGATCAATCCCGTGATAGCCTGTTTGCTCTTTTACACGCCGGCCAGGTTCAGGTTGATGGGGTTGTGCAGCGCGATGGAAATACTCTTTTTGATGAGAATGTACGGCTTGTGCTTCTGTCGGAAAAAAAACATGTAAGTCGTGGTTACCATAAACTGGAAGCGGCCGTGCAGGCCTGGGATTGCGTTTCGAAAGATTCTGTCTGGATCGATGCTGGTGCATCCACTGGTGGGTTTACCGAATGCTTGCTGGATTATGGCGCGGCGGCAGTGCATGCTGTTGATGTTGGGTATAATCAACTTGATTATCGTTTGCGGCAGGATTCCCGGGTACTTGTGCATGAACGCTGTAATATTATGCAACCTCGCGAATACCTGCCTGAGCCGGATATGTTTAGCATGGATTTGTCTTTTCGATCCGCCCTTGGTCCAGTGACTACCCTAATGCCCTATTGCCGCAGTCACAAGGGTATTGTCTTATTAAAACCTCAATTTGAATGGCAGAATCCGCCTGACTGGTTTACTGGTATTGTTCCGGATGAAAAGGTTGACGAAATCGTAGCCGGGGTATTTGCCCTGTGGGAAGAAAATGGTCTGTCTATTCTGGCAAGTATTCCCTCGCCGATACGGGGAAAGCAGGGCAATCAAGAGTTCCTCGTGATGGTTTCCGGATAGAATTCCTGTTCCTTCTTGTGTTATTGACGAAAGGAGCTTCTGCCAAGAGGTTGACCGATAAATACTCCGTCCCCGCTTAAGTAGTTCACCTGTTTTCCTTCAATCAAGAATTGTACCCTGTCTACGCTGGAAAACTCGGTTGCTGTATACACAATTTGTTGTAGCTGTGCCAAAAGACCTTCGGCACCCAGGGAATTAAAGCGAAAACTTTCGTTGAAGTTCAGGTAAGCCACACGGTTATTGACTGTTGCACTCAGCAGTAGTGTGTCCTCAGGAATAAGATTTAGCAGGCCATCGTTCAGTTCGGGCGCAGTTAGTCCCTGTAGCAATGCTTCCAAGGTATCTGTGAGAGGGGTATCGGAGTTGCGAAGTTGCCGCTGAATTTGCTTTAGGTGAATGCTGCCGTCATTTTCGACGCGAATAAAATACAAAGAAGCTGCACGCAGCTGGATTGGACGCTGTGATTCGCCTTCCTGGTTTCCCTCTTGAGTCGTAGTTTCTTCATCTCCGTCTTGTTCTTGGACCTGCTCAGTATCGTTTTCCTGATCTTCGTCATCGCTTTGGTCTGTCTGCTCAATGATTATTGCTTGCTGCTCGTTTGTCTCGTCCCGAAGTATAGCATCGTCTTCGGACACTCTTTCGGTATCTAAGGAGTTTTGGTTGCTATCGCCGCTTTGAGATTCATCAAGGCCAATTCGTGTTCGTAATACATCCAGTAGCCCGGTATTTTCCATAACAGTTTGGATATTTTTCCGGCTGAACAAAAAAATAACAAGAATGAGTAGAATAAAGGCCAACCAGAAGATGATTCCTAGTGATACTTGCTTGCGTGTTTTAGACCGTCCCATGGTATACTTACTATCGGAAAAACAACTATGAAACATAAACAAGAAGAGAGATGTCCACAACAAATTGTAGAAGGAATAGCCGCTTCATCCGGCATTGCTATTGGTCCGGCGCTTGTGTTTGGCTCCAACGGCAGCGCTGTACCTCAATATGATATTGGTGAACACGATTTAGAAGCTGAAATGCAGCGTTTTCTTGCTTCTGTTGAATCTGCCGTTGCAGCCTTAGATAAAATTCTTGAAGTTCAAAAAAAGGATCAGGAAGTTGATGGAGGACAGCGGGTTGCAATGCTGGAATCACATCGATTAATGCTGCGAGACCCGGATTTGCATGATCGTGTGCAGGAATTGCTAGCTGAAAAAATGCAGAATGCCGAGTGGATATTGCATACTTCCATTCAGGAAATGGTGGAAAAACTTGGCCGTTCGACGAGTGAGTATTTACGTGAGCGCGCATCAGATCTCCAGGATGTAGAGCGTCAATTATTGAATGCTCTTATGGGCTGGCAGATGCCCGATTTGGTTAATCTGGATAGCGATTATATTTTGGTATGTGATGATCTTCTTCCTTCTCAGGCAATTACAATGGATAAACGCCATGTGCTTGGCTTGGCAATGGATCACGGGGGGAAAACCAGTCATACGGCCATTCTGACTCGGGCATTTGAAATACCTTCAGTGCTTGGTTTGCGTAGCATTTCAGCCATTGCGCAGAATGGCGATACGGTAATTGTCGATGGCAGCAGTGGAACCGTGGTTGTTCGGCCGGATGCTGTTACGTTGCAGCATTATCGTCAAAAGCAGAAAGCCTGGCAAAAGCGGGAAGTCAGATTGATGAGGTATACTCAACTGCCGGCGGAAACCCGTGACGGAAAGTTGATTCAGCTCAAAGCGAATATGGAAATTCCAGAAGAGGTTGATTCGGTGCTTACCCATGGTGCAGATGGTGTGGGTTTATACCGCTCCGAATTTCTTTTCCTGCAATCCGCTACCATGCCCGATGAACAGATGCAATACGAGGTGTACTCGCGGGTTCTGGACGATTTGCCGGGAAAATCAGTTACGATCCGTACCCTGGATCTTGGGGGCGATAAATTGTTCCCGGGAAACATGGATTATCATGAGAAAAACCCTATTCTTGGTTGGAGGGCCATTCGTTTTTGTTTGTCCGAAACTGACGTTTTTCGAACACAGCTGCGTGCTCTATTGCGGGCAAGTGCCCACGGGAAACTTCGAATTATGTTTCCTATGGTTTCCGGTTTGGAAGAATTGAATCAGGCTCTGGAGCTTCTGCGCGAAGTGCGGGAAGAATTGTTGCGGGAGGCCGTGCCAATGGCTGCAAATATTCCGGTTGGGGTAATGATTGAGATTCCTGCCGCTGCAATGATTAGCGATATCCTTGCCCGGAAGGTGGATTTTTTCTCCATAGGCACCAACGACTTAATTCAGTATACTCTTGCTGTTGATCGTGGAAATGAACGGGTAGCGTATTTGTATGAGCCCTTTCATCCTGCTGTGTTGCGTATGCTGACCGTCATTATCCGAAATGCACACTTGAATGGTATTCCAGTGGCGATGTGCGGAGAAATGGCTGGGGATCCATTGGCCAGTTTAATTCTGCTGGGGATGGGTTTGGATGAGTTTAGTATGGGTGCAGCTGCCATTCCTGAGATTAAGCATATTATCCGCAGTTTTACACTGCTAGAAGCAGAAGAGCTGGTTGGTACTGTTATGGAAATGAAAACACATGATGAGATATATCAGTACATCAGTCAGCTCATGGAGAAACGATTTGATTTTACCTTCGGCACTTGAGAGTGCAAAGAAACCACGTGTAGCTGTTGTCGGCAGACCAAATGTTGGCAAATCTACTTTATGTAACCGTTTAAGCAAAACACGTCGCTCAATTACTGATCCAACTCCAGGTGTAACCCGTGATCCGGTAGAGTCGGCATGGGAAGTAATGGACAGACCGGTGATACTGGTCGATACCGGTGGGGTAACGTCAAACCGAGAAGGGCTGGATGAATTGATCAGTAGCAAGGCTATGCAGGAAATGCAACGTGCTGATGTGGTTCTTCTCTTATTGGATGTAACCGAACAGACAGCAGAAGATGAAGAAATAATTCGCGCCGTCCGGCCGTTTTCGGAAAAGCTTATTGTTCTTGCAAATAAAGTTGATAATGATCAGCGGGAAAAGGATGTTTGGAATCTGTTGGAATATGGATTTGCAGATATCCTGCCTATTTCTGCCGAACATGCTTTGGGCATAGATGATGTTGAGCAGACCGTCTTTGATATGCTTGCTCAGCGCGGAGCCTGGGATATATCTGATGAAAATGATGATGTCGAGGAAGATACAACAATGCGGATTGGTATTCTTGGCCAACCGAATACCGGAAAATCAACCTTGATTAACAAGATTTTGAATGAAGAGCGATCTATCGTTTCTGAAGTTGCCGGTACTACTCGGGACATCGTTGAGGGTCGGTTCCGTTTTGCTGAACTGGATTGGATTATTCTGGATACGGCTGGTATTCGCCGAAAGCGGCGGATTCAGGAAGATGTTGAGTATTACAGTGTCAGCCGGGCTATTGGTGTCATTGCTGATTCAGATGTGGTCTTTTTGATGGTGGATGCCCGCAAAGGCTTGAGCGATCAGGATAAAAAAATTGCTTGGCAGGTTGTGAAGCATGGTCGGGGGGTTATTCTAGTTTTGAATAAATGGGATCTGATGGCCGATATCCCGAATCAATTGGATGCTGTGCGCGACAGGATACAGTTTCTCTTTCCGATTTTGCAGTTTGCGCCCGTCCTGCCCTTGTCAGCACTGCAGGGTGTCGGGGTCGAAGATGTGCTAAAAGTGGCAATCAGAGTTAAGCAACAACTGCAAACCAGAATTGAAACCGGAGTGCTGAATCGCTACATGCGTCAGTGGGTGGAAGAAACGCCGCCGCCAACTAAAAAGGGCCGCCGGTGGAAAGTACGTTATATTACCCAGGTGAGTGTTGCTCCGGTACGCTTTGTGCTTTTTGTGAATCGAACTAATGGCTTTCCCGAGAGTTATCAACGCTATATTCTCAATCGTATCCGCAGTCAATTTGGTATACAGGATATTCCTGTGGCAATGGATATTCAGGATTCCCGGGGATAGCTATGCAGGGGCGTTCAGTTGCGGATGTTTGTAACCAGCTTGGAGTAAAACCCCACGTTTTGCGCTACTGGGAGGAACAAATTCCATGGCTGGCGCCGGAACGGAGTCTTGGTGGCCATCGGGTGTACAGCGAGGCGAATATTCATTTGCTGTTTCGTTTGAAGTATTTATTGGAAAGAAGGGGATTTACCCTGCAGGGGGCAGCTGAACAGCTAATACAGGAAAATACCGGTGAAGCGGTGGCCTTGAAAACCCGCTTGCAGCCTTTGCGTTTTTCCCTGTTGGAATTGCGGCGGCAGATTCGGCAACAACAGCGTCAGTTGGAAGAGAGCTTGAAAGATGATGTGAGCATGCCGCCGGCCCCTAAGCCAGAGATCAAACCCCAATCATCCGCGAGTCCGGTAAAAAATGTAGCCCTAGAAAAGCAATTGCCGGGAATATCAGGGCTTGAGCCTGCAAAGCAAGTAGAAATTATGGAGGCATGGAAGGCTTTTCAGCCGGAATCACGCCAAGCCTTGTTTGATTTTTTATATAATAGTGCGCACCTTGATGAATGTGCTGCTCAGATCGGCATTCCAGCAGATCGTTCTGTCCAACGGCTTGATATACATGCAGAAGCCGGAGTCTGGATTGGGACACCACTATGTTCCCTATTACTGTTGTTGCCAGTTTTTTTCGGTTCAGGTCTGGCGGATGATGCAGCACAGGTGCTGGCAGCACTGGCAACAGACACACACATGTATGCAGTGGTGTTACTTCCCCCGGAGAGCAGTAATACTGCAATCCATGAGCTTTCTCAGTTGGCTGATCATCCTCGCTGTATCTTTCGTCCAATGCCAGTTTTCCCGGATATGGATGCGGAAAACCGCTTACTGTTCGCGCCGGGGCCAGCATTTTCTACCTATTACCCTGGACCTGGTGTTGCAATTCCTGCGGTTATGGCTGATGAGTCGGTATTGCTCCATGTCCCTTCCTTGGCAGATGGTGATACCGGCATTTGGTACAGCCCCCTTGGACTTGATGGGTTTCCCTTCCGCTTGCCGCATACGAGTGTTGTACGCTGGCTGGAGGCAAACCGCCAAAATGCAGCAGTTTTCTTGTGCGGCAAACAAGTGGACGAACAACAACGACTGGGTCCGCGGGCATTTTTCTTTTGCCGTAGCGGAAAATGTCCCGATATTCCTACTGGCCTAAAAGACAGTTGTATTGTGCAAAAAAGAGTACGGACCCTAAAAAGACTCGATAAGAATGACGATATTCAGATTGAGGAGGTGCGCCGTGTTCGGGCTTCATTGACCGATATGGTGCAAAAGTCGTTTGATGTATCAATTCTTTCGATCGAATAAATTACAGCTCATCTGTTTGCTGCTTGTATTTCTGCAAACAGCATTGTCTGCAACGGAAATTCCATCCAGTGCAGAAGCCAGAGCTCAATATTGGGAACATGTTCGGCAGCCTCTCAGGCTAGTGATTCAGCAGGAAGCAGAGACGCTCATTCAGCATTCAAGTGTTCAGCGGGTACAATACCGGGTTATTACTGAATTGGATGTGGTGTATCAGCTGTTTTTGCTTGAGCAGAATGGTGAGTTTCCTGTGCTTGGAGCTGGAAATTATATTATTAAGCGAAACCGTGCTGATGGCGCGTATGAGCAGGTGAAAATATTTCTTCTTCCAGACCGCGATTTTTTTGTGCGGATTTTTCCTGGCGGAGATAGCTACAGTATGATGGACGTTGTAATCGCCGGGGATGCTGCGCATTCATCAATTCGGGTTCCTATGAGTTTTGACAGGATACTGCAGGTTCCATTTTCCTGGGTGCAGGAAGCAACGTCTTGGTTGGTAAACTGGGAGGCATATCAGCTTTCCGATGATCTAGGTGCATATGGCCGCTTGCAGGCAATAGCTGAGCAGTACGGGAATAATCAATCTTTTGAACCTTTGTTCTTGCCTGCAAGCGAAGAAGCGCGCCGTATTGAATTATCCCACTTGCGCCGGGAGGCATATCTTGTTGCCTGTCGGGAGCCGGGGAGTATTCTCTCAGGTGTAATTGTTGATTCTCTGCGGGATGATGCACCGCCACTTACCGCTGGTGAGCTTGTAGTGTTTCCCTATGTTGATCAGGCAGGGGCTTTTCGAATGATTTCCTTCGTTGGCGGTGAGTTTGTATCAATCCATTCTTTGATAGCTCAATTTCCGAATGCATGGTTCTTGCTGCGTGAGAGGCGGCCGGATTCATTCGTATTTTGGCAGGAAGATTGATATAGGATTATCTACCCTTTGAATTATTTCCCTCCTTGGTGTACCTTAATAGGCATGAAGCGTATTGGCTTGCTGCTTGCTTTGGTATGTGTGTGGGGGAACGCAGCACTGCCGGCTTTCGCACAGGAAAGCGGCGACAGATTTTTATTTCAATCAGCTGAACAGCGGTTTCGCAGCGCAGATTATTCTGCCGCTCTTGAGCGTTATGATCAGTTTTTGCGTGAGCATCCTTCGAGTGAATTATTGCCGGATGTTCAATTTCGCCGGGCTGTGTGTCTATACCAGCTGAGTCGATACGAAGATGCTCATGATTTGTTTATTCGTATTCAAAATCGATTTCGTTCAAGTCGGTATTTACCCTATGTGCCGTATTATCTTGGCATGACTCAATTCCAACTGGGGTATTTTGAACGCAGTATCGCTAGCCTGCAGCAGGTAAAGGCGGTTGAACCGGCGGTTTGGCTAGAAGCGCAATTGTATCAAGCTAGAAGCAGCATTGCTCTTGGTCTGTATGATGATGTATATGCAATTTTGGAACCGCTTCTTGAGTCTACGGTACCAGCTGAAATCCGGGGATTTGCTGCGGCTTTGTATGTATCTACCCGATATGAGCAAGGGCAGTATTCCTTGGCGAGTGGACTTTTGGATTGGTTCTCGTTGGAAGATGTGCCTTCTCAGTGGGCCGTACAAATTCGTCTTTTTGTGGCAGAGTCTTGGTTTGCTCAAAACGATTTTGATCGTGCCCGGGAAATGTATCAGCTGTTAAGTGATGAGCGCTTGGAAATTTCGGCGATTGCATTTGAGCGCTTGTATCAGATTGCAGATGCCACCGGTACTATCGATGATGTGGAAAATGCTATTCAGACAGCCGAACAGGCCTTGGCGGGAAAGAGCGCGGCTTTAAAGCGCTTATGGCTGCGCGTTGGATTAAATAGTTTTGAGAATCAGGATTTTCCCCGTGCGGAATTATATTTGCGTCGGGTTTGGGATTTGCGTGGGATTCATCCGGTGCGCGATATTGTTCCCCTATATTTGGCTGAGATTGCAGGGAAACGCGCTGAGTATGATCGGGCGATTCTTGTGCTTGAGCAATATAGGGAGAAAAGTACATCCGATACGGTTTTGTTCCGCCTTGCTTCTTTATACGCAATAGTTGCTGATTGGCAACAAACCATACGCGTGCTTGAAGAGTTCCAACGTGATTGGCAGGATTCAGGTTTGTTCCCGCAGGCATCATATTTATATGCCTACGCCTTGAGTCAGGTGCAGGAATTCGAGTCTGCAATGACTGTACTGGCCTCGCTGCGGGAGTCAGGCATGACCAGTAATATTCTTGGTGATGTTTTGCGCCTCGAGTCTCGGGTGCTGCGTCATTTGGGAAATACGGAAGATGCGGTGGATGCTCTGAGGGATTATTGCGCCATGCGGCCGGATGATGTTCCAGCAAGGACAGAACTTGTGGTTATGTTATTTGAACTGGAGCGTTATGACACCGTTCGACAGGAATTTTCCATGATCCGCGATGCATTTCCGCGGCTTTCCCGCGATTTTCCCAATGAGTTTGCCCGGCTTGTCTATGTGCGAGGCTTAACAGCCCTTGTTTTTTCCGAGTATGTGGCTGCTTCAGAATTTTTTGATTCCTTTTCTTCGGTTGGCGGTGAGCGCCTGGGCGAAGATATTAAGCTGATCCTTCCGTATAATCTATTTTATCATGGCTGGGCCGAATATCAGCAGGGTTTATATACATCCTCTTTCTCCTTGTTCCAACAAGTAATGCAGGAATATCCCGATTCTCCACTTGCTCCACGCGCAGCCTATCTTGCTGGCTGGAGTGCGTATGCTGATGGGCGCTTTGCTGCTGCTGTTGAGATCTTGCCGCGGGTAATGGAATATCAACCAGATGATGAGCTTGCTGCCGATAGCTGGTATTTGTTAGCGCAGGCACATATGCAAATGGATGATTTTTCTGCTGCGGTATCGTCATATCGAACGGTTTTCGCCACTTATGGTGAATCCAGTCGTTCCTTGGATGCTCGTTTTGGCTATGCTGAATCATTGCTTGAATTAGGCCGTAGAGCGGAAGCCGCCGAAGCTTTCCAGGATGTTTTTGTGGAATACCCTGATAGCTTTCTAGGCAGTGAGGCTTTGTTTCGCCGAGCTCAGGTTTTGCTGGACAGTGGAGATGCAAGGAAGGCGCAGGAAGATTTATTTTCCTATCGACGTCAGTACCCTCAGGGTGAGCGAGTTGATGATGCCTTGTATATTGGCGGGCAGATTGCTAAGGATCACGATGAGCCCTCCGGGGCGATTTTATTGTGGAATCGGCTTATTGATCAGTATCCGGAAAGCCCGTTTCGTTTTGATGCCATGTATTATTCGGCTCAACTATATCGCGAGAGGGGAGAATATCGGGAGGCTTTGAATCGTATTTCGGAGGCTAATGCCAGATATCCCGAACAGGCTCAGGCGGTTGGAGGGTTTCAGCTAGCAGAAGAATTGGTGTTGATGACAAATGGTATTTCTGGGCGTGAGGCTGAATTGCGGGTTGCTCTTGATGCAAATGGAGGGATACAGACGGCTGCCGGGCGGGCAGCAGCTCTTGAATTGGGGCACCTTTTGATTTCTGATTCTATGCAGTTTGATGCCGATTCGGTTGTTCGTGTTTTGCCGCTGTTACGGGATATGGCTGCCTTGCGCCAGATGTACCCTGATGCAGCCGCTGAATCTTTTTTCCTGCTGGGTGAATATTACATGCGTCTTGGTGAGCTAAAGCAGGCTGCAGAGCAATATGTGCAGTCGGCGGCAATTCCTGTTCAGGATCGGGAAATCACCGCTAGGAGTTTGTTATTGGCCGTTGAGGCTTTTTGGCAGGCCGGTGAATCTGAGGCTGCCCGACAATTGGCTATCCGAATCGAGGAAGCTTTTCCTGATTCCCGTTGGAGCCGGGATGCTCAACGTGTTGTAGGAGGAGCTCAGTAATGATTCGCCTTTTTGTTTCCTGTCTAATTACAGCTATTCTTTCTTTTACTGCTTTTCCGCTATTTGCTCAAAGCCCTGTTGCAAGTCAGCCGGAGGAGCCGGAAATTCTGCTGCCAACTGCCTTGTTAGAGGTTGAAAGCATACCTTTCGAACAGGTTGATGCCGTTCTTCCAGGTGCGTCACAGATTGTGCTGCCGGAAATGGATGTGACCCTGCCGGCGGTCGGCGAGCTTGCATTGCAACCTCGCTTGCTCATACCAGGTGATTCGGTTGAAGAAGGACAGTCTGCTTCCGAAAGTAGTCTTTTTAGTACAGCAAGTATATATGCTGGGAGTCATAATCTGGTAGAAGGCAGGCTTGGGGTTTTTAAGCTTGGGCAATTTCCCCGCTTTCGGTTTTCGTTTACCCATTTTGGGCTTGATGGCTATGCAGATCATCCTGCTGGCACAGGGTTTTTTCGTTCAGAACAGTTGCTTGATGGTTGGTTTGGAACGCAAGTGGGCACAACACAGCTGGAAACTGATGTCGTATTTCGTGAATGGCAGGAAGGAATGCAGCGTCAGTCTGATCCGTACTACTCGCTTGTTATGCGGTTTTTTTCTTCAGATACCCGTTTGGAGTTTCGCCCGGATGAATTGATTGGGCTGTATGCGCAATTGGTGGCCAGCACAGCAGCACGCCGTTTTGCTTTAGCCGAGGATAGTGTTTCGGTACCACCGGCGGATACAGAATTGCATATCCGCCCGTCGCTTCGGGCTGCCTTGGAATTGCAATCATTTATGCTGGGAATCGATCTGGGGTATACCTACCACAATATAACGATGGGCGACGGCGGGGATGTACCGCTTTCTCAGCTTTTTTCTGTTGATGTGAATATGACGGCGCGGCCTACAAGTACCATCGATATTGCTGCAAATGCTGGTGCTGTGCGGCTTTTTTCCCGCCCCCGATCGCTTCGACAATTGTGGCTGGTCCGGTTACCGCATCCCCGGCGGCAAAGATGCCGGGTACGGACGTTTCCATGCTGACCATGTTCGTATCAATCGTGTTCCGCCGGGTCCATTCCAGATCGGCGATTTCCTGCGTGCACTTGTTGTCTACCTGCTGTCCGATGGCGCAGATCACGCAGTCCGCGTCAATTGTATACAGGCTGTCTTCCAGCGGAACCGGCCGGGGTCTTCCGTCTTTGCCGGTGGTTTTCATGACGGCCCGGAGGCATTCCAGTTTCGTTACCCTGCCGTCATCGTGGCAGACGGATGCGGGAATCGTCAGAAAAGAGAAATCAATACCTTCTTCTTCAGCCTGTTCTACTTCCTCAATATCCGCGGGCATTTCGTTGCGGGTTCGGCGGTAGGCGACTGTGACTGATTCGCTTCCCAGGCGAAGAGAGGTACGCGCGGCGTCGATCGCCACATTGCCGCCGCCGATAACGATCACGCGTTTACCCGGCATGGTCCGTTCTCCCAACGCGACCTTGCGTAAAAACACAACCGCATCCGTCACGCCGGTACATTCCGCTGCGCCCGGCAGATTGGCCTGATACGCGTTTTGGGCGCCGATTGCAAGAAACAGGGCTTTGTATCCTTTTTTCTGCAATCCCTTCCAGGAAATATGTTCTCCGAAACGAG
>CAYNNU010000031.1:0-15400 GCA_964398645.1 uncultured Spirochaeta sp.
TTGTATACCACTCCAAGTTGTAGTTTTTGCACACAGATAAAACGCTACTTTCGAGAAAATCGAGTGCCGTTTACTGAATATGATGTCTCTAAAGATATGCGCCGAGCCGATGAAATGATGAAGAAATCCGGTCAAGCAGGCGTTCCAGTTGTAGATATAAACGGCAAGGTTCTCGTTGGCTTTGATAAGCAAAAACTGGAAAAGGCATTGCGTTAAGGCTGAGTATCAATCAATAATAATAAACTCGACCCTGCGGTTTTGGGCGCGCCCTTCCGGAGTATCGTTGCTTGCAATGGGCTTGCTTGCTCCTAAACCGCTGGTTTCCAAACGCCTTCCAGGAATTCCCTGGTCAATTAGGTATTCCCTTATTCGTTCTGCTCGCCTAAGCGATAGTTCCTGAATAGCAAGCTCATGGCCGACATCAGCAGCATGGCCAAGAATGCGGATTGAGTAGGTGTGCTTTTGGATTTCTTTCGCAATGTTTTCAAGCTCATTGTAGGATTCTGGTAAAATTCTATCGCTGTTGGCTTCAAAAAGAATAGTTGAACTAACCAGCAGTACATGCTGGTCTTGTATTGTGTTAATCTTGTGCTGTAACAATTCAATGCTCTCAGCTGGCAGGTTTTCTACACTAGCTTCCATATTTTCTGCAGAAATACGATAGATTGTGCCGGGTGAAACGTAGCGGATATCAGTATTTTCTTCTGCGTTAAGCGATGTCACTTCAACCAAACCACTTAGAACGGCAATACGCGTTCCATTTGCATCTGTTTCAACGTGGAGACTAGTTCCGCGGATGCCCGCAGTGGCAAAACGGGTTCTAATTTGGAATTTCTGTTCCATAAAGCGACGGTGAAAGCGGGCCGCCATACTGCCTTCTTGTAGGTTTAATGTAAGTTGCCGTATAGAGCTTTCATCAATACTCAATCTTGTATCTTCCTGTAGCCGTACAGCAGTACCATCTGCAAAGCGAATATCCAGTCGGCCATCAACGCCAGTGCGTACTATAGTTCCGGCGGTAAGGGTTTGGCCGATCTCAATTTTCTGCCAATTATCGTTTTCTGGTAAGCGCATTTCGGCTTCGCCAAGAACATAGGCGACGCTGGGGTTTTCGCCCATTAGAAAAGGTGAGCGTACAATCATTCGACCTTGTCCGTGCATAAATGAGACAACAGCCGCAATAATGACTAGCAAGGCAATTTCAATTCCAAATAGTATAACGAAAGTTCGGGCTCCACCGTTTATTTTCATGGCTGGAGTATAGCATGAACTATTTCAAGATAAAAGATGATTGACCTGCAAGCTGGCAGAAGGCTATCATTCGGTCATGAAAAAGAAGGAACGGATTCTGGTAATTTGTGTGCATAATGCTTCCCGTAGTCAGATGGCGGATGAGTACTTTCGGCGCTTTGGTGGTGATTTGTTTGAGGTTGAGAGTGCTGGAATAAAACCTGGGGTATTAAACCCGGTTGTTGTTGAATTGTTGCGAGAAGATGGAATTGATATAACTGGCAAGAAGCCGCAGAGTGTTCATGAATTACATGCCGCAGGGGCTAGGTACGATTATGTTTTTGCTGTCTGTGATCCTGAAACCCGGGATGCCTGTCCTATCTTTCCGGCTGAAAAAAAACGGATTCACTGGCCATTTCCAGACCCATCAAAAATTGAAGGTGATTTTCAACAAAAATTGGAGCAGGTGCGGCCAATTCAGCATGATATTCGTCGGATGGTGCAGGCTTTTGTTGATGGCTACCGGGCTGGACAGAACTCGATATAATCCTTGACGCGGCAAGCGCTATGGTAACTTGAACTTTCGGCTCATATAAGATTTTGCTTGCCTTGTTTGATTTTTAAATATACCATTTCGACATGAGTATACAGAAGCTGACAATTCCAGAAGCATTTCGAGAGAGTGTGCAGAAGTATCGTAGCCTTGGGGCTGTTGGATATTCCGACCTTGAACCGATGACCTATGGTGATCTTGATGAATTGAGTCGAATTCTTGGCGCTGGTTTACGGTCGAAGGGCATTCAACCTGGTGATAAGGTTGCCATTCTATCTGAAAATATGCCCAATTGGTGTACGGCCTATTTAGCAATTTCTCGTATTGGGGCTGTAGTTGTGCCAGTGTTGCCAGATTTTGGCCCAGTAGAGGTTGAAAATATACTCGAACATGCCGGAGCAAAGGCACTCTTCGTTTCAGAACGGCAGATGGAAAAAACTGCTGGTATGGGCGAAAAGCGGCATGTTATTACGCTAGACAGTTTGCTATGTAATGACGAGCCAATTGTGATGATTGGTGGAAATGATGATACCGATCCTCAGGAAGATGATCTTGCAGCGATTATCTATACTTCAGGAACAACGGGAAATTCCAAGGGAGTTATGCTTACTCACGCAAATATTATCAGCAATGTAATCGGAGCCTGTCCTTTAGCTAGTATAGAGGCAGGCGAGGTTTTGGTTTCTCTTTTGCCATTATCTCATGCCTATGAGTGTACGCTTGGTTTTCTGGTTCCAATGGTCAGCGGTGCCTGTGTGTACTATCTGCCAAAACCGCCTTCACCCTCAGTACTCATGCCGGCTCTTGAAAAGCTGCGTCCTCACCTTATGCTGAGTGTGCCCCTATTTATTGAAAAGATTTTTCGAAATAGTGTGTTGCCAAAATTAAGAAAAAACTTCTTGATGCGACTCCTGTATGCTTTCCGGCCAATTCAGAAAATTTTGCATAAAGCAGCTGGTCGAAAAGTATATGCACTTTTTGGCGGAAGATTGCATTTTTTTGGCATTGGCGGTGCATCTTTGGCGCCGGATGTAGAGCGCTTTCTGCGTGATGCAGGTTTCCCTTATGCGATCGGTTACGGTCTTACAGAAACCGCACCCCTTATCGCAGGTTCTGCTCCTTTCGAAACAACTTTTCGTGCAATTGGGCCGGTGCTTGAAGGCGTTCAAATGCGCCTTGATGGCGCCTATGGTGACAAGAATGAAGGAGAAGTGCAGGTAAAAGGGCCGAATGTTATGCAGGGCTACTACAAAGATGCTCAACGAACTGATGAAGTTTTTACAGAAGACGGTTGGTTTCGTACCGGTGATATTGGTCACATTTCGGCTAAAGGGGTTTTGTCAATTCGGGGTCGAATTAAGAATATGATTTTGGGCTCTAGCGGAGAAAACATATACCCAGAAGAGATTGAGGCTGTTATCAATGAAAACCCTTATGTTGAGGAGTCTTTGGTAACTCAGAAGGATGATCGCCTGGTTGCTATGGTCTTTTTGAACTACGAAGCATTACTCGAGCACCTAGCGCATAGTTATGCCAGTGTCAAGGAATGGCATCGTGAAGTGTATGCCGGCTTAAAAGAAGGCATGCAGAATAGTAGCGATATCGTGCAACAGGGAGTTCAGCAGTTTAAGGAAGATGTGGAGGGCTATGCTACTGAATTGCGCAGTCGGATAAACAGTGAATTGAATGTTTTCTCCCGAATTGCCGATGTAGTGCTGCGTTATGAGCCTTTTGAAAAGACACCAACCTTGAAGATTAAACGGTATCTATATACTTGATCGGGCTGAGTTCTTTTTGTTCCTGCTGGATTTTGATGGCTAGATTGTTGAATTTATGAATATTACCTTGAAATAGGCTTTCCATTCGCAGATCAGGAAACCAGTGATAACTTTCATCCAGGCTGCTTAGGAATCCGCGGTGGGTTTTATGGTCTCCTCCCATGCCTGGGTTGAAAAGCTGAATGTTGTGTTTAATCGCCCATTCGATTGCAGAGTAATAGCAGCATTCAAAGTGCAAAAATGGAACTTCGCTTTCGCAACCCCAGTAGCGTCCAAGTAAGTGGAAACCGTCAATAATGAACATTGCCATGGCAATTGGTTCAGAGCTTTCAGCCCGAAAGGCCACTGAAAATAATAGCTTATCGCTTTTTTTTCTGGCAAGTCCGTTAAAAAAATCTTTTGTAAGATACTGCAATGCTTCCGAACCAAATTTTTGTGCGCTTCTTCGGTAGAATTCATACATGCGTTTATACCAGCGAACAGGCATTTTATGACCCCGAAACATTTGAACGTGAATTCCTTTTTTTTGTAAAAAAGTGCGTTCTTTTCGAATGGTTTTTCGCCGGTTTTTATTCAGTGTATTTGTAAAGTCGTCAAAACAGCTGTAGGATTGGTTTCGCCATTGGTATCCATTATGCTGCCAGCGGGAAAGGCCGAGTGAAATTGCTGCAGGGCGAAAGCTTTCTTTAATGAATAGTAGATGTACACCATAGAAATTATTTCTGCTTGTATAACGGCAAATTTCAGCAAGCAATTGTTGCTTGAATAGTTCAGGATCAATTTTGTAATTAGCGCACCATCGGGTGTCGATTAAAATATCAAAAGATGGTACTGGGCTGCAGGGGCTCATGCCGGTGAGTTTTGGGTAATAACCGAAGCCAAGATTTTGTGCCGCTTCAGCAAAAGGCTTATCGTATATGAACTCGCCATCGCTGCTGTGGGTGCGGATATACAAAGGCGCCGCCGCAACTAGGCGGGGAGGAAGAAATCTTCGTTTATACCAGGCAGTAAAATGGTTTGGATTCCAGTCAGTGTAACTACCAACGGTTTTGCTTTTTTCCAGTAATAGTAGCCAAAAATGCTGCATTAATAAGGAATAACCTTTTGCCAGGCGGTTCCAACTTGTGGATGAAATCTTTTTCATGCTGTTGGTATATCGTATCTGGATATCCGTAGTATTTTTCGCCATTTGCTCAGCATAGCAGGGGCATGTGCAAACCGCAATCTAATACAGTAAATCTTCTTAAAACGGGTGCAGATCTTTTATAAATGTGTTAGACTTGTTGGCAGTACGTGTAGACATCAAGCGGCAAAGGAGTTTTCATGGGGGCTTCACGAATTGGTTCGTATGAAATAATTGAGAAAATTGGTGAAGGCGGAATGGGTGTTGTATACCGTGCCGTCGACACAAAGCAAGAACGAACTGTTGCAATTAAAACCCTAAAAGATAATGTTGATTCTTCTAGTGAAACCTTTATCCGTTTCAAGAAGGAAGCAGAGCTTCTTGAAACTCTGAATCATCCGAATGTTCTTCGTTTTATCGAATTTATTGAACAGGACGATCGTTTATATATTGTTACAGAGTATCTTGAAGGAATAAATCTCCGAGAAGCAGTGAAAAGTGCTGATATCCCTGTTGATCAGAAGGTCGATCTAATGCTGCAGGTCGGCCGTGCATTGGATTATGTTCATTCCCGAGGAATTGTGCATCGGGACTTAAAGCCTAGCAATGTTATCATTGTTGACAATAATACCTCAGCAAAAATTTTAGACTTTGGCGTTGCTAATCTTATGAACATTCAAAAAATGTTCACTATTGAGAAAAATGCTGTAGTTGGAAGCTTTGCCTACATGTCTCCGGAGCAAAGTGGTATCCTTAAGCGAAATGTAGATACACGTTCAGACCTGTATTCTGTGGGTATTTTGTTTTATCAGCTGATAACAGGTGAGTTACCCTATCATTCAACCGATGTCGGCGAATTGATTCACCAGCATATCGCCAAAATTCCAGACAAGCCGGAAGATTTGGTTCAGGGGCTATCTCCCATTGTAAGCAAAATTATTTTGAAACTCATGAAAAAAGATCCGGATGATCGTTATCAAAGTGCATTCGGTTTTGCCGAGGATTTGCAAACCTATCTGGGTCTTGATGAAGAGCAGAAAAAGAGTTTTTACCTTGAGTTGGGAAAAAAAGACCGCCTGAAAAATCTGAATTATCGTACGCAGCTAATTGGGCGGAAAAAAGAAAGCAAACGCCTACTGGATCATTTAAACGATACGATTTTAGGCAAGGGTTTTATCACTCTTGTTTTAGGTAAATCTGGGGTTGGTAAAAGCCGCTTGGTTTCGGAAATGCAGCGTTTTACGAGTAGTAAAAATGCCTTCCTTCTTGAAGTTTCCAGTTCTGAGCGCTCTCAAAGTCAACCATATTTTCCTTTTATTGAAATAGTAAAACGGATAATGGAGATTGTTTTGCGTATGCCGGAAACACAGCGGCAGGCAATTCAGGAGTCTATTACCGAGAAGTTAGGTGAGGAAGGGCGCTTGCTGGCAAAGATTATTCCAGAAGCCGCTCCGCTTGTTGGTGAGTACAGTGATGATTTGCGATTCTCTCGTCAGGAGAATGAGATCTTTTTCGAAAAACTCAAAGATTTCTTTTTGACCGTAGCAAGTCCAAAACATCCCTTTGTGTTGGGTTTTGACGATGCGCATTTCTGGGATTATGGCAGTGTTCAGTTGTTCTCCTATTTGGCAGATTATATTGAGGCAAGTAGCCTCTATGTTGTGGTTTCCGTTCGTGAAGAGGATGCCAATAGGGTCGAAGATTTGATGCAGACTGTTAAAGAGCGAGCTCAGGCCGGTCAGGTAGAGATATTGACCTTGAACCCTTTGCTTGCTGAAGATGTGGAAGATCTGGTAAGCGAAATCTTTGGTGATATCTATATCGGTCTGCGTGAACTTGGTGAACGTTTGTATGAAAGTTCCCAGGGAAATCCATTGTTGGTTGTTGAAAATATCAAGACCCTTGTTGAAGAAGCGGTCTTGCAGCAAAAAGAAGATGGTTGGTCGGTAGATCTTGACGCTCTTGCAGCATTTACCTTTTCGTCGTCAATTGCGGACAAGATTGGCCATCGACTTCAGGGAATCGAAGCAAAGACAAAGGAAATCCTTGGGTATGCAGCAGTTGTTGGCCGGGATTTTAGCTTTTCAGTCTTGTTTGCGGTAGCCCAACAGGTTTCATCTGATATTGATCAGGAAGCACTACTTGAACATTTGCAAAAGGCAATCACTGCACAGTTGGTCGAAGAGTCCATGTCTGAATCAGGTGGGGTTCTGTACACCTTCGTTCACGAAAAGGTTCTGGATTCATTAACTACGGATATGGATGAGGCCCTTTTTCGTAAGCTACATTTGCTTACTGCACAGAAGCTAGAGGCTGATTATGAAGGTGCAGATAAGGTTTACCAACTAGCATATCACTATACTTTGTCAGGAAGTAAGGGAAAGGCATATACCTACACAACTCAGGCAGGACGTCAGGCACAGGAAAGCTATTCATTCCGCCAGGCTGTACAATTTTTATATGACGCTTTAGCTATTCTAAATGAGTCTGGTAAGCAGACTGATAATACTTTGCAGTCACGAATAAAATTGACCTTGGAAATTGCCAGTTTGAATTTTCAATTGGGTGAATATGCAAAGAATATTGAATTGCTGGATGAGTTGGCTGCAATCGCAGAGGAAGGCGACGATCAGAATGGGGTTGCGCAGTCATTCTATCAATTAGCAAAAAACTATTTCTTTTCCGGTAATCAGGCAAAAGCAATGGAATATTACCATATGCTCATTCCTATTGCTGAGGAATTGAATATTCCTGAATTGCTGGCGATCCCCTATTGTGCGATTGGCCGGGCCCAGTGTCTGTTGGCAAATTTTTCCGAGTCAATTGAATACATTCAAAAAGGGCTTGATTTGCTACCCGCTCATGAAGTGCTGGAAAATATGTATTCTCTTGGGATGCTTGCCCAAAGTTATGGCTATCTTGGGCAAAAGGAAAAAGCATTTACAGCATTACATACCCTGCAGACTAAGTACGGGCAAACAGAAAATGAAATGTTTCAACTCTACATTGCTTTTTATGCCGCTGCGATAGAAATTATGGTTGGCAGTCCCTTAAAAGCAATCGATTTAAGTCAGCATGCAATGCAAATGGCGCGTGAACAAAAGAACATCGCCCTGGAAATATCTTTGCAATATTTTGTCGGGCTGGCAATGTCTTTGCAAGGCAGGAACAAACCGGCAATAAAGGAAATTTCCAAAGCAGTGCGGCTTGCCGAGGAAAACCATGTTTCTTTAGGGCTTTATAACTTTTTGTATAACTTGGCTGAATTATATGCAATAACCGGAAAGGTAGATAAAGCCCGGGAAAAAATGGCACAGGCAAAGGTGTCTGCAGCTATTGCGAATCAGAAGTTGGTTTCACAGTGGGAAAACCGTATTTCTGCTTTTTGCTATTTATCAATGCATCCTGCTGATTATGAGGCCGCGCAAAAAGAAATCGAGCAAGCAATAGCCTTGTGTGATGAATTGGGCGATGATTACCGATTTATTCGTGCACAAAGTCAAGTTGCCTTAGCCGTGATTATTGCGTTAAAAGGTGAGGTTGAAAAAGGCGAAGCAATCTTTCGTGAGGCCATGGTAGTCTATAAGGAATTGGACTTGGATGTTCATATTTCTATTGCTGAACGAACATGGTTGCGGTATATGGACCCCGACCAGCTTCAGAAAACATCATCTGATGAATTTGATATGGAATCCACCCATACAATGACCGCTACTCAGAGCGAGTTTTCATATCAACGCCAGCTAAAATATTTATTGAAACTTTCTGAACAGTTGGCGCAGGTCCATTCTATGGATGAGCTATTGCCAAGAATTATGAGTTTGGCCATTGAGGTTTCAGGTGCAGAACGTGGTGCCTTGTTCCTTTGTGAATCTGAAGAGCCTAGTGTTGCAGAAGATGATAAAGGGTCGGAAAATCCAGGTGATGGTTTGGTGCTCAAGGCTAAGCAATCGATTGATAAGCGGGAAGAAACCGAAGAAATGGCCTATAGTCGGCAGGTTGTACAGACAACTGTGAACGAAGGTAAAGGGCAATTGATAATGGATGCGGAGAAGGAACTTGATGGTGATGAAACCGTTGTCCTTCATTCCATGAAATCAATTATTACCGTTCCTATGATTACCAATGGTGCTGTTTTGGGGGCAATTTACCTGGATAACCGGCAGGTTAAGGGGCTGTTTACCGAGGAAAACTTCGAGTTGCTACAGGCATTTGCAGTTGAAGCTGCAATTTCGATTGAAAATGCCCGCCTGTATACTCAGGTTCAGCAAACTGCAAGAATGGAACAGGAGATGGAAATCGCGACAGATATCCAGACTTCAATCCTGCCGATAGTTGAAGATACCGATGAGTATGAGTTGGCTGCCTTTATGCGTACAGCTACTGAGGTTGGCGGGGACTATTATGATTTTGATATGAGCCAAGAGCCATTTTTTGGAGTTTTTGGTGATGTTTCCGGTCATGGACTTAAAAGCGGTCTGGTGATGATGATGAGCGAGGTTGCTTTTAATACCCTTATGACTGATTCACAAGTACGAAAGAAACCATTGCCGCAGTTATATCAGACAATCAATGCTACTTTGTATGATAATATACAAGGCCGGCTTTCACAGCGAAGTAAGCTTGGTTCTCAGTACAGCCACATGTATATGACCTTCCGGATGTTTCGCTTTGATCGTGAGGGTAATTTTGAAATGTTTGGAAACGATCACGCTGAACCGGTAATCTGTCGAGCTGCTGATGGATCAGTTGAACCGATTGCATCGACTGGCTTTTTAATGGGCATACTGGATGAGGCGATTCAAGGGGATGAAAGCTATTCTTTTCGTTTGAAATCAGGGGATATTCTTGTATTGTATTCCGATGGTATTACTGAAGCCAAGAATATTTCACGAAAGGACAGTAATGCGGGTATGGATGATTCTGCCGGGGAGCGGGAAATGTTTGGCGAAGAACGTCTTCATAAAATAATATCTGAAAACCGACAGCGAAATCCTAAACAAATTATTGAGCGGATACTTAAGGCTGTTGATAGCTGGATGAGCGAACAGGAAGACGATATCACCTTGGCAATCATCAAACGCAAGTAGTATAGTGCACGTACAAATCAAAAAGTGAAGGACTCAAAAATGATAAGAACGGAAAATCTTCGAATAGCCGGTATGGACCCGCTTGTTTCACCGCGGGTTTTGATGCAGGAATTTCCTCTTTCAGATAGTGCTGGTAAAACCGTGCAAGAGGGACGGGCCACTGTTGAGGATATTATTGCTGGACGTGATGACAGGATGCTGGCTGTTGTAGGACCTTGTTCAATCCATGATATGCAGGCAGGTGAAGAATATGCACGCCGTCTTGCAGCTATTCGCGAAAAAGTTGCAGAGAAAATTTTTATTGTTATGCGTGTGTATTTTGAAAAACCGCGAACTAAGCTAGGCTGGCGCGGTCTGGTAATCGATCCTCATTTGAACGGCAGTTATGATATTCAGGAGGGCTTGCGCAGTGCGCGTTCATTTCTTTTGATGGTAAATGAACTTGGTTTGCCGGCTGGCAGTGAGGTGCTGGATCCAATTGTGCCTCAGTACATTGCTGACTTATTGTCATGGGCATCCATAGGAGCGAGGACAACAGAAAGCCAAACTCATCGGGAAATGGCTAGCGGATTATCGATGCCGGTTGGGTTTAAGAACGGCACCGATGGGAATGTTGAAAATGCTATAAATGCAATGGCAAGCTGTAATGCCCCCCATAGTTTTATTGGTATTGATGATTCAGGCCAGACTTGTGTTGTTCGAACTACCGGAAATAGCGCTTCCCATGTTATTTTGCGTGGTGGCCGGCCGGGGCCGAATTATCATGAAGAACACATTGAAGATGCCCGCACACTTCTTTTGGCAGCAGGTTTGTCAGATGCTATTGTGGTTGACTGTAGTCATTCCAATAGCCGGAAGGATCACCGGCGGCAGGCCATGGTTGTAGAGTCAGTGGTGCGGCAACGTGTGGTTGGAAACACATCTATACGTGGTTTTATGCTGGAAAGTAATATCAATGAAGGTCGGCAAGATGTGAGTGATTCGATGAAGTATGGTGTATCTATTACGGATTCCTGTATTGATCTGGATACAACTGAAGATTTATTGTTGGGTGCCTATGAAATGCTCAAGGTTGAACGTGATCCATCCCTAAACAGTTTCCGTTTGCCCGTTCGAAATAGGGGAGTGTAGTATGCACAAGCCGAAATTGAACCGAAGGGTAGCTTTGCTTTTTTTCCTATCCATCCTTATGGTCTTCATTACTGCTTGTTCGGCTTCAATTTCTCGGGTGGCAGAAAATCCTGCCGCCTATGATGGAAAAACTGCTCGTGTATCAGGGCAATTGGTAAAAGTGTTTCCACTTCAGTTGGCCGATTATCGTCTGCTGATTGTTCAGGATAATGGAAATATGGTTTCTCTCTTGAGTCGTAGAATCCATTCAGCCGGGAGTGAAGTCCACCTACAGGCCAGTGTTATACATCTTTCTGGAAATAGTTTGCGCGCATCTTTAGAAACAGCTACGCCAAGATTGTTAGCTTTGTTTCAATCGGATGGTCTAGATGAATCGGCGAGTTTGGATGCGGTTAACCGCTTGCGGCGCTTATTACTACCCTTAGCGGCAGAGATTGATACAACATTTTTTCTTGTGCAGGACTAAAGGTTCGGATTCTCTTTTGAATTGCATTCGGCGGGATACTACTCAAATTAACATGTGCGTACTTCAAAGCCACTGAGACTGGCATCCACTGTCGTTTCCGTAATTTCAATACCTTCAATTATGGCAGAGTGCCGCCCTTCCTTGGCTGCCTTGATAAACATATCTATACTTGTGATATCTCCCTGTGCATGACAACTCACCGTGCCATCACTATTGTTGCATACCCAGCCGTCTACCCCAAGGCCGCGGGCGTTGCCTAGCAAAAAGAATCGCAATCCAACCCCTTGTACTTTTCCACGAAGTTTCATTTGAATGCTTCGAATATTGGAAGGCATAATTTTCTCCTCTCTTCTAGTATTATAACTATCGGCATGGATTGGCAAGTACCCCATCTTTTCGGCATACTGATAGTATGGTAGTTAATCAAATTCGGGACATATTTGCATATGCAGATCGCTTTCAGGGCCAGGTTTTTGTCATACAGATCGATTATGACATTATTGCGCATGATTCGTTTCCGGTCTTGTTACAGGATATAGTATTACTTCAGCAGATCGGTATTCGAGTTGTATTGGTGCCGGGGGCACGAAGGCATATTGATGAAGTCCTTGAGCGCTATGGTATTTCTTCTACCAAGAAAAATGGCGTTCGGGTAAGTAGTCCTGAAGCGATTCCATTTATTAAAATGGCCGCTTTTGATGCCGCAAACCGGGTTATGACTCTGCTTAGCCGACATGCGGTAACCGGAATAATTGGCAACTGGGTGCGAAGTCGTGGTCTTGGAGTAATTGATGGTGTTGATTTCGAAGCCTCCGGGCGCGTGGATTCCATTAGTATTGATTTGATTCAATCAGTGCTTGATGATGGGCTTGTTCCCATTTTTCCTTGCATTGGTTGGAGTATAACTGGCCGTCCATATAATATTAGCAGTGTGGAGCTCGCTTCACGTTTGAGTATAGATTTATCTGCTGCAAAGCTTTTTTACCTTGTGGGGAATAATGTACTTGTTGCCAAGGATTTTTCTTTGCCCAAGAATGTGTTTTTGGATGATACTGGCAGGATTTCGCGTTTGTATCCCGATCAGGCTCGCGCGTTACTATCTGATAATACAAAATGTGATGAAGGGTTGCGCTTCGTACTGGAAGGAGCTGTGCAGGCCTGTGAAGCCGGTGTTGAACGTGCACATTTAGTTGATGGGCGCTTGGATGGGGTAATGTTGGAAGAAATCTTTACCAACCGAGGGGCTGGTACTATGATTCACCGTTTTCCATTTGAAAGTATGCGACCATTAAAGGAATCGGATATTCCAGCCGTAATTCGGCTTATGCAGCCGGCGATGGAGCAGGGGATACTGGTTCAACGCTCAATCAATAGTATTCTAAAGCGCTTACAGGATTATGTGGTTTTTGCAGCCGACCAGCAGATTGTTGGCTGTGGGGCCTTACATGCTTGGGGAGAAGATTCAGCTGAGATTGCAGCTCTTGCATCTGATGTAGAAAAAGGTGGAACGGGCGTAGGGAATCAAATATTGCAATATCTGATAAAGCGGGCTGAAACCCAGGGCTTTCAACGGCTTTTTGTATTAACCACTCAAACAGCAGACTGGTTTGCACAGTATGGTTTTGTTGAGGCATCGTATACCGATCTACCTGAAAAAAGACGTGAAAGTTATGACGTAAAACGCCGTAGCAAGGTTTTGATCAAAGAACTGGCTGGAAAAGTAAGTGGTAAAGGTGAGTAAAGGTTCTGTTTTGGCAATTGAGCTACAGGGTCTTTCCTGCCGTTGCATTATTGGTGCTCTGCCACATGAGAGGCGAAAAAAGCAGAAATTGATTCTGGATGTTTCTTGTATTTACGCTGAGTCGGCAATTCCAGAAACAGACAAAATGGAAGACTGCGTGGACTACTGTATTCTTGCTGATACAATTCTGAGCACTGCTGCGAATGGGGCTTATGTAACTTTAGAGTTTTTGTGCCGCGCCTGCGCAGAAAAAATATTGGGTACATTCCCGGCAATCCGAGAAATGGAAATCCGAGCGTCAAAACCAGCTGTCTTTCGGAAGAAAACAACTGCTACTGTAGTGTTTCGTACCGTCCGCGCCTAGAACGATGGTAAACTTCGATTATTCAATAAGCGTTGGCTGCCGCTGCGCACAGCATCTTCTACCTGTTGTGTCTGCTGTCCGGTTCGTTTAGCAACCTCTCGTTCAATTTCCGCCTGCTTTTCTGCAATGATCTGCTGGTATTCGCTTAGCTCATTTTGGACGCTGTTCGCCTGCTGTGAAAGACCGGATAATTCTTCGCGCTGTTCTGATAATTGCTCTTCTTCGCCGTCAGCCTTTGCATTCAGTTCTTGTCGTAAAGCGGTATCGAATTCAGCCATCCGTTGATCTACTGCTTCTTGAAATAGATTCCCAAGTATTTGGTCTAAGCTTGTACTGCCGGATATGCTTTCCAATCTCCCGTTGCGGGCAATAATTTGTACATCCATATTGAAAACTTGGCTGTTGTTTATTGCCTGACTGGTAATTGTGGCGATTCTGCTTTCTCCGGCACTACATTCGGGCTCTAAAATGCTGATAGTTCCTGAAAGCTGTATTTCATCATCTTCTATGGTGGCATTCCAGTTCATGTTTGTAGTCCCCTGTAGGCTAAAGGTGCCAAAATCAGCGCTTTCAGTTTCCAGTTCCAGGTCAATTGCAATTGCTCGTATTGTCAGTAGCATTTGATCTTGATTTTCGCCAATGATTAATCCTGAAACACGTAAGCCTTGGGATTGACTGCTGCGAGCGTATGAAAACATCGGTTCGTTACCCTCGATTTGCGAATCCGAGCTTACATGTTGAATGATAAGACTTTGTTCAGTTTCGTCGTTCATATGTGCTTCTGCATTGTTCAAATAGAATGTAGGTAGATTGGTGGCTGGAAAGGCAATGTCTCGCCCGCTTACGCCCATGGACTTATCGTCTTCTTGCGCACTGTTCGAGAGCTTGCCTATTTGCTGTAGGCGCTGAAATTGTTGGTAGCCGCTATAGATATTCTGCAATACCGTGTTGATATCATCGGAAAAAATGTTTGCGGCCATTGCGAGAACGGCTTGCTGGGGATTATCAGTTCCAGCAGCTACTGAAGCCCGTAATCTGCGGTAATCATTTTCTGCGCCGCTTGCTATGGCTGAATAGGCTTCGTTCGCGCTGCGTATGTTGTTCTGTGTTTGCTCAATGGCCGGCTGTACCGTTTCCTGGGCCCGTTGCAGTGATGCTCTGGCCGTCTGTACTTGGCTGCCTGCTGCCTGTAGATCTGCAACAGAAGAGAGATTGGCAATATTTATGTTTTGAACCGCCTGCATATCAGCTTGTAATTCTGTCATATTGTTTTCTGCTGCAGCAAGCTGCTGTGAACCTTCAGTAATGGCAGTTTTGGTGCTTTCTTGGGCGGTTTGGGCGTTGCGGGATAATTCCAGTTCTCCAGCAGAATCAGCTACAAGTTGTTTTGCTGTATTGCTGTCAAAATCCGTAGCTTCTTCTGAGAAAATGCTTGCCCCGCCTGCTGAGCTTTGCTCGTCTGAGTCAGTGATCGAAGATGTATAGATTCTTCCTTCTGTTTCGCGTTGGGTGCCGCTGGAAAAGCCGCCGATTCTCATTTCTTGGATTATGAAGGAGTGCTGAAGGAGGGCGGTGGTTTGAATATCGCAGTGTAAATCCTCTATTTCAAAGAGGTTCTGCATTGGATTATTTTTATTGCAAACGGCAATTCTGTCGATTGAAAGCTCGCCAGTTGCCAGCGAAAGGTTAAGCCCTTCGATATCTGCCTCGGCCTGAAAAACAAACTCTAGTCCTTTTTCCAAAACGCCTGAGAGCAAAGGGTTTTTCCAGATAACAGAAAAAAGTAATCCAGCGGCTAGAATGATTATTGGAATTGCTATTCGTCCAGTTCGTAGCGAGCCGCGGTTTTTTTTGATTGTCTTTTCTAGTTTTTTCAGCTTTTTTATATCTGCATCTGTATAATCTTTTTTGAGCGATACAGTGC
>CAYNNU010000032.1:0-15317 GCA_964398645.1 uncultured Spirochaeta sp.
GTGTAGAGCTTTCATCCGATCAGATTGTTGTGTCGGTGGGGGCTGCAGGTGGTTTGAATGCCGTTTTGAAATCAATTTTGAATCCTGCTGATGAGGTTTTGGTTATTCGCCCGTATTTTGTTGAGTATGGTGCATATATCGCCAATCATGGCGGGAATATGGTTTTGGTGGATAGCCGGGAAGATTTTGATTTGGATATTTCTGCCATTTCCGCAGCCCTTAGCGAACGGACAGCGGCAGTATTAATTAACTCGCCGCATAATCCAACTGGGCGGGTGTATTCTGCTGAACGCCTAAAGGAACTTGGAAATTGTTTGCGCGCTCATGGGAAGGCTTGCGGACGTATGCCCTATGTAATTGCTGATGAACCCTATCGGGAAATCAGTTATGGAAAAGAACCGGTTCCGCCGGTCTTGGCGAATTATGAACATGCCATTGTAGTAACCAGTTTTTCCAAGAGCCTCTCTTTGGCCGGTGAGCGTATTGGCTATATTGCAGTGCATCCGGATGCCGATGGCGGCGAACAATTGATGGGAGCCCTAGCTTGGGCAACGCGGGTATTGGGCTATGTGAATGCACCGGCGCTTATGCAACGGCTTGTTGCAGAATTGGTTGATGTCGCTGTCGATGTCTCTATTTACGAAAGACGGCGAGATGCCTTCACTGCAATATTGGACGAGGCGGGTATCGACTACGCTCGGCCAGAAGGTGCTTTTTATTTGTTTTGCCGCGTTCCGGAAGGCGGGGGAGAACAGGCGGGAGATGATGTTGCTTTTATCGATGCCCTGAAAAAACAGCTGGTTCTGGCAGTTCCCGGCAGTGGTTTTGGAGCGCCCGGCTGGTTTCGATTAAGTTATTGTGTTGACGAGAAGGTTATTCGTGGTTCACGCAATGCGATTCTGGCAGCTGTTTCACATTGGAAGGAGTAAGAAACCTGATGCATACCATTGAAGCCATACAAAACGCAGTGCAGTCTTTGCATATGCCGCCATTACTAGCCATCGGCTTAATGATGGCTCTCGCATTTTTTGTAGGCAAAAGCATGAAGTTTATTCGGCTTCCCTCCATTATTGGTTTTATGATAATCGGTGTGTGTATGGGGCCATCCTTGCTGAATATTCTGAATGATGAGTTCCAGCTGAATCTAGCATTTATTACTGACATAGCTTTGAGCTTTGTTGCGGTAAGTATTGGTTTGGAATTAAGTCTTTCCAGTCTGAAAAAACAAGGTGCTGGGATCGTTGTAGTCATTTTTGCTGAATCTTTGATGGCCTTTATTATGGTAACAGCTGCGGTGTATGCACTTACACGCGACTTACCCCTGGCATTGATTTTTGGTGCTATTGCACCTGCCAGTGCACCGGCGGGCACAGTAGCTATTATCCAGGAATATAAAGCACGAGGGCCTTTAACCAAGGCCTTGTACTCGGTTGTTGGCTTTGATGACGGGTTGGGGATTATCATTTTTGGTTTTGCTTCGGCTATTGTAAAGTCACTTTTGACCGTGGAAATGGGGGGCGAACAACCAGGTTTTCTGGAGCTCATGTCAGGGCCGTTATTAGAAGTAGTTTTAAGTGTCGGTTTTGGTGTCGTAATTGCCATGCTTTTTTCACTGCTAGCCCGGCGACTCAAAACAGGTCGTGATTTGTTCATTTTGTTATTTGCTTTTATTTTGATTACAGCAGGTATTAGCCAGCGTTTTCACTTATCTTTGATTTTGACAAATATGATTGTGGGAATTGTTGTGGTTAATACTCAGCCGATGAAACTGGTTGAAAAAATTCATCGTGAACTATCCGAGTTTATGCCGCTATTGTTTATCCTGTTTTTTGTGCTGGCCGGTTCGAATCTACATGTTGCAGCTTTGGGGGCTCTTGGGGTTCTAGGACTAGTGTACGTGGCAGGGCGGTCAGGCGGTTTGATTGCAGGGGCAAGCCTTGGGGCAACCATAGGTCGTTTGCCAGATACGATACGCAAATATCTGGGCTTGGGTATTTTGTCGCAAGCCGGGGTAGCAATTGGGCTTGCGCTTATTGTTAAGCAGGAATTGGTTGAGTTCGGCAGCCATGGCGCACAAATCGGAAGTGTTGTCATAACTACAGTAACCGCAACATGTCTGTTTTTTGAAATTATCGGTCCAATTTTAACAAAGATCGGTTTGGAAAAAGCCGGTGAAATACAAGTGAAAGAACATTCAGAAGAATGAGAAAAATTAAGTGATTAAAAAAATTGGTTTGATTCCTTTTATTCTGTTGCTGCTTGGCGCAGGGCTTGTGTTTGTTCTTCTGTTTCCCTTCATCAATGAATATTTAATAAAATTCATATCTCATTTTGGTGTGATAGCTGTTTTTCCCATAGTAATGTTGATGGATACCATAATCCAGCCAATTTCACCTGATCTGCTCATTTTTAGTGCAGCATTCGGTGGTGTGAAACTGCTTGAAGTATCTCTGATGGGCGGTATTGCCAGTTGTTGTGCAGGCGTTTTGGGGTATTACCTTGGAAAACGGATGGGTTCTGAGCGTTTTGCTGAGCGTTTTGGTACTGAACATTTGCACAAGGGAAAAGATCTATTTGATCGCTATGGGATTCTGGCAGTTATAGTTGGCGCTTTTTCGCCCTTGCCCTACAGCTCAGTCTGCTGGACTGCTGGAATCTATGGTATGAATTTTCGTGCCTTTGTAACAACTAGCATTCTAACCCGTATTCCGCGTTTTTTAGCAATGGGGCTTTTGGGATATCTCATGGGGGCATAAAAGAATGCCGCCTGCTATGCAGAATGTACAGCGGCCGGTATAGTGGGTGCTTTGGAGGAGAATGCTGTGAACAAGAGAATAATTGCCCCGATAGTGGGAACCATGATGCACAAGGCAACCCGCTGGCGGGTTGTTCGCTGTGTATTGAATGTTCTGGTATGGTTTTTCTGGCCTCAGATGCAGGCGCGGTTTTTTGGACGCTTCCGCCCGGTTGTCAGTGTGGATCATCCTTTGGATTCCGAAATTCCTTTTGATGCACGCTATGCTCCCTTGTATCTGAGTTTTATCGATTTGTGGATGAATGCTGCCTATGCACCCCTTCGCATCACGCGGCGCGGCACCGCCCGCGAACGCCTTATCGGCCGCCGCTACGCCGCCGACTTCGTCGACGGTATCTCCGATCTCTATGTGCGCGCTGGCCACATCTACACCAACACTCAAAGTACTACAATTCGCCCGGCGGCCGACGATTGGCACGCCCGCTTCATTCGTTTTTTTGACCCGCATTTGCACTGTGTACCGAGTTTGCATGTGTGGGCGGTGGTATACAGCTGGGCAAAAACCCGTGAGCTGGTGCGCAGCGTTCCGGAACTGTCTGGCCTGGCCGACAGTGTGGACTATCTTCGCGGGCAAGCGGTGGCCATTACCGACAGTATCCTTTTTATGAAACAGCATTCGCTTAATTGTATTTATACCAGCTTGCATACCATGACGAAAATCTATCCTGAATTCACCACTGAGGATGCCGACGCCTTTTGCCTCGATCTGCTGCAGGACCCAGCCATAGATCGGCGCGATGATATGCGCCAGGTGATCATTGACGGTTTGGCAGCAATTCGTAAGCGCGATGCTGACTTGGGGAATCCCGATGCCAAAGAATTGATACTCGATTTTCTTGGCAGTTATTGTCATCAGACCGGGAGCACCCGCTAGGAATACAAACCCCCGCTTTTGCCGGGGCGAATTTGCTCGACAGATTTTGCTCAGTCCGGTACACTTTTGGAATGAAAGAATATGCACTACTAGGTGATGAAGCGGTTGCAATGGGAGCTGTGCATGCGGGCGTTAGTGCTTCGTATGGCTACCCAGGAACCCCTTCTACAGAAATTTTGGAATGGCTTATTGCCAAATATGAGGCTGGCGGTCCACGGGCCGAATGGTGTGCAAACGAAAAAACAGCACTGGAAGCGGCCCTTGGTGTTTCCTTTGCTGGTAAGCGCACGCTGGTGACCATGAAACATGTAGGTTTGAATGTTGCCGCAGACCCCTTTATGAACTCGGCTTTGCTGGAAATAAAAGGCGGTTTGGTTATTGCGGTTGCAGACGATCCGGGCATGCACAGTTCCCAGAACGAACAGGATACGCGGATTTTTGCTGATTTTGCCATGGTTCCGGTTTTGGAACCACGCAGTCAGCAACAGGCCTATGAAATGACCCAGGCGGCATTTGACTTGTCCGAAGAGTTTGGGGTTCCGGTAATTATGCGTTTATCCACCCGTTTGTCTCACGCACGGGCAGGGGTGCGGGTTGTCGAACAGCGTTCAGAAAACCCTCTGGATAAAAGCCAGGAACGAACAGCCTGGATGCTGCTTCCGGCTTTGGCCCGTAAGCGCTATGTGAAACTCATTGACAAATATGCTGCTCTGATTGAGCGTTCGGTGAAATCCGCCGCTGCAGGAAAGGCTGCTGGCAGTAATTCCAGCGAACTGAACCGTCTGGAAATTGACGGTCGCGATACAAAATCGGTGGTAATTACTGCCGGTCTGGGCGGAAACTACTACGAAGAAAATGAGGCTGACTTGCTGGCAGCTGTCGGTGCAGGAAAATTGCCTGCTCGTTTGCATATTGGTATGTATCCCTTGCCGCTGGAATCGATCCAACAATTATGCGCCGATGCCCAGCGTGTGTTGGTAATCGAAGAAGGCATGCCCTATATCGAACAGAAACTTCGCGGTCTTTTGCCGCAAAAACTGCAAATAGCTGGAAAGCTAGACGGCAGCTTGCCGCGTACCGGTGAGCTTGATCCCGATAATGTGCGGCAGGCTCTGCAGCTATCGCCTTTGCAAACCATAGCAGATCAGACAATGCCTTTGCCCGGCCGTCCGCCGCAATTGTGTAAGGGCTGCCCTCATGCTGATAGTTTTGATGTAATCAAGAAGGCATTGGAGGGGAAAAGCTCCACCGCAGTTACTTCGGATATTGGGTGTTATGCGCTAGGTGCATTGCCGCCGTATTCTGTGCCGGAAACCATTGTGTGTATGGGCGCTTCGGTTAACATGGCCAAGGGCGCCGCGGATGCCGGTATAGAGTATTCGGTAGCGGTTCTTGGCGATTCCACCTTTTTGCATTCTGGCATGACCGCTACCATCGATGCGGTAAAAGCAAATACTCCCATGACTCTGGTCATCCTTGATAACGAAGCAGTTGCCATGACCGGCTGTCAGGAAACCATGATTCCGTCGATACGATTCCGCCCCTTGTTGGAAGGTTTGGGTGTTGACCCTGATCATCTTATTGAATTGGAAGCGAAGCGGGTGAAAGAGGAAGAAAACCTTGAAGCCTTTCGGCGCGAAATTGAGTACCGGGGCCTATCGGTTATTGTATTCCGCCGGGCATGTCTGGAAGCTGCCAAGGCGCTGAAAAAGAAAGCTGGCATGGTTGAAACATTGAAAGCGGAAGGGGGACAGTCATGAGCACGCAGGATACAAGCAAAAAGACTGACATAATCCTTGCCGGGGTTGGCGGTCAGGGCGTTTTGGCCCTTGCTGCCATCATTACCCGGGCTGCTGTTGGCCAAGGCTTAACAGTTCGCCAGTCCGAGGTGCATGGCATGGCACAGCGGGGCGGGGCGGTACTTGCTCATTTGCGTATTGCCGATGGCGATATTGCCGGGGATCTTGTTCCCCGTGGGGCCGCAGATCTGATTTTGTCGATGGAGCCATTGGAAAGCCTGCGCTATGTGCAATGGTTAGCGCCTCAGGGTGCTTTGGTTACCGCCGCCGAGCCTTTTTTGAATATCCCGGATTATCCTGAACTGGATAGCATTCATGCCGCTATTTCTGCCCTGCCCAAGGTGTTCATTGTGCCAACAAAAGATATTGCCCGGGAAGCTGGTAGTGCAAAATCAGTAAATATGGTGATGGTTGGAGCTGCTTCGCATTTTCTGCCACTTGGGGCTGAGCCCTTACAGCAGGCTATCGCCGAGCTTTTTGCGCACAAGGGTGAAAAAGTGCTGGAAGCAAATGCCCGCGCCTTTGAGCTTGGACGGGGGGCCGTTTCTTGAAATACCAGTACTGGGATAAAGCCTTGGAGACCATGCCCCGCGAGCAGCTTGAGGCTCATCAGCTTTCAGCTTTGCGGGAAACGGTAGGCAGGGCTTTGCTCACACCTTTTTATCGGCAACGCTTACAAGCGGTTGGCATACAAAGTGCCGAAGATATCCGCAGCCTTGATGATCTTCAGCAAATTCCATTTACTACCAAGGATGATTTGCGCACTGCCTTTCCCTACGGCATGCTGGCATCGCCGCAAAAAGAGGTGGTGCGGATGCATGCTTCCAGCGGAACAACCGGAATTCCAACAGTCATATATTTGAACAAAGATGATCTAGCTAACTGGACTGACTTTGTGGCCCGTTCCATCTATGCAACCGGTTGTACTGAAGATGATGTTTTTCAGAATATGATTACCTATGGCTTGTTTACCGGCGGGCTTGGTTTGCATTATGGCGCCGAAGAAGTCGGCATGATGGTCATTCCATCCGGCGCAGGCAATACCGCCCGTCAATTTCGCTTAATGCAGGATTTCGGCACCACTGTTTTGCATGCAACCCCGAGTTTTCTGCTGCACGTGCAGTCTAAAATGGAAGAGCTTGGGGTTTCCCGCTCTGATCTTAAGCTTCGGGCGGCCTTTGCCGGGGCCGAACCCTATAGCGAGGACACCCGCCGCAAGATTGAAAAAATGCTTGAGATTGATGTGTACAACAGTTACGGCCTGTCCGAGATGAACGGCCCTGGTGTTGCCTTTGAGTGTCAGGCAAAAGACGGCATGCATGTCTGGGAAGATGGCTTTATCGCCGAAGTGGTGGATCAGGAAAGTTTGGAACCCTTACCCGACGGTGAAACCGGCGAGTTGGTTTTTACTTGCTTGTGCCGCAGTGCAGCACCGATTCTGCGCTATCGAACCCGTGACCTTAGCTCTTTTTATACCGATCCTTGTGCCTGTGGACGAACCCATCGCCGCCTGCACCGAATTACCGGCCGCACCGACGATATGCTGATCATCAACGGAGTGAATCTCTTTCCGTCTCAGATCGAAGAAGTCATTATGGCTATCGATTCGGTTGGCAATAATTACGTGATCATTGTGGACAAGGCAGGGGCTCTGGATCAGCTGACAGTCAAAATCGAAGTAAATAATTCCATGTTTACAGATGATTCGAGGACGCTGAATGCTTTGCGTGAGCATATTCGTCGTACGCTGCATAGTTCCATCATGATAAATCCGAAGGTTGAGCTGCATGAAAACGGATCATTGCCGGTTGCAGAAGGAAAAGCGGTGCGGGTTGTAGATAATCGTAAGAAAGATGTGTAGCCGAGGCTGCATAGGAGAAATAATTAGGGGATACGAAAAGAGAGGAGGGAAAAAATGATTTTTAATCCCGAATATGAGTCAATGGATGCAAAAAATCGGGAGGCTCTGCAATTTGCTCGATTAAAGAATCTTTTGGATAGGCTGTACAATCATGTGCCGTTTTATCGGCAAAAGTTTGACGCGGCGGGGGTTCGCTTGCAGGATATCCAGTGTATGGCGGATATCGCAAAATTGCCCTTTACGACCAAGGATGATCTGCGTGAGATCTATCCGTATGGTCTGCTTGCTTGCGCAGAATCTGAGGTTGAAGAGGTTCATATGTCTAGCGGCACCACCGGCACGCCGGTAGTGGACGCATATACCAGAAAGGATATCGAGGTTTGGGAAGAATCGATGGCGCGAACCCTAGCCGGTGCCGGGGCTGATCGCAATGACATCGTGCAAAACTGTTATGGCTACGGCTTGTTTACTGGCGGTTTGGGGGTTCATTACGGGGCAAAGCGGCTGGGAGCGAATATCATTCCCATGTCGGCGGGTAACACTCAACGGCAGCTAATGGTTATGCGGGATTTCGGCAGTACGATTTTGACTTGTACACCCAGTTATGCCTTGTGCATGGCCGAAGAGGCAGCCGAGCAAGGCATTGATGTGAGCGCTATGCAGTTGAAGGCCGGCTGTTTTGGCGCTGAGCCTTGGAGCGATAATATGCGCCGCGAGATTGAAGAAAAATTCAAAATTCGCGCGTACGATATTTACGGTTTAACTGAAATTACGGGCCCCGGAGTAGCATTTGAGTGTGAAGCGCAAGATGGTCTGCACATCAACGAAGACTTGTTTTATCCAGAAATAATTGACCCGGAAACAGGTGAGGTTTTGCCGGACGGCGAAAAGGGTGAGTTGGTGTTTACCACGATTTTGAAAGAGGGCACCCCATTGCTGCGTTACCGAACTCGGGATATCACCATGTTAAGTCGGGGACAGTGCAGCTGCGGTCGGACAACGGTAAAAATGCACCGCTTGCTGGGCCGTACTGATGATATGCTGGTTATCCGCGGGGTAAATGTATTTCCTAGTCAGATTGAGCATGCCTTAATGGACATTGAAGAAACTGATCCTCATTATTTGATCGTGCTGGATCGCGGATCCTCGCATCTGGATGAGGTCGAGTTGCAGGTTGAGGTGAGCAAAGACTTTTTTAGTGACGAAACCCGGGCGTTAGAAAAGCTGCGTGAACGAATAGAACATGCAATGAAATCCGAATTGGGAATTGCAATAAAAGTGAAACTGGTGGAGCCCAAGACAATAGAACGGAGCCTTGGAAAAGCTGTTCGTGTTCTAGATAAACGTAAAGACGTGTAGGGAGGTAGATATGCATATTCAGCAGATATCGATTTTTTTGGAAAACAATGCCGGCCGTTTGGCGGAAGTTGCTGATGTGATTTCTGCAGAGGGCGTAAACATTCGGGCAATTTCAATTGCCGACACAGCCGATTTTGGAATATTGCGGGTTATTGTAAATACTCCCGAAAAAGCTGTTGCGGCTCTAAATGCAGCTGGTTTTACCACGCGGCTTACAGATGTAATGGCGGTCGAAATTGACGATGCCCCAGGATCACTGGCAAAGGTTATGCAGATTTTCCGCGATACCGGAGTAAATATTGAATATTTATATGCATCGCTGGAAGGTGAAAAGAATAAGGCAGTGGTCATTTTTAAGGTTCAGGATTTGGAACATGGCTTGAAAATTGTTGATGAGCACGGCTTGAACACCCTGCAATCATTTTAGCATTCCAGTTTTGGGATGCGCGTGTTGACAGAACATGAATTGATTTTTCATACTAGGCTTTGGAGGAAGTAATGAAAAAAATGAGTTTCGCCGCGAAAATTGCGGTTTTAGTAGCCTTGGTTGTGGCGGTTTTTGCCGTAACTGCCTGTGGCGGTTCGGAAGAAGTTAGCGGAGAACGAGTAGAGTTGAACTACAGTGTATTTTTCCCACCTACACATATCCAAGCTGAATTGGCTCAGCAGTGGGCAGATGAGATTGCAAAGCGAACTGATGGTTCGGTGCAGATAACCGTGTATGCGGCGGGGACATTGACCCGGGCTGATCAGTGCTATGAAGGCACTGTAAGCGGCATTTCAGATATTGGCATGAGTTGTTTTGCCTATACACGCGGACGATTTCCTTTACTTGAAGGTTTGGACTTGCCACTTGGATACCCTTCTGGTATGGCAGCAACTCGAGTAGCTACAGCTGCAGCGCGCGAGTTTATGCCGGAAGAATTGCAGGATGTTCATTTGCTATATGTGCATGCACACGGCCCTGGAATCCTTGCTACCAAAAAACCTGTTCTCTCTTTGGATGATATGCAGGATCTGAAAGTGCGGGCAACCGGCCTTTCCGCTCAGATTGTAGAACGACTTGGCGGTACACCTGTTGCAATGAGTCAGGGTGAAACCTATGAGGCATTGCAGCGCGGCGTTGTTGATGCAACATTCGCGCCGGTTGAGTCTATGAAGGGATGGAAGCAGGGCGAGGTTATTGAATCTATCACTGACACTTCTGTAATTGGCTACACTACTGCAATGTTTGTGGTTATGAACCCGGAAAGCTGGAATCGCTTAAGCGAAGATCAGCAGCGGATTGTAACAGAAGTAAGTGATGAGTGGGTGGACAAGCATGGTGCGGCTTGGGATCAGGCTGATGCTGAAGGCTGGGCATTTATTGAAGAACTTGGGCGTGATGTAAATAGCTTGAGCGCTGAGGAAGAGGCCCGTTTTGTTGAAAGCGTGCAGCCGATTCTCGATGCCTATGTTGAAAAAGCAGAAGCAGCTGGTCTTCCCGGCGCAGAGTTTCTTGCTCGTGTGCAGGAATTGATTGCAGCTGAAAAAGCTGAGTAAAGAGAATGAGCGTATAATGGAACAAACGCGATTTTGGCAGACAGTGCGGCGCTTGGACGCCGCACTTGCCTTTTGTGTACGTGCCCTGGCAGCAGTGTCCGGCATCAGTATTTGTTTGACAATTCTGGTGGTTTGTGCCGATGTTGTGCTGCGGCTGGTGAATCTATCCTTTATTGGCGCCTATGATATAGTACGAATTTTGGGCGCAATTACCCTGGCGGCAGCTTTGCCGTATACCACCGCCGTGAAAGGCCATGTTGCGATTGAGTTTTTGTTTCAGATATTGGGTCGAAAAAGCCGGATTGTGGTGGATAGCATAATGCGGCTCTTGTCTATTACATTATTTGCTTTTTTGAGCTGGCGCAGCATTGAATATGGATTTCGTTTGCTTGATGCCGGCCGCGTATCGCAAACATTGCAGATTCCTGTGTTTTGGGTTCCGATGTTTATCGGCCTGAATTGTTTTTTTGTTGTTCTCGTAATTCTGCATCATTTGGTGTATCCGCAACGGGAGATGATAAAACCATGACTCCTTTGGAAATTGGAATTCTGTGTACGATTATTTTATTTGTGCTTCTTGCAGCAAGTTTTCCGGTTGCATTCTCCATGGCCGTGGTTGGCTTTATTGGATTTGCAGCCATCGTTGATCTGCCTGCGGCAATGAGCATGATTACTACGGAATTATACGAAACCTTTATGCAATATAGCCTGACGGTTATTCCCCTTTTTGTTCTGATGGGACAGGTTTCTTTTCATTCTGGCATTAGTAAGAGTTTGTTTGATGTGGCCTATCGCTGGTTGGGGCATTTGCCCGGCGGGCTTGCAATTTCTACCGTTGGTGCCTGTACAGCATTCGGAGCGATTTGCGGCTCTGGCCCGGCGACTGCGGCAACAATGGCTTCGGTGGCCATACCGGAGATGAAGCGCTACAACTACGATCCCCGTTTGAGCTGCGGTTCAGTTGCGTCGGGAGGTGGTTTGGGTATGCTTATACCCCCTAGCGTTGTGTTTATCGCTTACGCCTTGCTCACCGAGCAATCCATTGGTGATTTGTTTTTAGCGGGTATTATCCCTGGCCTCATGATTGCTGGATTATTCTCACTTGTAATTATTGTGCAATGCCGCGCGAACCCTGCACTTGGTCCTGCCGGTCCTGCATTTAGCTGGCGCGAACGTTTTGTTTCTCTAACTGGTTTGTTGGAAACGATATTGCTGTTCGCTTCGGTAATGGTTGGAATGTTCATGGGATTCTTTTCGCCCACCGAGGCGGCAGCCGTTGGTGCAGCCGGCAGTATGATCGTTGCAGCAGCGCGGGGAAAACTCAATCTTTCTATGATGAAACAGGCGCTGGTGGAAACAATTCGAACATCCTGCATGGTTTTGTTCGTGGTGGCCGGCGCTGTCATACTGGGTAGATTTTTAGCAGTAACCCGCATTCCGTATGTTTTAGCAAGCTGGTTAGTTGGGCTGCCGTTGCCCGGCTGGACTGTTATGGGAATGATTATCTTTTTCTATCTTCTTGCCGGTAGTTTTGTTGATGCCCTCGCATTAGTTTTGCTGACAATCCCTATTTTTTACCCTGTCGTGCTCGAACTCGGTTATGATCCAATTTGGTTTGGGGTTATTATCGTTGTGGTAACGCAAATGGGGGTTATTACTCCGCCGGTTGGGGTGAACGTGTATGTGGTAAGCGGCGTGGAACGAGATATTCCTTTGCAGACAATTTTTCAAGGCTCAATGCCGTTTTTATTTGCACTTATTATTGCGGCTATCATTTTGGTGGCTGTACCGGGCATCAGTACGTTTTTGCCGCATCTTATTGGCTAAGTGCGGGGGAGGGAGTATGGAAACTGAGAAAGCGATAGACACCACCTTCAGTTCAGTCTTGTTTTGTACCGATTTATCGGAAAATGCCGATCATGCTTTTCCGTTTGCCCTGGATGCAGTTCGCCGGCGGCCCGGCAGTCAATTACATATTCTGCATGTAATACCTGAAAGTGGGGCTCAGTTCTGGAAAAGCTATGTCTATGAAGTAGAAGACGTGGACAATAAAGCAAAGCAGGATTTGGATGCCCGCATGGCGGAAAGTTATCTTGCTTCAGTTTCGGAAGATATTCCAGTTTCAGTGCGCTACCGGGTCGGGAAAGATTGGCATGAAATCCTATCCTACGCTGATGAAATTGATTGCGGCTTGATCGTGCTTGGTCGGCAAGGAAAAGGCTCGATTCAGCAATTCTTGAATGGCAGTGTGGCAGAAAAAATTGTACGAAAGGCAAAGTGCGCTGTGCTGGTAGTCCCTTTGCAACCTTCTGGAGTCGGTGCTAGTATATAAAGATCGTGGGAGGTGCATATGCGGTTTCAGGGGATAGTTGATGGTTTTATCGCATCTCCGGCAGAGTTGATCTTTGCGCTTCTTTTCGTTGGCAGTATTTTTCTTGTGCTCTTTTTTGCTGGCTTGTTGCGTTTACGCAAAAGCCGCCGTGAAATTGAAGCCCGATCCAATGCTACCTGGAATCGTCTTTTGGCACAAAAAAATCTTACAGATGATGAACAGGAAACGGTGGCTTTTTTGGCCAGTTATTTACGCTCGAATGAACGTAAATATATGTTACTTATGAACCCCTTGTTATTTGATCATTGTGTTGAAGAAGCAGTAAGCAGTGGAATTGTTTCTAGCCCCAAGGCTGCTTCCTTGCGAATTAAATTGGGGTTTTCCTCCGGCCACACCGGTTCACGCGTGCATTCGAGTGCTCAAGTGCGTCCTGGCTCAGGGGTCGTGTTGGTAAAAAAAGGACAGGCTTCTGTGAAGGGCCGTGTGCTTGAGCAACAACCGGAAAGTTTTCGGGTAGAGGTGGACACAAAAAAAGTCGCATTTGCGCACTCTGAACCATTGGAAGTGTATTTTCATGATGGCTCGGGCCTGTATACCTATTCCAGTTTTGTGCAAGGTTTTTCCGATGGAATTGTGTATCTTCAACATGCTGAAGACCTTCGTCGAATACAGCGTCGCGAATTTTTCCGGCGCAAAATGACATTGCCGGTGTATGCGCGCCCGGCTGGTCAGGGAGATAAGGTGTATTCTTCTCATTTTCTCGATCTTGGAGCTGGTGGAGCCAGTCTGGAAAATCCCCAAGGGGCCTTTTCTGTCGGAGAAGATATCAGTTTGAGTTTCCACGATGCTAGCCATCAGGATTTTCATTTGATAGGGCGGATTGTCCGAACATCCAAGCGCGGCAGCGTTTTACATGTCGATTTTTGTCATTTACAGAAAAATATTCAGGATAAATTGTACGCATTACTTTTTCAGGGAACAGGGAGGGGAACATGAAGCGTTTTGTGCGCAATGGATTGCTATATACGGGGCTTGCCTGTGCTGCGCTTGCTCTTTTTTCGTGTGGGGGTGGGCGGGAAATTAGCCGCGAAGAGGCTCAGATGCTGCAAAGCGGTTCACTCGAGCGCCTGGTTGCGCAAACCGAACAGCGGCCGGGGGGGCAGGGCTTTTCCGTAGGGGCCGTCGGCGGTGAATGGCTTACCAGTATCACCAGTGATCCTAAAACCTTTAATACGCTTGTTGCCCGCGACGGGGACAGTCGTGCAGTAATCGATCCATTATTCGAATACCTAGCAGAGTACGATCCCTATACCCGCGAGTTTATTCCCAACATAGCTTCTTTTCGAGTAGAAGCTGATGAGGCAGCTGATAGCTTACGGGTAGTCTATACACTGCGCGATGATTTGTACTGGACCGTTCCGGGTCAGTCTCCTGAAGATGGCGTGAAGGTAACAACAGATGATGTTGTGTATTGGTATAACGAAATCGATGGCGATCCCGATCTGCAGTTGCCTGCTTATCCTGGCCAATTTATTGAGATGCCCGATGGCAGTGTGAAACGGGTAGAAATAGAAAAGATTGATGATCGCTCGTTTGCCTTTGTGTTTCCCCGTATTATCGCGAACCCGGTATTATCTACAAACATGGCGTTTGGACCTCGGCATATATATCAGCCAGCAAAAGAGGCCAATGGCTCAGCCGGAGTACTTGACGTTTTTTCGGTAGATACCGATGTGCGCACAATTCCGTCGCTTGGAATGTTTCACATTGTTGAATACCGGCAGGGCATACAGGTGGTATTACAACGCAACCCCAATTACTGGAAAAAAGATGAAGCCGGCACCTCCTATCCCTATGTGGAACGCGTTGTGTACCGAATTTTACCCGATAAAAATCAGGAATACCTCTTATTCCGTGAAGGAACCCGCGACTCCTACAGCGTGCGGGCAGAAGATTTACAGGATCTGCTTGGCGTGTCCGACGCTGATTACACGGTCTTGAACGGGGGACAGTCCCTTGGCGCGACCTTTCTTACCTTTAATCAAAACCCGGCAAATATTGACCCGGTGGTGCATTCCTGGTTCTCACAAACAGAGTTTCGGCAGGCAATGTCTTGCTTGCTTAACCGGCAGCGGATTGCCGAGGTGGTGCACCGAGGCCTGGCCGAACCCGCGCTCTACTTTTTTGCTCGGGCAAACCCCATGTTCGACCCCGATATCAAGCTTGAGTACACCTATGATCCCGATCGTGCTGTAGAAATTTTGCAGTCGGTTGGCTTTTATCAGGATGATCAGGGCGTTATGCATGATACTAATGGAAATGTGATTGAGTTTTCCATTACCGTCGGCGCCGAAAATAACCAGGGGATCGATACCTGTACCATCTTTGCCGATGAGCTGCAGCGGGTGGGCATTCAGGCGCAAGTTCGTCCTGTCGACTTTCAAGCCCTAACGGAAATGCTTTTAAACACCTACGACTGGCAGGTGGTCCACGTAGGGCTTGGTGCAAATTACTGGCCGGAAGGTGGCAGCAACGTCTGGCCGTCTTCGGGAAATTTTCACCTGTGGCATCCTTTGCAGGAAAGCCCGGCAACAGAATGGGAGGCCAGGGTCGACAGCTTGTATAACCGCGGCCGCTTTTCGCTGGATTTTGATCAGCGCAAGGCCGTGTACGATGAGTATCAGCGCTTGTTGCTCACTGAATTGCCCTTGTTGTATACAGTGCAGCCTTTAAGC
>CAYNNU010000033.1:0-5815 GCA_964398645.1 uncultured Spirochaeta sp.
GCATAATCATGGTGGATAAAACTCCCGGCTATAAAGCAGATTTAATGACATATCTGTTTGGTAGCATCTTGGCCGTTCCCCTACTCGACCTATACTTGATGGTAATCCTTGATGCAGTCATCCTTGTTGCCGTTTTTCTTCTTTTCAAGGAGCTAACCGCCGTTTCCTACGATCCAGAGCACCTGACAATCCGTGGTATTTCTCCGATTCCATTTCAATTTTTGATTCTCATTCTTACCGCCCTTACCGTTGTAATCAGCATGAAAGTCGTAGGGCTCATTATGATTATTGCTTTGCTCAGCCTTCCAGTTGCAACCGGCGAGATTTACTTCCATAGTCTCTGGAAAATTATGATAACCGCCTCTATTGTTGGAATGATTTCCACCATTTCCGGATTGTTTCTTTCCTACTACCTTGATCTTACCTCAGGACCTGTAATCATTTTAACAGCGGCCGCTATCTATATTCTTGCCCTCTTGCACAAGCGTTTTCTACATGCATACTCAAAAATATGAGCCCCACTGCCCAACAGCTTTTTGAAAGATTATTACAAATTCACGGGCCCCAGCAATGGTGGCCAATCTATCATCCCATTACTCATGCTGAAATAGATATCGATCGCCTGCCAAACGGAGAACCCGCTGCAGCCGACCACCGTTGGCAGATAATGCTTGGAGCAGTCCTTACCCAGAATACTGCTTGGCGCAACGTAAAGAACGCGATCTTTGCCTTACAGGATGCACATATTGTATCTGCCCACACTCTATTAGAAACCCCTGTCGAACGCCTTGAAGAGCTTATCCGCCCAAGCGGTTATTTTCGCCAAAAAACGCGTAAATTACACATACTTGCCAAAGCCACCATCGATCATGGCTGGCTAGAAAATCAGCCAGCAAAATCTCCGAGCCGGCAGGATTTATTAAGGCTTTGGGGTGTGGGACCAGAAACCGCCGACAGCATTTTGCTATATGCTTTCGGCTTTCCGCTATTTGTGATAGATGCCTACACCCGGCGAATCCTTGATCGCGTTTTTTCCAGCCTGGATCATACTGATAATCAAAAGCTGCTACCCAAAAATGCCGAATACCACCAATTACAGAACTGGTTTCATCACAGCCTTTCGAAACAGGCTCCCATATATAATGAATATCACGCTCTTTTTGTTCGCCATGCAGTAGAATTCTGCAGCGCCCGACCGAAATGCGCTGCATGCCCGCTCCAGCCAGACTTTTGCAAAAATACACAAAAAACAGCCTAGTATGACGGCTTTTCCTTATACACCCCTCCATTTTGCGCTACACTTTTTAACGAGGTGCATAATGTTACCATATCGAAAGGCAGCATTTTTTTTGACAATTTCTTTGATCGTTTCGATTCTTTTTTCTGCCTGCCCTGGAGTTACCAATCCAGATTCTTTTGTTCCAAATATGATTGACTCTGGACTCGACTACATTGAAAGCATTGAAGCGCGAAACAATCCCGAACGCGGCTTTTACACGCCCTACTATATCAATCTAACAACAAACGGTAACAGCGCGATATATCCAGACGCTCATCTGGGGCATCTTCGTGTCGGCATAGGCGCTTTTTCTGCCGCCTACAACGGTAGTATCGACCTCGATTTTACAGCTGATATGCTAAGCGCACTTGCAACCACCATCGAAAATGCAAAAAACAATAACTGTGGACTTATTATCCGCTTCGCCTATGATAATTTTGAAGGCACTGCCGATATGGAACCGCCGGCGGCACAAATTATCAATCATATTGCGCAACTTTCCGACATCCTTAGCAATTACTCGCAGACCATCATCGCAATTGAAGCTGGTTGTATCGGGCCATGGGGAGAAATGCACACTAGCACCATGGCCAATGCTACGGTTTTTAATCAAATTATCGATGCCTGGCTAGCTGCAGCTCCAGCCACTATTCCGATAAGCCTCCGCCAGCCCCGCTTTGTAGCCGACTGGCTAGGCATTGATATTGCCAATATCGACCAACAAAACCCAGCAGAAAACACTGATGAATGGCGGCTTGGAATTTACAACGATGGATACCTCGGCTCCAGCAGCGACCTGGGAACATACCAAAACCGAACTACAGAAGTAGCCTGGCTTTCCCAACAGGCAACACACACTCTCTTTGGCGGAGAAGTAGTTGCTGCTGCGGAAGCCGGATATAACACTGTCGCTTTTATGAGCCAGGAGATGTTCGATACCCATACCAGCTATCTTAACAGTCAATGGAACACAACAGTGATTGATAGCTGGAAAAACGAAGATTACGAGGGCGATGATCCAGTGTATGCTGACCAAACCGGCTATACCTATCTACGCAACCACCTCGGTTACCGCTATGTTTTACGGGAATCCCTTTTGCCTGAAAGCATTCCGCTACAGCAAATCTTCCCCTTGAATCTTCAAATCGAAAATGTTGGCTGTGCAAATATGATACGGGAAAAAACAGTGCGCTTGATTTTTGTTCAGGGTGCAACAAGCTTTGAAAAAGATATGGATATTGATGTCCGCCAGTGGGCATCGCAGGAAACAGTCAATCTTCATTTGAATGTCGACCTGCCAAACGGACTGGATGCGGGAAACTGTTCCGTGTATATGCAAATCATTAATCCGGAAAACAACCAGGCCGTCCAGTTCGCCAATACCGAGCAGTGGGACGCCGACCTACAGGCAAATGCGCTGGGCTCTTTTACCATAACGAATTCGTAAATTGTATGGGAATTATTACCGGCGGGGAGACTTGAACTCCCACACCCTTGCGGGCGGCAGATTTTGAATCTGCTGCGTCTACCAATTCCGCCACGCCGGCACGTAAATGAGAATATAGCTGGCCAGGGGGCTTTCTGTCAAGATGGCAGATATTCACAATCAATATTTGTGAGTGAGCGAAGAATATTCTCCCTGACATGTGGATTTATGGCCGCCAAGCTTTCAATAATCGGCTTAATATCCGCCCGAATGTTGATATCCTTCAAGGGACAATCAATCTCAATCTCCGGCAGTTCAAGAAAATCAGCAATGCTGCGAATATGTGACTCACGCACTAGGCACAATGGCCGAATAACATGCAAGCGACCCTTAAAAAACTCCTGTCGCGGATTCATTGTGGCAAAACGACCCTGCATAACAATATTCATCAGCGTTGTTTCAGCAATATCATCAAGATGATGGCCAAATGCAATCGACGTAAAGTTTTCGGCCCCGGCAATTTCAAACAATACCCGCTTACGATTTCGCGCACACAGGTAACAATTAAATTTTCCCCGAAAAGATGGCGGCCGGATGCTTGTTGAAATCCGACGAAAAGGAACCTTAATACTGGCAAAGATATTTTCAAGCTGTTCTATATGCTCAGGAGCAAGTGGGTGTTCAATCCAATCCACAGTAACCGCTTCCAGGTGATAATGAACCGGCAGCCATCGCAGACGAACCGCCAGACTGTAGGCCATTACCAGAGAATCCTTGCCTCCGGATATTCCCAGCAAGACCCGATCACCTTCCTGTATCATCTTATACCGATTTATGCCGCGACCCACCTGCTTCACAAAACGATCAATTTTTGTCGGCATTGGTCCGGATATTCCTTGCATAGTCAGCATACTACGCTACAGTCGGCTTCATATACAAGCAACCGACATCGATCTTCCAGAATTTCAACAGACCAAGAAATGGCAACGCTGGCACAGGGATACAGAAATCTATATACTTAGATTGATGCGTAGCCCTTCTTTTCTTGCTGCTTCCTTCGCCGCCTTTGTGCATACCTTCCGTAGCCTCCGCCCGCTTGACTGGCTAGCCCTTTTTTTTGCTATTTCAGTATCCGCCGGATTTACTTTTCTTGCCCGACAATACTATGGTGGTAGCGGTGCTGTAGCAATTCAAGCCGAAGGCACATCATATCTATACGATCTTGATACCGACCGTAATCTGGAATTTTCCGGCCCTCTTGGCATCAGCAAGATTCAGATTCAAGATGGGCGTATCCGAGTCCTTGAAGACCCCGGCCCCCAGCAAATATGTGTACGTGACGGCTGGATTCAAGAAAGCGGCGAATGGCTCATCTGCTTACCAAATCGGATATTTATCCGAATCCAAGGCAAACCAGCGCAAGACGGAGTTGATGCAAAGGTGTATTAAGCTTGTTGAATAGCGAAGAAAATCATGCTTCAATAGAGGAATGTAACGGAGGAACACATGAGCGAACCACGCGTAGGAATAATTGGTGCAGGAGCTTGGGGCACAGCAGTAGCAAAAATCCTTGCAGATAACGGCCATAGCGTTGCGATGTGGGCCTTCGAGCAAAGCGTTGTAGATAGCATCAATCTTGACCACTGCAACGACCGCTACCTTCCCGGCATTTCCCTTCCTAAGAACATCTACGCCCATTCCGATGTTTCAATTGCTGCTTCAGACCGTGACTATCTGATTATCGCCACACCCTCCCTATACACCTTGCCTATTGTTCGTTCATTGCTGACTGTTCCCTCTGTCGCTGAAGGACAATGCCGTATTGGCATTCTAACAAAAGGATTTATCAATACCCCACGGGGTTCCCGGCTAATTGTTGAAACACTAGAAGATTATCTTCCTGGTTTTTACAAAGACAGTATCGCCTATATCTCCGGTCCCAGCCACGCGGAAGAAGTTGCCCAGGGGAAGCTAACCGGTTTAATCAGTGCTTCCCGAAATCCAAAGACCAGCATTGCATTCCGGAATCTACTTGATTCACCGACCTTAAAAGTCTTCTCGTCTCTGGATGTGATTGGTGTACAGGTTTGCGGAGCAATGAAAAATGTCATTGCGATTGCATTCGGGATGCTCGATGCTTTGACTGAGCGCCAGGGCGGCATTGCAGGCGACAACACTGAGTCACTTTTGTTGGCTGCCGGCCTAAATGAAATCCAGATAATGGGGGCTGCACTGGGATCGACCCATCCAGAAACCTTCACCAGCATCGCCGGGGTTGGAGACTTGGACGTTACATGCCGAAGCCACTTCGGCCGTAACCGGCGCTTCGGTCGTGAAGTTGTATTGGAAAACTCTCTGAAACCCTTCACAAATATCGACTGTCTTATCGAAAACATCGATCAAATCGGTTATTTACCCGAAGGTGTATTTGCCGCCCGAGCAGCCTGGAATGTTATTAGCAATAAAAACTTAAAGATGCCAATATCCACCGGGGTTTTCAAAATTCTTAACAAAGAGTTTGATCCTTCACAAGCGGTAGAATTAATTCTTTCAAGCAAAAATGAATGGACATTGTAGAAAACACGACAATCAGTCTCCGGCCTTTTTCAATGCCTCAAATAATTCGCGTACACTAGCTTTATTGGGTAAGTGCTGTTCAAAGCCATCTAACAACCAGCCAAGCGCGGCAAATTCTTCCCTGCTAACCGATACGGCTCCATTATCCAATTCACCACTGCACAGCGATACAAAGAAAACCGTAAGCCGATGTATTTCGTCAAGCGTATATACATCTTTCATTGCATCGAAAATCGCGGCGGCTGGCAAATTTGAAGGAGAGAGATCAATAAAAGCTTGCCGGGTTTCCAACATCACTTGCTGTAAATGATATTGTGTAAGCGCTGCAATGCGCATCTGGTATTCTTCTGACTGCATGAGCTATCCTGCCACATTCAGGCACCCTTTACAATCAGCAGGCTTTTGAGTATTATCACATTAATCTTTTTCTGGCGCCGTACCCAAGTGGTTAAGGGACAGGTTTGCAAAACCTTCATGCATCGGTTCGAATCCGATCGGCGCCTTTCTATTCATAAACCCAGCAGGTTTGCTGG
>CAYNNU010000033.1:5915-15162 GCA_964398645.1 uncultured Spirochaeta sp.
TATTCATCTACACTGCAAGTCGGGCTTCCCGTGGGGAAGTCCGATCGGCGCCTTTATACTCAATAAGCCAGCAGGTTTGCTGGCTTATTTCGTCTACACTGCAAGTCGGGCTTCCCGTGGGGAAGTCCGATCGGCGCCTTTGAACCTTTCCTTCTTGATAGTTGCAGACTTCCTGTTCCAGTATTAGCATAGTACTAGGGGGAACTTGATGAAAAAGCCATATATCCTTGCATTTGACGCAGGCACCACCAGCTCTAGAGCAATCATCTTCGACCATGACAGCCGGATAATCGGCACCGCCCAACAAGAATTCCCTCAAATCTATCCGCAGCCCGGTTGGGTAGAACACGACCCCATGGAAATTTGGGCTACTCAAAGCGGTGTTGCACGGCAAGTCTTGGAAAAATGTAGCATCAGTCCTACCCAGATCGCGGCTATAGGCATTACAAACCAACGCGAAACAACCATTCTGTGGCAAAAATCTAACGGAAAACCAATTTCCAACGCCATCGTTTGGCAGGACAAACGCACAGCCGCACTATGTACTGAACTGAAAAAGCGCGGTCTAGAGCAGGAAGTTAGGCAGCGAACCGGTCTGGTCATTGACTCATATTTCAGCGCAACCAAAATCGCTTGGATGCTCCAACAAAATCCCGAGTTTAGAAAACAAGCAGAAAATGGCGAAATTCTTTTTGGCACAGTAGACAGCTGGCTGGTCTACAATCTTACCCGCGGAAAAGTCCATGCAACCGATTATTCAAACGCTTCCCGGACCATGTTATTCAACATCAACACCCTCGATTGGGACGACTTTCTTTTGAAAGAACTCAATATTCCACGGGCAATGCTGCCGGAAGTTAAAGCATCTAGCACCCTATACGGCACAACAGATCCAAAAACCTTTGGAGGCGCAGAAATTCCAATCGCCGGCATTGCCGGAGACCAGCAAGCAGCTCTTTTCGGCCAAGCCTGCTGGGAAAAAGGAATGGCAAAAAACACCTACGGAACCGGCTCATTTATTTTGATGAATACCGGAACTCAGCCCATCCATTCCCAAAACGGCTTAATAACAACAATTGCCTGGGGGCTTAATTCCCGCGTTGAATATGCCCTGGAAGGTAGCGTATTCATTACCGGGGCAGCCGTACAATGGCTCAGAGACGAAATGAAGGTTCTCAACGACGCCTCAGACAGTGAATACTTTGCCGGCAAAGTTACCGACAGTGGGGGCGTATATGTTGTCCCCGCCTTTGCCGGGCTCGGAGCACCATATTGGGACATGTATGCGAGAGGCACAATCGTCGGAATTACCCGCGGAACCGGTATGAATCATATTATCCGCGCTACCCTGGAAAGCCTTGCCTACCAAGTACGTGATGTCGCTGATTGCATGACTGCAGACAGTGGCATCGCCCTACAAGAACTCAAAGCCGACGGTGGCGCGGCAGCCAATAATTTCATCATGCAATTTCAGGCCGACATTCTAAACACACCTGTAATTCGACCAAAGCTGCTTGAAACCACAGCCCTCGGGGCGGCAATGCTTGCCGGTCTTGCAACTGGATTTTGGCAGGACACCAAAGACATTGGGAATCATCAAGAAATTGACCGTATTTTCAAACCCGAAATTACTGACGAAAATCGCAACAGTCTATACACTGGCTGGCGGCGGGCAGTTGAACGTTCACAAGGCTGGATTCAGGAATAACTTAGCCAGGGAGGAAACATGTATACACAGCTTCAAGCAGGCACTCCCCTGCAGGCAGATGTAGCCATCATCGGAGCCGGCGTAAGCGGTGCATCTGTCGCCCGCACCCTTTCCCGCTATTCATTAGACGTCATCTTGCTGGAAAAAACAGCTGATGTATGTTTTGGAACCTCAAAAGCCAATAGCGGAATTGTTCACGGCGGATTCCATCATCATAAAAAATATCTGAAAACAAAGCTGGAAATACAAGGAAACCTCATGTTTGACCAGCTGCACCGAGAACTGGATTTCCCTTTCGAAAGATGTGGCATTCTGGTAGCGGCAATGAACGAAGAAGAGCTCAAGCACACCCAATATTTATACCAGCAGGGAATCGATAATGGTGCCATCGGTATTGAGATGTGTTCGCGCGACCGCATCCGTGAACTAGAACCCAAGCTTCACACGGATGTAATCGGGGGAGTATATGCTCCAAGCGGCGGAATTGTTGAACCATATCGATTTGGCTTCGCTATGGTAGAGTCGGCTCACAAAAACGGGGTTACAGTCGTAAACAATTTTCCTGTTTCAGCGGTCAGCACCACTAGCGGAGATAACAACTCATCAAAGCGAAAATTTACTCTTCATACAGAAGATGGTCGATCTGTTTCCGCTGACTTTGTAGTTAATGCTGCCGGATTATTTGCAGACGATATCAGCCGTTTATTCGGCGCGGAAGATTTTCAAATCCGCCCGCGAAAAGGCCAGTATTATCTCTTGGACCGTTGGAGCCAAGCTGCACCCAAACACGTAGTGTTTCCTGTTCCAAGCAGCATTTCCAAAGGGGTTCTGGTTATCCGCACCGTAGAAGGCACGGTACTCATCGGCCCCACCGCTGATGATGTGGAGGACAAACACGATACCACTACTACCAACGAAAAATTGGACCAACTTGTCGATGGTGCCCGCAAACTCGTCCCCGGCATTTCAACTGCCGATATCATCACCAGCTTTGCCGGCCTTCGCCCTGCCTTGGCCGATGGCGACTTCTACATTGACGAAAGCAAAAAAGTGCCTGGCCTCATTCAAACTGCCGGCATTCAATCACCCGGTCTAACCGCCGCACCAGCCATCGGCGAATACGTCAAAGACTTGCTCAAAAAAGCCGGCTGCACCTTAACCGAAAAGCCGGATTTTGATCCCTTCCTTGCCCGGACTCCACGCCTACGCGATGCCGACACCTACGAAGCCGAAGATTTAATCAAACAGAACCCTTCTTACTGCCGCGTAGTGTGCCGCTGCGAGAATGTGAGTGAAGCTGAAATAATTGCCGCCATAAAAGCCGGACATACAACCCTCGACGGCATCAAGTTTTATTCACGAGCCGGCATGGGGCGTTGTCAGGGCGGCTTTTGCACTCACCACACAATACAACTCATCGAAGAACACAGCGGAATCCCGTATACAAACGTAAGTAAGCACGGCCCTGGCAGTGAAGTATTTATCAGCAAACTTGGTGACTATCCAGCCGATCCCCAAGGAGGCCAAAAAGATGCGTAACCTCAGCTTTCCAGCAGTCGTTATTGGCGGCGGTGCTGCCGGAATGGCCGCCGCTAACGAAATTGCCCAAGCCGGCTATCAGGTAGCCTTGATTGAACGCGAACGAACCCTCGGCGGAATCCTTATGCAATGCATCCATAATGGTTTTGGTGTTCACGAATTCAAGGAAGAACTCACCGGCCCCGAATATGCCGAACGCTGGGAAAACATTGTCCAAAACCAAAAAATTGATATTTTTTGCGATACCACCGTCATCGAGCTTAGTGAAAACGGAAATCAAAAAACAGCCGTCTGTGTTTCCCCCTCTCAAGGAATGTTCCATATTGATTGTACCGTAATTGTACTCGCAGCAGGTTGCCGGGAACGCAACCGCGGCGGCGTCCAAATCCCGGGATCACGCCCAGCAGGGGTATATACTGCAGGGCTCGCCCAAAGAATGATTAACATGGAAGGCTATCTACCTGGAAAAGAAGCTGTTATTGTCGGCTCAGGCGATATTGGACTTATCATGGCCCGCCGTATGATGTGGTCAGGATGCAAAGTTCACGGTGTAGTTGAAATACAACCATACCCAAGCGGTCTTACTCGAAACATCAGTCAATGTTTACAGGATTTTTCCATTCCTCTATACCTCAGCCATATTATCAGCAAGATTTACGGCAAACATCGCATCGAGGCTGTCGATATCACTCCGCTCAAGGAAGGACAAGCAGATTACGACAGCACATTCCAACAAGCATGCGACACCCTTTTACTTTCGGTTGGGCTAATTCCATCCCAAGAACTTATCAAACCCCTAAATGTTCACATCAATCCGCTAACAAACGGTCCGCAGGTTGATGGCAGACTAATGACCTCAATCCCCGGCATCTTCGCCTGCGGGAATGTGCTTCATGTGCATGATCTAGTCGACTTTGTCTCGGCCGAAGCGAAGCGTGCTGGCCGTCATGCCGCAGAATTCCTAGGCGGCTATCAACCTCGAATTCAAATCCGCATCAAGGCTGGATCCAATATTCGCTACACCGCCCCCTCGGCTTTCAACCCGGAGCGGCCGGAAACCCTTTATTTTCGCCCTATGATTGTCAAAAACAAGGCAGAAGTACAGGTGCTTATACACAATGAAGTGATTCGAACGTTCAAAAAATCTCACGTACAACCATCAGAAATGATTGAGATTGATACCAGCAAACTCTCAATTTCTGTTGATGATGTCGATCTTTCTACTGTCATGGAGGTTCGCTTGCAATGAAAAACCCTACTGAATCAGCAGTCCGCGAAATGATTTGTATTGCCTGCCCCATCGGATGTCATCTCAAAGTTCATCAGGAGAATGAGGCTGTTGTTGTGAGCGGAAATAAATGCCAACGTGGCCAAATTTATGCTACCGAAGAATGGTTTTCTCCAAAAAGAATGGTAACCACCAGCTGCCCAATTGCAAACGCTGATGCTGCAACAGAAACCCAAATAGGGAAAGGCATTACACGAGTGCCGGTAAGAAGCAGCAAGCCGGTACCAAAAGAACTCATCTCGCAGTTGCTTGATACCCTGCACAAACTTCCCATCAAACCACCATTGCCCGGTGGCAGCATTGTCATTTCAAACTTCGCCAATACGGGTATTGATATTATTACGACTCACAGCATTTAAGCACAATTTGTAGCAACATCAATTTTTTCAGGTCCATACTTCTCTACTGAATACCGCCAGATCATTGGTGCATTCGTTTTCCATAGCCCCTCTTCAAGCCCTGCCTTGCGGCACAAGGCATCCAAAAATACTTCTTTTTCGGAAAGCTGCTCCCACACCTGCGGTAAAAAAGTTGCTCTCTTGCCCAAATACTCCAAAATTAATCCATCGATACCCGGCTGCAATTTCTCCAGCAAATCGTCAGCCCCGCTATACTCAAGTTCTTGTGGTTCACTCAAAACTGAGACTTCCACAGTCAAAGATGATAATTCATCTTCACCAACGGGTGAAAAGCGAGGATCATGCAAGGCAGCCGCCACTGCGTTTTTACTGATATCCTGCCACAGCGGCCGATGTGCCCGCAAAGTGCCGATACAAGCGCGCAACTGTTTATTTTTAGCAAGAGTAACAAAGGTAGCCCCCATTTCGCTTAATTGGGCATAATTCATCATTTCATGTGCATACATTTTTTCAAAAAGTTCCAGCTCGTCCTTCTTACCACAAACTGCAGCACAAATAGAGTATTTTGCCATGGATACAAGTATAGCAGCTACATCTTTATTCATGGCTTTCTCCTTCATCAGCAAAAGTCACCGCGCCATATCCAACAACCCGTTCCTGATCATTATGAGATTGACCAGAATGGGCATATCCAATCAAGTTTGACTTCCAATTACGAATTTTTGCTAACTTCATTACAGCAAGAATTCCAGCCAGCCCACATGCCTCAGCCTTCTGAGCAGAATCAAAATCAAGCTGTACTATTTCATCCAATAATTCCAAATCTGTTTTCTGGGCATCAATAGCTGAGTGAAAATGGCTTAAATCACTGCTGATCAGCAAAAGATCAGTATCTTGGAGCTCTCGATCTAGTAGCTGGCAAATCTTTTCTGTTTCGATTTTCCCCGTTACAATTGGCAAGATGCGTGCGTCCGGCCATACATACTGAATAAATGGCAGCATCACCTCCAAGGAATGCTCCTTCGCATGAGCTTCATCTAACACATTCAAGAAGGCATACTTCTTGTTCAAGCTTTCAACTGCATCAGTATCTATAAAACTTTTTCCAATTGGGCTCAAAAAGGCCGTAGCACTGCTCAATGCAAGCCCCTGAATATCAACATAATGTGCTGGACCTATCATCACTATTCTTTGCGGCTTCATTTTTGCAGCCGCCGAAAATACCCGGCCGGCCAATGCACCGCTAAATGCGTAGCCAGCATGGGGCGCAATGAAGCCACGAATGGCAGCCTTACCGACAACGGAACCAGTGGCCACACCAGCTTTGTCCAAATACCCTGCAATCAATTGCCGCAATTCTTCCGGTTCAGAAGGATAAAAACTACCAGCTACAACAGCCGGCCGTTCCCAATCTTTCATTTTTCCCACATCATCCTCCCTTTACCAAATTCCTGGAATTTCATTCCCACATTGGGAACAAATACCGCCAAAGCCGCTTATCTTTGTATTTTCTCGCTCAATACATGCGTTTCCGCAATTCGGACAAACTGTTGTAGCTCGTATACCCACATTGCCAGGGTACACATATCGTAAGCCCGCAGCACGAAAAATCTTCACTGCCCGCTGGATTGTGACAACAGGCGTGGGAGGAACATTCAACATTCTATGCGCTGGATAAAAGGCAGAAATATGTACAGGAATATCCGGCGAAAGAGAAACCAAAAATGCTGCGGCCCCTTTTAGCTGAGCATCATCATCGTTTATTCCTGGCACAATCAACATGCTAATTTCCAGCCAAATACCAGCCCGAAAAACTTCTTGAATAGTTTCCAACACAGGATAAACATCCACTCCGGTATATTTTGTATGAATATCAGGAGAAAACGCTTTTAAATCTATGTTGATTGCATCTATCCATGGCAAAATAAATTCACGAGCCTTGGCAGAAAAATAGCCATTGCTTACCCAAATTGATTTCAATCCTTGCTCACGGGCTGCCACAGCAACATCACGGGCATATTCAATCCACACGGTTGGTTCATTATACGTGAAGGCGATACCCCAAGCGCCACTATCCTTCGCTGCATTCGCAGCCTGTTCGGGCTCCACATAATTCTCTTTTGAGTTATGAAAACCAAGGGTTTTACGCGGGAACAGCAATTCTGAATTTTGGCACCATCGACAACGCATAGTACAACCATATGTTCCCATTGAATACACCATACTTCCAGGCGCGACATGATACAAGGGCTTTTTTTCAATTGGGTCAAGATGTATAGCAGCAGGAAGACCATATCGCTCTTCCACTATTCGGCCTTCGCCGTTTTCTCCGGGAACATGTCGCCGAACCCCGCAAAAGCCCGCCGTATGCAACGGCAGCCTGCACTCATGATGACATACCTCACACTGAAGAAAATCTCCATCCTGAAATGCAAGCTTTTTTTGCTTCAAACGTGTATTCATTCCTCTTTCAGTATACATCCGCCTGCCATTTTTCCAAAGGCTACCAAGCTTGATATATTCTTTCCCTTCTGGTATTTTCAATGCATGCTCCGGTAGCTCAGTAGGATAGAGCAAGTGCCTCCTAAGCACTAGGTCGGACGTTCGAATCGTCTCCGGGGCAATAGGCGGTAATTATGTGGGAACATGACTCCTCTTTTGATGCATATACCAATCGAAGCATGGAACTCTTTTACAAACTTTCACAAATCCCGCGTGTTTCCGGTAACGAAGCCGGCATACGGGATTATCTTGTTGATTGGGCACAATCCCACAATTTTGAAAGCGCAATAGATGTTGCTGGAAATCTGATAATTTACATTCCCGCTTCCAAAGGACAGGAGGAGAAAGCACCAATCATTTTACAAGGTCACATGGATATGGTTGGCGAAAAAACACCCGACAGCCCACATCAATTTGACCGGGACCCAATTCCGGTCTACCGCGACGGCGACCACCTCCGCGCCAAAGGAACCACCCTCGGAGCCGATAACGGCATCGCCATTGCTATCGCCCAAATGCTCGCCGAACAGAACTCGCTCGCGCACCCTCCATTGGAACTCTGCTTCACCGTCGAAGAAGAAACCGGCTTGGACGGCGCATCCAAGCTCGACCCAAAGCTCTTAAAAAGCAATATCCTCATCAATATAGACAGTGAGGATGAAGGAGTCATTACCATTGGCTGCGCCGGCGGCATGGACAGCTCCATTCAACTTCCCATCAAACGCAGCGCCACCCCCGAACTCGCCCTCGGCTCCGAACACCAGCCAGACACCGACATCGCACCCCAGCTGGCCTCCGACCCAGCCACCGCCCCCCAGCCTCAAACAAACAATAATCTACATATTTTACAGCTCGGCGGACTATTAGGCGGACATTCCGGGGTCGAAATTCACAAAATCAGGGCAAATGCATTACAGATTCTTGCCCGCGTCCTGTATGCAGCCCAAAAAAATCAATTTTCCATTCATGTGTATGGCATTCAAGGAGGAAACGCCCACAATGCAATTCCCCGTGAAGCAAGTGCTCTTCTGCAATGTGAACCAGAACAAACGAAATACCTAAAAGAGCTCATACAAAACTGCCAGGAAAACATACGGCAGGAATTTTTACCAGAAGAAGAAAATCTCCAAATCCAACTATTCACTCTTGAAATGGCCCCGGATCATTTGCAATCCTATTACAAGCAGCAAAACCAAGAAGCACCAATAGAGCAGGAAAGTCTGAAAAAAGTTATACACTTATTGCTGGCCTTGCCCCATGGGGTCGAGAAGTATTCCGGTGCAATCCCCGGGCTGGTAGAAACAAGTAGTAACATCGCGGCAGCTCACACACATTCCAATTATTTACATATTCTTTGCAGCCAAAGAAGCTCTGTACCTTCTGGCTTAATTGCCATAACAGATCGCATAGACGCATGTTGCCTCTTAGCCGGGGCAAGCTGTAACCACGGAGAACCCTACCCCCCATGGAAGCCGGATATCCACAGCCTCTTACTAGCTAGAGCAAAAAAAGCCTACTCACAGCTTTTTGGAAAAGAACCAATCGTTGAAAGCATCCACGCCGGGCTTGAATGCGGTATTATTGGCGAAAAACTGCAGAATGCCCAAATGATCTCAATCGGGCCAACAATTCAGCATCCCCATTCACCAGAGGAGCAGCTACATATCCCATCTTTGCAAAAAACAATCTCTTTTCTTGTGCAGATCTTAGCTGATTATTGTGAAACATGAAAAATATATGGCGAAAAATTGCGTCCGCGCCTATCCGCGCCTACCAATTGCTCATTAGTCCATTGTTTCCTGCAAGCTGCATATACATACCCAGCTGCTCAGAATACACCAGGCAATCTGT
>CAYNNU010000034.1:0-15073 GCA_964398645.1 uncultured Spirochaeta sp.
CTGTAACACCAGTATGGAAAGCCCCGGAACAAGAGAACGTCCGCGGCGAAGTTGATTTCCGCCGACAACAGTTACCCCACTTGTTTGTTGTTCGGAATAATTAGAACGTAAAGGTGTAGTACTCATCGCATTTTTCACACATAGCCGGTAACGCACCATCAAGATGCTGCTGATATATTTCACCCAATTTCTGCCAAACCTCCTCAGGAGTATCAGTAATAATATTTCCAAATCGCCCGGGCTGAAACACATCCACATGACAAGCCGAAACACTGCCGTCCGGTAAGATAGTCATCTCACGGCGCAAACGCCAACACGCCATGCGTTGAAGAGGTCCGGTATCCGCAACTCTATGATCAGGAAGCTGACCAGCGTAAGTATTATATTTTTGGACAATGATATTGTCAGTTTTTTCCTTCCAGAAGCCATAAAAATCAAGGAGGTGGTGTTCGTTACTATCCATTCTGGTAGCTTGCACGTACACTGCGTCGGGAAATAAGTCCATAAGCACATCAACTGTACTAGAAGCCTTTTCAAAATCACCACTAGGGCGAATTTGAGTATACACATCAGTATTTTGAGCATCAAGGAATACTATCCAACGCAATTTTTCACGTATCCCATCCTGCTCCAATTCTTGACTTAATTGCCGCAATTTTTCGATATTCCAATCAATCCCATTTGTTTCAACAACAACTTCCAGATTTGGAATAGCGACTGTGTTGCGCAACAAGCTATACACATCCGAATATTCAGCTGGCTCTCCTAAATGTGAAAAGCTTACAACGCAATCTCCGCAATATTCGCTTAACCCACGCAAAGCATCTTGTACTTGCTCTGGATTACAAGGCATTATTGCAGGCAGCTGGGCTTGATACATAGCCGGCCTCTCTGCCTTGCTATGTAATACCCAGTTTATTGATGCTGGAAGAGTGCGAAATTCATTTTTGATTTCTTTTAATATATTGGTAAAGCTTACTCCATCAAGCAACTGCCCGGATTGTAAAAGAAAATCCTGAAAATAAGGTGCAAGGCGCTGACACAACAAATACGACCGCCGGTTTACCGGCCGCAGTTCCAAACGTTCCATACGAAAGTCTATAGGTGAAATTCTCGTTTCAATATCAAAAGCATTAATATCACGTTCAACAATAGGGAAAAAACCCGTAAATGCAGAATCGGATTTTGCAATGCCGGCTAATAGCAACAAGCTCTCAACAGAAACAAGCTCAGGAACGCAAGCTTTTGGATAGCCATCAGCAAAACTATAATGGGCATAGTACTGAATATGCTGAGCCAGTAAGGCTTGTGCCTCTTCAAGCAGAAGAAAGGGAGCATCCGCTGGAACTAAGAGAATAGCATCATGTTGATCAAGACTCTGGCATTCTTCCTGTAATACCTGCAAAAAATCAGATTCAGACCATGTTTCCCGCACGATAGTTCTTTCTGCAGAGTATTCAGCTATTTGACGATCAGCAATAACAATCAGCGATACAGTGGATTCTGGGTTTTCTTCTTGCAGACTTTGTACAAGAAACTGAATATTCTTTTTAGCGATTTCCACAGCAGATACATTTTGAAAAAGCTTCTCATTTGCAAAGGGGGAAAGTCCAACTGCATTCACACATAAAAGTACTGAATTTCTCATACTATTTTTCCTATCGACCAAATTGCGCGAAAGCGTTACGGTAATGGCACATGATAAACCAAGCTGACCAAGCCTACAAGGTATCGGAAATTACTGCAATTATCAGCGGGCTGTTAGAACAAAATCTGGGAGATATCATTGTTGAAGGGGAAATATCCAATTTTCGTCCCGCATCCAGCGGCCATTGGTATTTTTCGTTAAAGGATTCAGATGCAGTCATCTCAGTTGCAATGTTCAGGGGTAGAAACAGCCGTGTCGCTTTTGTGCCGAAAGATGGAATGCTTGTGCGCGTATGGGGAAATATTTCCGTATATGCAAAACGAGGATCCTATCAAATAATTTGTTCGCGCTTACAACAGGCTGGCACTGGAAATATTCTTGCCATGCTTGAAGAACGCAAGCGAAGACTTGCATCTGAAGGTTTATTCGATCCGGAGAATAAAAAAACCATACCCAAATTGCCCAAGTCTGTCGCTGTAATCAGCTCTCCAACAGGGGCTGCTGTACGCGATATTCTACACGTTCTTGAACGTCGAAACGCCGGTTTACATGTTCGAGTAATTCCATGCGCAGTACAAGGTGAACATGCAGCACGGCAAATTTGCGCTGGAATCGCATTAGCAAACCGACATTCTCTAGCTGATGTAATCATTCTTGGTCGCGGAGGTGGTAGCCTAGAAGATTTATTACCCTTTTCCGAAGAATCAGTTGTGCGAGCAATTGCAAACAGTCAGATTCCCATTATTTCTTCGGTAGGACATGAAATTGACTGGGCCTTAAGCGATTTTGCTGCTGATCTTCGAGCGCCAACTCCAAGTGCTGCAGCCGAGTTGGTAACAGAAAATCGAGCCGATATATATCGGCATTGCATCAATCTTGGTCAGAGCATTGCTGCATCTTATATGCAGCGCTTGCAAACCGTAAAAAACCTGGCAGCTCGCTTTGAACCTGAAACTTTGATGGAACGCTATATAATCTTCCAACACCCCTTTTTGCAGCGCCTCGATGATGCCAAAGAACTACTCTTAATAGAGACACAGGAAATACACAGAGATTTTCGCAAACGCCTAGAACTGACAACTAGCAGTCTGGAAGCCATGTCACCATACACTGTTTTGCAAAGGGGCTATGCAATGATACATAGGGAGGATGGCTCAATACTCAATTCCGCATATCCAGAACCTGCCGAAAACAGTCTTTTACGCATTCACATGCATGATGGCGACATATACACCCGAAGCATACAAGCGAAACAGGAGAATACACATGGATAGTTTTGAAGATAGATTAGAACGACTGGAAAGTATTAATGATCAAATTCGTGGTGGCTCAATCCCCCTTGCCGAGGCAACAAGCCTTTTTGAGGAAGGAATTCAGCTTGCACGCTCACTAGAAAAAGAACTACGAGCAATAGAACGTCGAGTAGAACTGGTAGTTCAAAAAACAGATGATGAAGACGAAAAGCCAGCAATGGAATTATTCCCGGATTTACAAGCGGATTAACAATTACTGCGCCTCTTCAGGTATTGCAAGACACATGCCTGCAGATATGCCTAAAGAAGAAAATAAGCCTTGATTTACCTCAAGGGCGTAGCGAACCGGCACCGGCGGTTTTATTGCCCTTAGTGAATGTGGGGCCATATCTTGTATATCGCGAATACATCCATTTCTGTCAATAAACGCAATCGATAATGGAATATGGGTATTTTTCATCCAGAATGAATAGTCATCATCATAATCAAAGACAAAAAGCATTCCATGATCTTGTAATAAAGATTCACGATGCATCAAGCCAAGCTGCCGTTCTTCAGGGCTTTTGGCAATTTCTACATGTAACGAAAACGTATCAAGCTGTATTATTGCAAGATCTTCCTGCGTACATGCAAAAAGAAGTATCGTTGCAAATATTAGGCCGATCCCGCTTTTTATAGCCCGTAAAAACACTAGAATTGCTCCAGAAATAGTTGCCGGGAAATTTCTCGCATAGAATCCTGCGCCCTTCCCTCATCCTGTAATTGCGAGAACACTGCAATATCTAGATATTGTACCGTCAAAGGACGTTCAAGAGTAAGGCGAACCACATCATTTTCCCATATAATGCGTTGCGGTCCAAAAGAATTCGGCTCGCCGTACTTTTGTGAAAAAGTTGTAAACAAACTGTAATGATCACTTAATTCAGGATTGATCATAAGGGTGATTGAAAACAAGCGTCCGTCTACAAGCTGAAAGATTCCCCGTTGAATAAACTGGCTACCTTCAACTTCTAATATCCTTCTTTGTCTCCCTGGCGAAAGACTTACATCATCTTCGCCACGATAATGAAAAAAACTAGATCGACGAAGTAACTGATCGAGCTCTGAAAACTGAATTCCTATTGCTATTCCGGCAAATCCTTCAATGCCGGGTGATTCCTGCGAATAGATCGCAAATGGAAAAAACAAAAGGAGAACCAGCAGTATCAATATTAGCTTGTATTTTAATGCAGCCATACAAGGATAATTATCGGCAAATACCATAAAAAAAATACATCTTTCATGATATGATATTTTTTAAGATGAAAAAAAAGATCATATTCAGCTGCCTGATAATAATTCTATTTATCCCAGCCCTGTCTATTCAGGCTGAGGTAAATCATGTTGAACCGGTTGGCCGGCTGGAAATGACGATCAATGATGAAGGAAGAGACCAGAATACAGCCAGTAGCATTGAAATTCTTTCAAATGTTTTTAATACCTCCATTAGCATAAACCGTGAAGAGGTCGGAATTGCTCCAATTGAAATTGAAGAACTATCTGCGGGAGAATACTTGCTTGAGGCAGAAGCCGCAGGGCATGAAACATTCAGCCAATGGATAACAATTCCAGCTGATTCTGAAATTGAGATTAAGATTTTCCCTCGAACCCTCGCTGGAAGACTGATTATTTCCTCTGTACCCAATGCAAGTGCTACGATTGATGGTTCACTGCCCTTTGAGCAAAACATGCTTGTGCCCGCTGGCACACATAGCATAGAAATAACTGCTTTTGGGTATGAAAGCCAAACACTAGACTTTACAATACAAGATGGGGAAACGACCGAGATCAATGCTGTTTTTCTTGAGGTTCCATTTTCTATTCGAAGCATGAATCTATCACGCCGTGTAATTCACCCACATAATCCTACTCCGCTTTCTAACCTTCGGCTTGATTTTCTCGTTTCAGGCCCCGGCACAATTATCGTTGAAGCGTACAATTCCAAAGGGCAAAAAATATTTGAATCAAGGCTTTCAAACATCACCAGTACTCGAGCAAGAATGATAATTCCCTATATTTTTCTCTTGCCTCCTGGTGAAGATAGCGACACAATTTCTATACATGCCTTAAATGAAAATTATGAATTACTTACAGAAAAGACACTGGAAATCAATCCCTTGCAATCCCGTACTGGCTCTGCAATTCCTCCAGCAGGCACCATTTCGGCAAGTGCGACAAGCAGCGCCCCATTAGATTTTTCTACTGTTTACCAGGATTACCAGCTGCATTATTCGCCTACACATGGCATACAGCTTGGTATACATGTACTTGCTGGAAACAGCTTGGATGCTACAGCATCAACAGAGGCTGGGGTTGGTATTTCGCTACACACAAAAATATTAGCGATAGAATCGCCAGTTGGTGTTTTGCGGCTTATTCTCCAATTACAAGGTGGCATTCACAACTTTTCTATTCCAAGCATGAACGCCCGCATGCCAGGCGCAATAGAATCGCTGCTGGCTAGCGAGCTTGAATTCAGTCTAGGGCCTTTTTCCGTAATATGTAGTATAGCCCCGGGTTTATTTGTTGATTCAAATTATGATTTTGCACCATCTGCAACTACAGCTATCAGCATACACAGCAGACGCTGGGAACTTTTCTCAGAAACAAAACGATATTGGCAAAGTGAAACAGGCATACAGCCCTATTCTCAGCATTTACAGATTGAAAGCGCCTGGTTTCTCGGCAATGGGGATACTGCAGCTCGCATCGGAATCTTTAGTTCATTTCAATTTGATCAAAATAATGCCTGCACAGAAATCGCGCCCGGCCTATCGCTTTCTTTCATTCATTGATTATTGCAAATACACATACAGGCCAGCGATACCTGTACAAGCAGAAAGCACCATTGCCAACACAACCCAAAATGGCGGATGATGATTCGTTTTTTGCCCTATTTCTTGCCGGGAATTTCCAGAAGATCGCTGCTGGTTTGTAGTAGCAACAGATATTTCCATAACATTATTTTTCCCTTTTCCGGCAAAACCACAAACAGGGCAGCCAAACTTGAACTCATCACTTCTACCAGTATATGAACATTTGGGACAACGAACAGCTGAAAATAGTTTTCCACAATGCGGGCAAAGAACATCCTTGCTAGAAACAGTTCTACCGCAATGCTCACAATAAAAATGTATACTAAGGTTGCGAGTCATTTTTTGGAGGAATCTCCCTTACATATACAGTTCCAAGAGCAAAATGCTCACTTACACCAGAATCAGTTAAACTACTATACATGTCAAAAGAAGCTGAATCCCCTAAAAATGCTTCTGCTCCAATTGGTAATTGATCAATATCAATTACAGCCTCCATGGTATACCCACCGAAAGCTGCGTCACCGACGGTAGTATATCCATCATTCTCTGCCATTAGGACGGCAAAGGGACTGCCATTATGTGGAATTTCAAACTCAAGAGTTCTAGATGATGGGTTTCTACGATCTTCAAACCATACAAAAGAAAATGAAGTACCACGATCCATACGTGATTCAGGGGTAATAGCAATAAAAAGGTTCGAATCCTGTATATACATATACACATTCGTAATTTCAGTTCCGCCTTTTCCCCAGAACAAGGAATCCGAAACTTGTATCCTTTCTGTTTGACCGGCATGTACCCGCAAGGCGGTCTCAGGCCCGGTTCCTTGGCGCCGCAAGCTAAGTGGATCTATGTGTAACCACTCTAAAAAATTTCCATCTACAGACACCTGATTATTACTAGGACTTATTTGTCCTGCATCAATTAAAACCGGCATTCCATCTGAAGTGTAGCGAACGATATCTCGAGAAATTGAGTAGCTTCCTTCACTTTCAGCCAGGCGAACAGCAAATACTTCACCAGTACTACTAAATGGAGCTAAAAAACAGCCAATAAGAGTAGCCTGATCGGATTCATCTTGTGAGCGTACCTGCAAAACTCCTTGCGGCACAACAGACTGTACAGTGTCTTTGTTCTGCAACAGTACATCAACAATACTTTGTGGATGATTATACCAGTTTTGAAAATCAGCCATCTCAACAGGAACCACAGTTGCATACATTACAAACTCAGAGGCGTTGATTACAGCTTGATCAGCAAACAAAGGGGATGAACAGAAAAAAACAACATTCAATAGAATTAGCAAGCGTTTCATACTTCGAATATCGGTTGTTTTACTGATGAATTCAGATTTTTCTTGAGCTATCTACTTTTTCCGACGAATTGCCAGAAGCGTAAGGTCATCATACTGGTCATCTTCTTTGATAAAGGCGTATTGCCGATAATCCTTGTCTTGTGTTCCTTCAACTGGATGAAAAAAGTATTCGTTATAGGCTCCAAATACCTTTTGCAGAAAATCATCGACAAAACGATCGATAACAACCTTGTCATCCTGCCCTGCGCTCGGATCCCGATAACAACGCATAATCTTTTCAATACAGATCAAGCCAAGCACTGTATTCTCAGCCGTCGGCTCGATTGAAGAAAAATCAAATATCAGCTGTTCCTCAGGCACGGGATTATCTTGCCGTTCCAAACGGTAAATTCCTCTAGCCTGTATTGTTTCAGTGATTCGATGTATTCGGGCGATGGAAAATTCTTCGTCACCAACATTTTCAGCAGTAAATTTTTGTTGATAATCAGAATCGCGAAGCAAGCGCTTTGCTTCTTCTAGACCATCAGTAAAAAAGAGCACAATATCGCCAATTTCCAGCTGAAAAACGGAAGATTTATATCCGTTAGGGTTCATGTCGCTACTAAAAACCCCGGCAGCCGGTGAAGATGCCATGGCGTACTGCCGCGTACTAGCTTCACCTGCCCGGTACATATGCACCTGATTATCACCAGCATTTGCAAGTGTCAAACGATGCGAATCGATGTCTAAAATGCCGATGGTTAAGGCTGCAAAGCGTCCTGCTAAAGCAGTTGATTCGAGTAAATCATTTATACTGACAAGCAAAGCATTCAAATCACGAATCTGTTGGCGTTGTTTCATTAATGCCTTACCGCTTAAAGTTGGATCGTTCCAGCCGCGAAAATGATGTAAAAAGAGGGTTGCTACTTCAACCATGATAAGCGCTGCCGAAACCCCCTTTCCCGCAACATCACATTTAACCAAAGCAAAGGTAGTTGGATCCAGCTGAATATAGCTAAAATAGTCACCAGAAACCGTTTTTGCCCCCTCATAATAGCCAAAAAACTCGTAAGTATCGCTTTCTTCTTTTCCCGTAGAAAGTTTTGTTTTTCCATCTTTGCGGGTAAGAGGAATAAACATTTTCTGCACCTCTTTACCAATGGTCAATTCTTCACTTGCCTCAGCGGCTTTAACCAGACCCTGAGTCATCAGATTTACAGAATCAGCTAAAATATGCAGCTCATCTCGGCTTTTTACTTCGATAACATGGTTTTTTAAGTCCTTTTTGTCTTCTGTTAATCTAATTGTTTCAACACCACGAACAAGGGTGTTAATCGGAATAATAATAATACTTGCCAATAGCAGGGCTCCACCAATGCCCAAACCAACCGCAATCAAAGCAATAACAACAGTTGTAATGATAAGCCTTCGCTGACTTGTAGCAATTTCTTGTCTAATCAAGTCTGTGCTGATTCCCATCCGCACCATACCGCGATAGTACACATTCTGATTTGGATTGCGGTACACGACCGGCTGATAAAAGATGTACTCTGTTTGATCAGATGATAGTTTTTCAGTATCAAACTCGGGATAGCTTTTTGCCCCTCCTGCAATTTCATTTAGTCGTGAGTTTAATCGAGTTTCCAATTCAGACCGAACCGCATCAATTTCTCGTCGCTCAGCCTCAGCAGTGGTGCTGGCATCCAAAGCAAGCCTGATAATGTCTGCGGTAAAATCATCGATGCGTTGCGCAACATCACCCAACTCCTGTTGAGCTTCAGTATTAATTCTACTTTCTAGTCTTTTTGCTTCTTCTGCCAGTTCATCATCTAGTCTAGTAATTCCACGTTGAAGATTTTCATTGATTTCAGGATTCGAACTAGCCCAAATATAATCAAAATTTTCTACATCGGTCCGTCCCCGACCAGTAATGGTTGCATGCAATGCTTCAGGCATAACACTTATTTGTTGAGTAAGTGCATTCAATTCCGGGACATTTCCTTCAGGAGCAGGAAGAAAGCCGGAAGACGCAGTAACAATGGAATCTAACAAGACCTCGACCCGTTCTTGCAAACCTCGAACGAGAGTACGAGTTTGCGTATCAAGCACAAAGCTTCCAAGAGTGAGGGAAACCATCAAAACAACTGATGCAACCAAAACAGTGGCAAATGCGGTAAACTTGGCCCGTAATCCGATTCCTCCAGCCCCTGCTTTTTCCATGATAGCCTGAACCGGTTTTTCCAGTTGCATAAGCTCTCCTTTCAACAGGGCTTGTGCCTGCTGACGTATTACTTTCGATTCTCCTGCCAAACGCACTAATTGCCAGGCTGAGGCCACTGCTATTATAAGCAACAAGGCCAAAACAACATATAACCACAAACTACTATATGAGAAAATAATTACGGGTGGTTTTTCAGAACTCCTAGCCCATTGTGCTTGATAGACCAATTCGTAATTTCCAAATTTAACCGTACCCGCTGCTTGTATGTCCAATACTCGGGAAATCCGATACACACCCCGACTTGCATGCCGAAGCAATACTTGATACGAACCAGGTATTGGTCGCGCAATTTTTAATTCATCAATTCTTCGATCAGAAGGAATCTGATAATCACCAGCAGATTCCTGAAAACGATACACCACTTCTCCAGTCTCAATATTTACAAACTGGATTTCTTCAACAAGTCCATCAGCTCGAAAACCCCGTCCTATTATCGACACAGATAATCGGCCTACTGCATCAGCTTCAGCATTGAGAATCCGAACAATTGTAACCGGAATGTATTTATTCAAGGATAATAGCAAACGAGTTTCTGGACCAATGTTGCCAACATCATCAATTGCAGCAACTGTCAGTAGCCAAACACCATTATCTTCATTGCTTCTGGTAAATTCTGTATCACGGGTTCGGATAGCAGCAGGAAATTGCACAAGAGATAAATCGCCCTCTTCTAATGAAGCTTGTATCTGATAACGCTGTTCAACATCAGTTGCCAGCCGTTGGTAACTATATGTATAGCCAGCAATATAATTATCATCCGGAGGCAGCCAGCGAACAGTAAAACTATTGGACTGCAAAAACCCTTCATCATCAATATTCGGTTCTTCAAAGCGCACAACATCCGGCGGAATCGTATCGCGATAATATGAAATACTTGCTGGCTCTGACCAGTTACCCGCAACATCCTGTACCTTCACATGCAAAAACCAGCGACCATCCTCATCAGCAGTTAATCGTAACGTATCTGCTACCATTGGTTGATCCGTATCCGGCACAACAGGCCGTGAATCCCTTGTCCATACATAGGAATAACCGGCAATTCCAGATGGATCTTCCGGCAATTCTATACCTACTTCAATAAGACTGCTGCGGGACCTTCCGTCAGCGGGAAAATCAATGGCTGAAAGCAGAGGTCGGTCAACATTCAAGTCCGGCGCAAGATGAGCAAGACCGGTTTGATCCTGCACACGATTCTGCCAAAACACATGCATACGGCCACGATGGAATACTACACTGGGAAAACCAGCCGAACCATTCAAACCACGGCTCATATTTCTTTCTTCCCATAAAAAACCATTTCTTCGTGCCAGAATAATCCGGTCACCATCAGAACGACTTTGACTCCAAACGATATATTGTTGGCCGTTAATCTCCAATGCATGAGGATTATTGATATTATTAAAACCGGTAGAAACCTGCTCTGGAATCGTTGCAAAGGAAAAATCTGCGGCCAATTTGCCGGTAAAAACATGGCGGGTCTGTGTGCTAAACCGCCGTTCCCAGGTAACATATATATCACCATCAAAGATGCTTAACTCTGGGCGTTGATTATCAAAAGAGCGCGAAGGATTTCCCCCAGCGGAAAAATCAGTCAACAAAATCGGGGAGCTCCAATTATCCTTGCCTGCCTCTGAATGACGAAGATACAATTGGTAGGCACCTGCAACTGTTGGATCCAAGGCCTGGTATACAACAATGTCATTCAAACCGGACCGGATATATGTGGGGTTAAAATTCAAGGATGTATTTTCATCAACAGAAAACTGCTCAAAAGAACCCCAGCGCCGCCCATTGTTACTGGTTGCAAGATAAATGTCTATTCGAAAATCCTGATGTTTACTGGCGAATAAATAAAACCCCTGTTCTGCATTTCCAAAGAGACGCGGGGCTACAAATTCACCCTGAGTGGAGATTTTTTGAATATTCTCCATTTCAAAATTTGCACTTGGAATCCGATAGATGCCAATAGTTTCATCAGATTCTGCCACAGCCAATAATATTTCATCACTTGAAAATCGAGCACTGAAAATTTCAGGGGGATTGTCTCCACTATATGGTATTGCACCAGTTAATCGCACTGAAGAATTCCACTGTTTTCCTTCCTCACTGCTCATCCCGCGAAGGTAAATAACCCCACCATCATCTTCTTCTGACGCGACTACCTCCTGGTATAAAACTACCAGTTCACCTTTCAGGCTTCCAACTTGGGGAAATAAAATTCTTCGATATTCAAGCAATACTGGATCATCAAAAAAATCAAATGCCGTAAGTGGAAAGGCAACTACACCAAGCAGAAAAAACAAAGAGATCCGTAATACTGTTTTTCGGAATCCACTGCTCAACTATATCCCCAACCTTGCTTTCAGACGCTGCTCTAAATCTATAAGAGGAGTATACCGTTGATTTGCCTCTGATTGCAAAAGTTGCAACACAATGGAATAGGAAGCAGCTATATCCCCTTCCAAAAACAGGCTTTCAGCCTGGCGGAAGCGTTGCTGGGCCTCATAGGTAATGCTTACACTCACCTGCCCCCCGATAGCAATTCGGTAGCGGTCAAGCAAAATAACCGCATCCTGATTATCAGGATACAATTCCACAGCTTCCTCCAGCAATCTAACTGCGGCCTGTAATTGCTCACGTGAGCCTCCTGCTGCAACCCCGCGCGCCCTTTGCGTCAAATTTTGACTTGCATTGATTGCCGCTCGATCAATTGGAGCCTGCCGCAATCCAAGCTGAATTTCAAGCTGATAAATAGCATTGTCCATACCAGGATAATCAGGTTGGATTGCTGCCAGGTCCTGTAGATCAACTAATGCTTCCTGCGGATCGGTTTCTCGCCGATCAAGAGCTCCTTCAAAACGACCCCGGAATGTATCCTGAAATTCCTGCGGATCAACCTGTTGTTGAATTCGCAATTGCAACACCCGTGCTTCCTGATTAAAGGGCTGAGCCGAGATAACCGCATTTATATTTTCCTCTGCAGCATCAAAATAATTTGTTGCGCTCCGCTCATCATTCTCGCCCAAAGCGCGCACAGCAAGTTGAAAGTTTTCATTCGCTCTATTTAGATAGGGTATCAAGGTATAATATAAGGGACTGCCCTCGGCAATTTCCCGATTAGTTTGCAAATTTAATGCAGCCCGTACCAAACCAAGAAGATTCCGTATTTCCCGGTTTACCTGCCCCGGATTCACGCTATCCCATAGATTCTGAGCCTCTTGCAGTAATTGCTCTGCAGCTAAGAAATCATCTCGTTGAAACAATTCCCTAGCACCGTTAATTCTTTGTCGAACCTGTTCAATAACAATAACCGTCTGCAGCTGCAATATTTCTTCACCCAAAGTACTGATTAGACGTTGATATTCCAGTTTGCGCTGTTCATCATAACGAATTTCCAGTGAATCGATGAATGTACTATCCGCTTGTGACAATAAACTTCTTGCTCTTTCAACATCACGCCTTTCCAATTGGGTTCGCGCCTGTCGCAATAATGCACGCCCCTGGGCATCAGCTTGATTCGCCAGGCGAATAGCATTTTCTGCTTGAGAAATATATTCATCGATTCGATTACGGGTATTGGTAATATCTATTTTTTGTTCTGCTGCGCCACTTGAATAGGCAATTAAGCGCTCATCTTGGGCCACGTCATCCGGAATTAACTGAAAAAAACCAATGTATGAATCATTTGTCTCTGCATTTTCTGCTGCGGCTGCTCGCAAATTCTGCAAGATGGGCAAGGCATTTTGAGGGAACCTTCGCAACACTCCTTCGGCCTCTCTGCCCTCAAGATCAGAAATTGCAGTTTCTAAAACTTCATCAATCTCTTCGAGGGCAACACGTAAAGGTTCGGACTGCAAAACAGCTGCTTCTGTATACAATTCCTGCTGTGTCTGAACAAAACGTGCATCCCATGCGTTTAGGCGATCTGCCATATCTGAAAAATACTCATTTGCCCTTGGTATCTCCTCGGAAAAATCCCAGGAGGCAAGCTGCGTTCGGATTGCTTCACTGCGTTGCTGAATTTCCCGAGCACTTTGGATCAATTCATCAATCGTCTTATTCTCAACATTCTCTAGGAAAGTAAAACCAGCTAATCCATCCGCAGTTTCGGCCAAAGCCACCGCACTATACCGCAAAGCTTCCAACTGAAAACGGATTGGTTCACGTTCTTCCAGCACACGTTCAGTGTCCGCTAGCTGTCCAGTACGTTCATGAAGTTGAATAAATAAGGCTTCAACAGCCTGGATAGCAGCAGCATACCGGTCCAGATCTTGCAGACTGCGGACTGCATTTTGCCAACTGGAATTATCAAATGATTGTAGGGATGCATTGCGTTTTTCTGCTGCCACTTCAAGTGCCACTGCAGTAATACTACCAAGAATATCTTGATATACACGGACAGGAACACCAGCAATACCTTCGGCCATTACTTCCCCACGCCTTCCCAAGGCATACCGATTCAAAAATACTAAGTACCATTCCTGCTCTAACTCGCTATTTAAACTGGGAATTTGCGCATTTGCCCGCTCTAAGCCATTAGCTATCGATACAACTTGTGTGCGTATTGTCTGTAATTGTTCTAATAATGGCTCCAACCTGCCGGTGGCAGATCGTAGTTGCTGCAGCCCGTTATTATCTACCAAGGCGATCATGTCTGGTGCGATATTCAGCACACCATCTAGGGCATTGTTCATTGAATCCACGGATTCCTGCAATTGAGTAGATAATGAAAAAGCCTGGTTTTCAAAGATATTTCCGTATTCCTGTTCTTCAAATTCTTCCCGGAACAAACCAAAACCAGAAGCGTAACGTTGTAATGAATCGCTATACTCCTGCCTATCCAGCATTGCAGCTGCCTCTTCCATAATTGCCACAAACTCCGTCTGATTGTACCGAAACCGCACAGTACGTCGAGCATCACGAATTTGTCGCGAGATTCGAGGATTCGGGTATTGGTCAACATCTTCCATCTTACGGATAATATCCATAGCCTGAGACGAGTTATCCGGATCGTCCCGAAGGCTAGCAATCAAATCTCTCCAATGTTCATTATATTCGCCTCGAATTCGTGATATAGCACGTACAATATCAGCTGCTTCCATCAAACGTTCTGGATCTTCCTGAACAGCAAGCGAGAGCTTAACCATTGCTTCATCATAGCGCTGATCTTCCACAAGCTGCATGGCTTCTTTTATCGGATCTTCCTGCATCCCAGATGACCACAGCGGCGCCACCACAAAAAGCAACAAAATGAGAAAGAAAAAAATGTGAACTCCCGCTTTATTCACCCTGTAATCCTGTATATATACTATCGGAAAAGCATAGCAGTAGTAAAACAACAATGTCGTAGTATGGAAACTGTATATGTTTTAGGTATATATTGTTAGTAATGAAACGGAAAATTCCGTGCACACTTGTAATACTCCTGCTTGTATTCCTGCCAAACTCGGGTTTTGCCGATTCTTTTCCTGATTTTTATTTACGGCTAACTGAACTTTTTGCCTCCAGCCAAGACCAAAATACTGGTTTAACCAGTATGGTCAGTCTAAAAATTCCCATGGGAGGAGAATATGAAAGTATGGCAACTGCCTATACTGCCGTAGCCCAAGATCTTTCCTTTCTAGAATCAAATCCTGCAGGAACGGCAAGCCTAGACAGAACCCGTTTGGCGCTTTTTCACAATAACCTTATCGACACTGTTTCAATGGATAGTGCTGCATTTACTCGTCGCTGGAATAGACT
>CAYNNU010000035.1:0-15001 GCA_964398645.1 uncultured Spirochaeta sp.
TTGTACAAAATGCGAACCCGGTGAATGTCGGACTCTTTCGTCTGGCTATGGATGCTCATCGTTGCTTGTACAATCTTACCGTGAATCTTGTCCAAAATGATTCGTGCAGCCTTTAGGCAACTCATGGAAGCCTGACCCATTAGAGGCCACTTGTAGCTCTGCTCAAAGACATGTTCCACCCGGCCAGCAAGGTCTGCATACTGCTGACTCGAAAACCAGGCACAAGCTTGCTTGTATGCGCTCTGCCGTTCATTCTGGACCTTTGTGAAAACACCTGTTTTCTTAGGGTCCCCTCCCGTTTCACCCTGATCCAAGGCCATATCCATCACATGCACATCTAGATCACGCAAACGATTGGTTCGTTGCTGAAACTCTCGAAAGGCTTCTTTTAGAAACGCCAATTCAGCAGGAGGGAGGAAGCTACCCATGAGACTGAGATAGCTCCGGATTTTACGCACGAACACCCGGTATTGATGAAGGCATTCTGGATCAATGTCTTCAACAATTCCTAACTCATAGAAGCGCGCTACCTGAAAGAAGTTTTGGCTGATATCTACCAGTGATTTCCGGATTGGTGTGGTCGGTGCCATAAAAAAACGCAAGGGATGCCCGGGAAACGAAAGGTTATCACTTTGAATCAACCAATTAGTAATAACTCTCTGCGTCATTCCAATAGCTTTTAGCCCCTTGCTAGGTTTGAGTACAGCGAGTGTTTCATCCTCATAACCTTTCAGTGGCCGAATCGCCACCAGGTTCTGGCCCAAAATATTCCAGCCATCAACACGAGCGATGGTTTTTCCATCGCCATTGAGGATTAAAAACTCATCGGATCTCAGAACCCCCGATTCTCGATGGAGCAGTTTCATTTCAGACTGACTAAGAGTTTTGCAGTGAATAAGTGAATCAGCTGCATATTCAAGGAGCGAACTAGTATCGAGATCCAATGAAAAAATTTTACCATCGATCTCGAACCACATTTGGCCCTGACGAAGGAAACTTCTGTCATAGGTATCAAGCACCGTGATCTTTTGATCAATGGCCTCACCTTGTTTGGTTGGTAAAGCCACTCTCGCCTCCAACCATTTTTTTCTTTGATACAACTTCATTTTTTTCTCTTTTTATTCAAATACTGTTCGATGAGCTTTTCTACAATATTTTGAACGCTCGTATCTTCTTCAATAGCTAAATGCTTGAGCTCTTTTAGGGTCTCTGATTTTAATCTCAAAGAAGTGTTCTTTTTTGCAGAAGAACTCTTTCCAGATGATGGCTTAGATTTGGCCAAAATACCTCCATGTGACGTCATACCGCCATACATAATATCATGACGTCATTACATCATTTCGTCAAGAAATTTCTACCTTGGACAAAGGAAAAAACCTCAATCTATACGGAGACAGCTTGAAATTCACCCCAAGCATTATTATTTTTGAACAATGACAAAAAATGAAGTGCTTCAATTGTTAGAAGATAATAAAAATCAACGCGGCATTGATAACTGGACAAAGATACATACAAGCCAAATGAGTAGTTACGGTATAGGCCTGACCGTTCTGAGAAAACTAGCTAAGAAAATCGGCCGCGACCATGAACTAGCAATGGAACTCTGGAATAGCAATAATTATGACGCAAAAATAATCTCCCTCCTGATAGACGAGCCCAAAGCCCTTACCCGCGAACAAGCAGAAACCCAAGTCGACGAAATCGAAGGAGGCCATCTTGCTCATGTATTCTCATCGTGCGATGCCACCCTCGGCAAAACCCCTTTCGTAAAAGAGCTTGCCGAAGAATGGATAAGAAGCTCCGATTCCAAAAGACGCCGCTGCGGCTACGGACTGCTTTATGAATTATCAAAATCTAAGAAAAAAGACGCTTTCACTGACGAATATTTCATCGAGCATCTCAAGTATATTGAGTCAACCTACGCAAATGAAGATATCCCAACCCTCATGGCCATGGCTACAGCCGTATTAGGCATCGGCAAACGAAACACCACCCTTCATAGCGAGGCCCTCAAGCTTGCAAAACAAATTGGACCAATCAATTTCAACGAATATGAAGGACAAAAATGCGAGCCCATGAACATAGAAAAAAACCTAAACAGCGATTCAGTACAACACATGAAGTAATACTGAAACGAGAAACCCTTCGCGTAAACACCCAAAGCTGATTCAAACCTGATGAATTCCCTAGGGCAAATGCTGCATATCACTCCTTCTATCTGAAATACGCAAAAACGAAATCACGATCCCATAATCAATTTACCATTAAAACCGGCTTCCGCGAGAAACCGAACGTAGCTGCACTCGGATAATAATAAAAATCCACAATAGGTGAATAGAAAAAGCAATAAACCATGCAAAAACATTTGCGATAGGAAGCTCAAGATATACTATGGCCACCGGCCAGAACCAGGGAAAAATTGCAGCAAGCCAGGGGAATATTGATGTAGCAAATGATTCGGGAAAGACCAGTACAAGCACAGGAATAACAGTTAGAAGCGACAATACCTTTCCCATAGTCATGCCTTGCAGCTTATCATTTGCGAGTAAGGACAAAAATAATGCAAAAATTCCTCCCTCAATTGCCATAAGTAATCCAATTAGCAAAAATGTCATCAAGCTGATTTCAGAATACCAGGGTGCCAGAATTAGCCCCAAGCCTAGCTGTGCAAAAAAAATACAGAGCCCTGTGCCAACAAGCAACATGCCAATGTAGCCGGCAAGACCAAGGGGCATTACAGAAAAGACTGTAAGTGTTCCACGATCTTTTTCTTCGAGCAGACGAAAGCCCAGCGGCATGCCCAGAAACTGTGGTGCGAGATACAGCATTATTATTCCAAGCCAAAGCCGGTACGGTTCCAGCAGGAACCCAAATTGTACATTCAAGAGATCTTCAGCCACTGGCCAGCCAAATCGGAACAAGAGTGAAATAAGAAAAGGCAAAATAAAAAAGAACAGGTATACCGGCTCCCCTAGCCCCTTTTTTATCTCGTATGCCAAAATAGAAGAATACTTTTGCCTGTTCATGCGTCCAAACCCCCTCCAAGTTTCTGCTCAAAAATTCTCCAGCTTTTCTGAAATAGCCAGCGCGCCCCTAGATACAAAAGTACCGTCCAGATAAGCTGAATAAGCAGAAAATAATCGACCGTCCCAAGCCACGGAAGAATCATGGGTGCAAAGACACCAAAAGGAGGATACCAATTCCACCCAGCCCCGGACAAAGCCGGCACAAGAGAAAAAAGTGGCGCCACAAATGGAATAAGGACTAACGGCAAAAAAAGAACAAGCTGATTTACAGAACGTAATAATAAGCCAGCTGCCACTCCGAAATGGCTAAATATGAAACAGACAAATACCAGCCACGGCAGAATAATCAGCGTCTCCAGCCACCAGCCGGTAATTAGCCCGATAAGAGCAGATGCAATAACAGATAAAAGGGTATACGCCCATATTTTTGCCTGAATAATACGGGTCGGGGAATCCGGAAAAAATAGCAAACTAGAAAATACCCCCTGGTCTTTCAGCAAAAGAATCTGAGCTGGAATGAAAAACATTCCTAGGGTAGCAGGGTCAAAATAAATAAAGAGGGGCACCACATATTTGCTAATACTTTGCGGAAGCAGATGTTCTATCACACCATAGATACACACAATGCCCAAATACACCAGCGGCAGCCCGCTTCTCCATAATACCGTAAACTCCCGAGCTAGTAATTTCATTGTAATTTTCTTCCAGTTGTTTCAAGAAATATCTCTTCCAGATCCGGCTCTATCGAACAAATTCTTTCCAGCCTGTCATCAGCAATAATCTGCTGAAATTGCACATTTGTTCCCAGACCCTGCAGAGAAAACTCTTGGGATTCCAGGCTACCGGCATCAGAAATCCTATACTGCACCATTACACGAGATGTTCGATGCCGCAGGCGTAGCTCATCGGGATTTGCGATTTCCACCAGCTCTCCATCAACTAAAAAGCCAACCCGCTGACAAAGGTCCTGCGCAAGTGACATATTATGCGTGGTTAAAAAAATGGTTTTGCCCTTCTTTGCTTCTTCAAAGAGAATTTGTTTTACAATTGCTGCATGAATAGGATCAAGCCCAGCTGTTGGTTCATCAAGAAAAAGATAGGCAGGATCATGTTGAAGAGCTCGAATAAGGTTTAAGCGCATCTTCATACCCTTGGAATATTCAGAAAGTTTTCGTTTTCGATCTTTCCAAAGCCCAAGCCGTTTCATAAGATCTTCCGCCCGCTTTGTGTAGCCTGGATAAAATAAACGATAATACTCAAGATTTTCCCATGCACTAAGGGCTGGATAAAAACGCGGTAGCTCCAAAGCTATGCCTAGGGAATTGTACAACTCTCGCCCATACTTTCTGAGATCTTTGCCGTCAAAACGTATGCTTCCTTCATAGTTTTTTAGTAAGCCAAAAAGGAGCTTCTGCGCAGTCGTCTTACCAGCCCCGGATGGTCCGAGAAAACCAAAAATCTCTCCTGATTGCACGGTAAATTGCAGGCCCTTAATTGTACTCTCATTTTTCCCTGGATATGTAAACACAAGACCTTCTACCTGTATCATTTTTTGCCCCTCTTTTTCCCGCGGCCAAGAAGGCTGGAAAGTATGGACCTGGGTTTCAATTTTCCGCCAAAAACCGGCATTATGCTCGCTGCTCCATAATCCTTGATCTGCGGAAGATTCTTCAGAATTGTCATATCATTTTCAGAAATGACAAAATCCAGGTCAGCATTGTTCTTCATGTGCTCAGGATTTGCCGTTTTTGGTAGCGGCAGAAGCCCAAGTTGCAGGGTATAACGGATCGATAGTTGCGGTACTGATACCGAATATTTTTGCGCCATGCTGACTATCTGCTCATTCTTCATCAATTCACCATGCCCGATAGGCGAATAGGCTTCTACCAGAATTCCTTTTTGCTGACAATAGTGTATCAGCTCGTCGGGTGTATTACTTATATGCGCCAGAATCTGATTTACCATTGGTTGAACACTACAGGATGCCAAAATATTGTCCAGGTCAGACTCAATGAAGTTTGATACGCCAATCGCCCGAAGCTTGCCGGCAGCATATGCCTCTTCAAGCGCCTGCCATGCTTCACGGTTTCCTTGAAGATAGCGATTCTTTTTTCCGTATTTCATCCAAGGCTGCGGGCTGTGGATTATCATCATATCAATATACTCAAGCCCCATTCTGGAAAGCGATCTATCGATTGATGCGACTGCATCTGAATACGATTTTTTTTCGGCACCAAGTTTGGTAGTAACAAAAATATCTTCTCTCTTAACCGAAGCACCCCTGATACCCTCGCCAACACCCCGTTCATTGCCATATACCTGCGCAGTATCAATATGCCTGTAGCCAATAGCAAGAGCTTGCTGAACTGCCTGTGCAGCATCTGCATTGGGTATCATCCAGGTTCCAAGCCCGAGTTTAGGGATTTTTACCCCATTGGGTAACACAAAGTTTTCAGCTAAAATCATCTGTATCTCCTTAACAATCGTACTACGAAAGAATTGGCGGGTGCATATGAAAAAGACATCACTATTTGAACTGGCAGGATGGAGCCTCTTTACCGTAGGCAGCGGAATTTTTCTGTATGATGGAATAATTCATGCCAACCTACCCTTGTCCTTAGCGAGCGGCGCCTTTCTGCTTGGCTGTGTTTGTTTCCTCCTTGACGGAAAAATCGGAAAATAATGTGAGGCCGCGAGCACCGCTTTTCCCGCACCAAGTCAAACTGTCAGCAATCTCTTCCCACTTTTCAGTATTTCTGTAAGCGGCTCGCCCATGTACTTCACTTCAACGCCCAGCTCTTCCAACTGAGCAACTGTGCCGAGATTTTTAGCACAGGCCTTGCAGGCTTCAACCTTGACCCCGGTACGAATCAAACTACGAACGCCTTTTTGGATTTCTTCATCTCGGGCAACCAGAGACGCTGAAGCCCCCCAAATAATCACATTGATGGAATCCCACCACTTAAGCTTTAATGCATTTTCTGCATACATGAAAACCATCTGACGGGCAGTGTCAGCATTATCATTGGTCCATAAAATAGATAAATTTTCCATTACCACTCCTTTTTTCAGTAAATATATTGTCACATAAAAAACAATACATTACTATCAACGCCACCAATAGAAGACGGGAACAAAACTAGGGGGCCACCAAAAAACAGGCAAAGCAGGAGGGCACAGGTTGATGAATACAAACCTGCCAGAAAATAATTTTCTGGTTTTTGACGGAATCAATAAAGCCTTCGGCTCAAGCCCGGTTATCCGCGATCTAACACTATCAGTGAATAAAGGCGAAATTTTCAGCCTGCTGGGGCCATCTGGCTGTGGCAAAACCACCCTCTTGCGAATCTGCGCCGGCTTTGAAATGCCCGACCGTGGACGAGTAATCCTGGATGGTCAAGACATCACCAATCTCCCGCCAGAAAAGCGCCCAGTAAATACCATTTTTCAAAACTACGCACTCTTTCCCCACATGACAATCAAGGAAAATATTGAGTTCGGCCTCAAAACCCGTAAGCATTCTCCCCGGCATATTGCCGATCGGCTTGAATGGGCGCTGGATCTTATCCAGATGAGCGAGCACGCGGACAAAAAACCGGCAAGCATTTCCGGCGGACAAAAGCAACGAGTAGCAATAGCCCGCGCAATTGTAAACGAACCGCGCCTTTTGCTTTTGGATGAGCCACTGGCGGCTCTGGACCTAAAGCTTCGGCAAAAAATGCTTTTGGAACTGGAAAACATCCACCGGGAAATCGGAATTACCTTTTTGTTTGTAACCCATGACCAAAGCGAGGCAATGAGCATTTCCAACCGAATGGCCGTTATGAACGCTGGCGTTCTGGAACAAGTGGGAAGCCCGGCTGAAATATACGAAGCACCCCACACCAGCTTTACTGCCGCCTTTATTGGCGATACAAACTTTTTCTATGGCGACATTACTAGCCAAACAAAAGATGGCGAATACTCGGTGATCAAACTTGAAGATCTTTCCGATGCCCTGTGCTACAACGACCGACCACGCAAGCTCGGCGACCACGTTTTTTTAAGTGTGCGCCCGGAAAAAATCAGCTTACACCAGGCTGCGCCAGAAACTGATTCACAGCGAAATGTACTTGAAGGAGAAATTGAGGACATGGCCTACCTTGGCTCTTTTACCCGCTACTGGATACGCTGTAAAGACTGGCTCATCTCGGCCCTGATTCCCCACCGACGCTATGCTCTAGAAGACTGGACTCCATCTGTCGGCACCCAGGTGTTTCTTTCCTGGCATGCAGATGATGGCTACATGCTGGAAAAATACCGCGAGGCAGATGAATCCTTGCTCATCAATCCTGATGAGGAGTTCATCAATCTAGAAGAAGCAGAGGAAAACCTGTGAACCGGCGGCTTAACGAAGGGCTGCTGAGCCTCCCATCCTTTGCCTGGCTTTTCATCTTTTTTCTAATTCCTGCGCTAATGGTATTGCTCATATCCTTTCGCAATGCCGATCTGTACGGCGGGATTGCCCAGGGCTGGAGCATGTCAGCCTATTCCAGCCTAAATCTTTCAGCCTATCTGGGAATCCTTTGGCGAACGATCTGGTTGAGTCTTGCAACCACTGCCATCTGCCTTTTGCTGGGAATTCCTGTTGCCTTCGCCCTAGCCAAACTACCCCCTGCAAGCCAGCAAGCCTTCCTTCTTCTCATCATCGTTCCTTTTTGGACAAACTTTCTAATCCGCATCTATGCTTGGAAGATACTGCTCCACCCCGACGGTTTGGTGAAACAGCTGTTGGTTGGTCTGCACCTCATCGGCGAGGAGGCGACCCTGCTGTATAACCCCATTGCAGTGCTGGCGGTGCTGGTATATACCTACCTGCCCTTTGCCATACTCCCCCTGTACGCAGCGGCCGAAAAGTTTGATTTTTCCCTACTGGAAGCTGGGCGGGATTTAGGCGCATCACCCGTGCGTTCTTTTATAAAAATTTTTATTCCCGGAATCAGCACCGGCCTGCTTAGTGCGCTCTTGGTCGTTTTTATTCCTGCCCTTGGCTCATACATCATTCCGGAAATTGTTGGCGGACCGGGCGGAGAAATGCTTGGTAACAAAATTGCCGAGCGAGTGTTTCTGGAACGAAACCTGCCAAAAGCGAGCGCGCTTTCCTCGTTGCTGATGCTGCTCATCCTTGTGCCTACAATTATTTCACTTCGCTCAGGCAAGGGACAAAACAACTTCAATTCTGCCATGGAGGACGTTTTCTAATGGGTGCCCGCAAGATTTCTGCCAGCCGTATCATTCTTGTTGCTGTCCTCCTTTTTATCTATGCACCCCTGATTGTTCTTATCATCAACTCTTTTAATGCATCACGCTTTTCCACCATCTGGGGGGGCTGGTCGCTCAAATGGTATTTTGAACTGTTTAGCGACAAGGCCCTGGGCCGCTCCATCATAAACACCTGCATTGTCGCGCTTGTTTCAGTTAGCGTATCAACAGTTTTAGGCACTTTGGCTGGCGTAGTGCTTGCTCGCTATTCCAGCCGTCTAAAAAAAGCCCACCAATTGATTGTAACCTTACCGCTCATTATGCCGGATTTGCTCATGGGCATTAGCCTTCTCCTTTTTTTTATTGCTGCCGGAATGAAGCTGAGTCTGATAACCATCATTATTGGCCATATTACCTTCTCCATTAGCTATGTTGCATCAACCGTGCAAGCGCGCTTCCAGGGTTTCGATTTCCATATTATCGAAGCGGCACGGGATCTGGGTGCAGGAAGATATACCGTTTTGCGCCGGGTTTACCTGCCCATGCTTGCCCCGGGGATTGCTGCCGGCGCCATGCTAGCACTTACCCTAAGCTTGGACGATTTTGTGATCACTTTTTTTACCGCGGGGCCGGGTGCCTCTACCTTGCCGATCCACGTATATTCGATGATCCGCTTTGGCAATCCGCCGGTTATCAATGCTCTTTCGACACTTTTTATTGCGGGAACATTTCTGCTGTTACTTATCTATCAGCGCATTATAAGGAGATTTTAACGATGAATGGAAAACGAATTCTTTCTATTCTCACCGCTTTGGCGGTGCTGGCTATCATTGGGGGGCTTTTGGGCTCCTGCGGTGATTCGAATCAACGCAAGCTGTATGTGTACAACTGGGTAGACTACATCAACGAGGACCTGCTGGACCAATTTGAAGAGGAAACCGGCATAGAAGTTATTCTAGACTTCTTTGACACCAACGAAACCCTGTTTGCAAAACTTCAAGCCGGGGCAACCGGTTATGACATTGCATTTCCCAGCGGCTACATGGTGGAAATCATGAACAAGAACGACATGTTGTTGGAGCTTGATCACAGCAAATTGCCGAATCTGGAAAATATTGACCAGTTCTATATGCAGTTGCAAACAGACCGTGCAATGCAATACAGCGTACCCTACATGGTTGGCGCAACCGGCATCGGTTTTCGCCCATCAATAGTAGGAGAGTTGGATGAATTATCCTGGGATATTGTTGCCGACCCGCGTTTCAAAGGCCGCACCAGCCTGCTTAACGATATCCGCGAAACCATCGCCGCCGGCCTGAAATACCTGGGCTATTCTGCCAACTCAACCTCGGTTGAAGAGCTGGAAGCTGCCCGCGATGTAATCATTGAGTGGAAGCGAAACATTGCCAAGTTCGAAGCCGACACCTACCGCAACAGCCTGGCCAGCGGTGAATTTGTCATCACTCACCTGTATTCCGGCGATGCGATTGCCCTGCAGGATGAAATGGATGATGTAGATTTTCTGCTCCCGAAAGAAGGCACCACCATTTCAATGGATGCTATGGTCATTCTTAAGGATGCGCCCCACCCGGAAGAAGCATACGAGTTTATCAACTTCCTTCTACGCGGAGATGTGGCTGCAGCAAATACCGAATACATTTGCTACCTGGCACCAAATACCGCATCATACGAATTATTGCCGGAAGAGATCATCAACAACCCAATGATCAATCTGGATAAGGAACTGCTGGCAAACTCTGAGGTCCTAGACGATCTGGGCGAGGCCACAGCACTTTATGTGCGCATTTGGGACGAAATAAAAGCCGCCCAATAAGCACATACACCTATGCCTCTCTTGAATGCAAAAGAGGCATAGGTTACAATTAGCTCATTAAGCAGAAGGAGTATTTAATGAAAAAAAGCTTACTCGTATTGGGAACTCTCGTACTATTTCTTGTCATGGGCTTGGGCCTGACATCTTGTGGCCAAGAAGGGCCAGAGGATGTTGCAATCAAATTCATCGAGGCTGTTTCTAACCTAGACATTGAAAAAGCAGGCGAATATACCACTGAAGAAGGCAAGCAGCTTCTATCATTTCTGGAACTGATGTCTTCACAAATGAGCGACGAAGAAAAAGCCGAAATGCAGAATGCAGAATTTACTGTTGTTAGCAGTGAAATCAACGGCGATACTGCATCTGTGGTAATCTCTGCCGAAGGCGAAGAAAATGCATTTCCAATGATCAAAGTTGATGGCGAATGGAAGGTAGATCTTAACAAGGAAAGCTTGAACAAGGAAATGTAATCTTGAAATCAAGATGGATTTTTATCCCCGTTGCTGGAATCATTTTTCTGGCAGCGGGATTTTTTTTCTTATTTACCAACTACGGCAGTGGATTCATTTCTGGGTCCAACGCAAGCCCGGGCGATCCTTTGCCCCCCGATGTTCTGACGCGCATTCAATCCGGCGACATCATCATGCGACGGGGAACCAGCTTCGTAAGCTCCATGATCGTGGAAATACTGGGCGATCCACCTGGTTTTTCCCACTGCGGAATACTTGTGCCAGCTGAAAACGAAGGTTGGCAGGTGATACATTCTGTGTCCCGCTCGCTCTCTGATCTGGATGGTGTGCAAATCGAAGCGCTGGAGAGCTTCGTCCGCAACAGCATCCCCGGCTCCACCACCCTTGTCCGCCTGCGAAGCAGCTTTGCCCCTACCGACCAGAGCCTTGCCGACCGCGCACGTACTATCCTTGCCCAGGGCTATGGATTTGATAACCTCTTCCGCCTTGGGGTCGAAAATGGTGTTTACTGTTCCGAACTTCTCTGGCTCATTCTCCCAAGCCAAGTTCTGGCCGAAAGCCTCAAATTTCAGGAACCCGGCCACATCATTCGTTTTGAATCATTTCTGGATGATCGCTTTTACGAGGTGATATACGATGCCCGCTAACAGTTTCGCAGGGCAAAAATCCAAAAATCATTGAAAAACTGACTTGTGAAACCCTATAATTGAATGTGGACAAAAAACCAATTCATATTTCCACCTATTTCCTAAAACGGGGCTTGTTTTTTGGAATTGGAGCAATACTATTGCTAACAGTTCTTTGGATATCCCTCGAATATCATGATTTTAAAGTACAGATTGATCGGGAGCGTGCATCATACATTGCTGAAAGAAGAACCTTCCTGCAGAATATTGTTGAAAGCACGGCTTCCTATATTCATTTTGAATATGTGCAAAGTAGCGAGATAACCAGAAACGAAGTTCGATCCCGGGTGCAAGAAGCTGCAAACATTGCAGAGCATGTACTAGAACAGTTTGAACCCCAGACGGCCAGGCCACAACTTGAAGCGATGATCCGGGAAACGCTGCGGCCAATACGCTTTTTTTCCGGCCGGGGATATTTTTTCGCGATAAACATGGATGGCACCGAAGAATTATTCGCCGACCGGCCTGAGCTGGAAGGCCAGAATTTGAGTTATATGGTGGATGACCAAGGAAGACAGGTTGTTTCGGAAATGATTGAACTAGCCCAAACTCAAGGAGAGGGCTTTTATGAATATAACTGGACAAAACCAGGCTCCAACCTGAATACTCACCCCAAAATTGCCTACATCAAATATATTCCCGAACTCAATTGGATTATTGGTACCGGAGAATACTTGGAAGATGTTGAACGTGACCAGCAGCAGAAAGCCCTCGAGTACCTTTCAATGCTTACCATTGAAGAAGATGGATACATTTTTGGCGGAACGTATGATGGGATCAGTCTACTTGGCCCGATGGTAGGGCAAAACATGATAGAAACCCAGGATGTTGAGGGCACATACATTGTAAAGGAATTGATTTCACTGGCACAGGGCGGCGGCGGTTTTCTAGAATATGTCGTTCCCCCTTTTCCCGGATTTGATCCCCTGCCCAAACTCAGCTACGTTACCGCCATTCCTGAATGGGGCTGGTACATCGGCTATGGGGTATATATCGATGAAATAAACACCCAAATTGACCATTTACGAACCGAATTGCACTGGCAAATACTGAGCCGAATTATAATAATATCGCTATTAACCGGACTTTTAGTGCTGAGAATCATACTTTCCAGCAGGCGCTTACAAAAGCATTTCAGCGATGACCACGAAGTATTCATGAACTATTTTTCTCAAGCGGCGCTAAAAGGTCAGCCCATCAGCATAGCATCACTAAACATGGAAGAATACAAAAACATCGCAAGCCAACTGAACATGATGGTGGAAAAGAAAAATCAGCTGGACGGTGAATTACAGCATAGCCTGAATGAGAAAGCCGTCTTATTACGCGAAGTTCATCACCGGGTAAAAAATAATTTCCAAACAGTAGCAAGCCTCTTAAGCATGCAGGAATATCAATGCGAAGATTCGGCAACGAAGCAAGCCCTCATAACCGCTCATGACCGCATCTTTTCTATGGCAGTAGTGCATAATCTCCTATATCAAAAAAATGATTTTTCACGAATCAACATACAGAAATATGTTTCCGAAATTGCAACAAATGTACAAAGCAGCCAAACCCACGGAGCCAGCAATATTTTGATGGAAACCGATGTTGAGGATTTTGATATTTCACTTGAGCGGGCAATACCCCTTGGATTGATTCTAAACGAACTCATTACCAACTCGTATAAATACGCATTTACAGACCGAACATCAGGAACAATCAATATTGTTATTCATTCAGAAAATGAAAGCTGCCATTTTTTTTACAAAGACGATGGGCAAGGCATATCAGATAAAAAAACTCAGGACTCACAAGGACTTGGTTTGGAGCTGATTAAAATCTTAACCAGCCAATTAAATGGTGAGCTAAACTGCATAAGCACAGACGGATACCAGTGCAGCCTTCGCTTTCCCCTACATGAATGTTGAGCAAAAAAATGGTGCGCCGAAATAGCGCACCATTATCAAAAAAAGAACCTTAGGCCGATACGACCGAGACTTTCTCGGTGGTCGGCTTAGTTAGCAAGCTAACAACAACCATCAGCACGATAGATACCGGCAAAGCCACAACAATCGGGTCAATATTGGATATCACCGGAGAGCTCGACAAGGTTGCCCGGCCGAATAATGCCTGACAAAGTCCTAAGGGTTTTGCTTCTTTGGCATGAACAAAAACCATCCAAAAAAGGCTGGTTGCCAAACCACCGGAAAAACTGGCAATTGCTCCAGGACGTGTCGCCCGTTTCCAGTACAATGCACTGAAAAAAGCCGGCAAAAATGCTGCAGCACAAATGCCAAAAAACAAAGCTGTGCCGATTGCAATAATGGCCGATCCGCTTTCAAAGAACTTAGGCAAGCCCCACGCCACCAGTGAGCTGATCAAAATACCAATCACCATAGCAAGGCGGGTAACCATGGTTGCATCCTTGGATTTTACCCCGACACCTTTTTCCAAAAAGTCCCGGCCAAAGGAAGTGCCCATAGCATGAAACTGCGAAGACAAGGTCGACATAGCTGCCGACAGCAAAGTAATCATGAAAATTGATGCAAACCAAACCGGCATGGCCTTTGTAATATACAAAGGAATAATATTTGCTACCTTTCCCCCCGCCGCAACAAGTGAAATTGAGCCGAATTCCGGATTATTGAAAAAGTAGGCATTCGAAAGAGAACCAACGATGAATGCAACACCGGTCATCATCAAAATAAAAACACCCCCGGTTAACACTGCCCGATTAAGCTCACGGTCACTGCGAACGGTCATAAAACGAACAACAAGCTGCGGTTGTGCCAATACCCCGATTCCAACTCCCAGGATAATTGTAGAAACAAGCTGCCACCACAATACACTGTTAAACTCCGGCATGGCCGTCCATCCTCGATGTCCTGCCCCAACCAGCTTTTCCGGAACCTGATCCACCAAGGCACTTAAGCTTTGATGCGCATCAACAACCCCGCCAAGATGAACATAGGCCGCTACCAAAAGGATTGTCATTCCAATAAACATCAGAACACCCTGAAAGGCATCCACATACATAACCCCTTTCAAGCCGCCCATCAATACATACAAGGAAACAACAGCTACAAAGAAAATCAGAGCTACGTCATAGGGAATGCTAAAACTCTGAGCGACGAACTGCGAACCCCCAATAACAACCGAGCCGGCATATAGTGGCATTGCAATAAAAATAAGCAAGCCCCCAGCCAGTTGCAAAAAGCGGGAATCATAGCGCAGACTTAATATCTCGGGAAAAGTATGAGCATTCAGCGCATGCCCAATCTTGCGGGTTTTTTTGCCAAAAAATACGAAGGCAATAAATATTCCGACAAAAATATTAAAAACGGTCAGCCAAAGTACCCCCATGCCAAAAACTGCTGCCGCACCGCCAAAGCCGATAATTGCGGAAGTCGAAATGAAGGTTGCTCCATAACTAAGAGCCATGATCAGCGGATGCGATTTACGCCCCGCAACCAGATAATCTGAAGCGGTCTTCGTTTGCCGAAAACCCAAAAAGCTCAAATAACCGATAACTGCCAGAAAAATCAGCAGTACAAATCCAATGATAAAGGTATTCATACTTCACCCCTCGCTTCGGGATCCTGTTTTTCCCAGTTGGCCTCTTCAGCCATCTCTGCCTCCACCTCTGCATCGCTGGGACTATTCCAATATTTCACCCCGTACACGATACAAAGCAAGGCTGATAAAATCATCAGCACATACGCCAGGAAAACCCCGGCCCCACTCAGTCCTAACATAGTC
>CAYNNU010000036.1:0-14720 GCA_964398645.1 uncultured Spirochaeta sp.
AACCGGGCGTTCGTTGCCTGACTGTATATTCAAATACTCAAGGTAGCGGATAAGCCGCGAAGCTGCTGCTTCGTTGCCGATGGAACCCAAGGCATCGATTGCTTCTATCATTTGACCCAAGGGGATCATGCGCTTTTCGTAATCGTTTGCAACCTGATTAAAATGCAAGGCCATGGGGCCGGAAGCATCGGGATATCTTACCTCGCTGATAATTCCAGCCGCTAGGCGACGGGCGGCACGATGCAATTCCTGATCTTCAATCGTTACAACGGTAGTGGACATCAATTTTTCCAAAGCCGCCGCAGCAACAGCCGCCTTTTGTTCTGCTGTTAAATCTTCCTGTTGCTGAATAAACCGCATCAAAAAAATCTGTGCATCGGGGTCAAAGCCCTCTGCTGCCTGAACAAACAGCTCCATGCGCTGATCACCATAAGCTGCAATACCCTGCTTGGCAAAATTTTCAATATAATCTGGATGGCCTGCGTAGAGGGTCAAAATAAAACCATCAAAAAATTCAACACTGTTAAATGTAACCGCTGTGGAAACAGCTTGACTTAATACCTGACGATCGACTGTTGTCCCTGATAGAGATGCTTGATTTTCAGATACAATCCAGTCAGCAAGCCGAATGAGCACGCGTTCATTACCAGTTGCAAGTGTCTCCATTGCCTTCAACAAAGAAATCCGCTGAGCGGTTTCCCTGTCCAACTCAAAAAGCTGCCACACACGCATACCGGCTTTGGTTGATTGCGCCTCCACCAAACGCTCAGCAGCCAGGTTATACAGAGACCGCAGGTAATCATCAGTAATTCCATCCTCTGCATTACTGATAACATAATCCAGAACATGCAAATACAAATCTTCAAGTTCGGCTACCGGTTGCTCACGCGACATTTCCAAAACCTGCAACTTCAATTCGCCATCGGCTGAGCGGAAGTCAGAAATGAAATTGTCTGAAAGATTTTGTCCAAACAAATTTCCGGCAGCAAAAAGCAGCACAATACCCAGTACAAGCCGTTTCATCATAGCCTCCATATTATAATACCCCTTGATTGTTGGCATAATTCGACCCTTTTTCAAAAAACACCTTATTATACATCTACTTCTCCACGCGCAATCTGTTGCTGCGGTGAATCATCTTCAAAAATTCCATATACATACATTAATATATTATTACGCATAATTGTTGAAGGATATACTGCCTGAATATGTAAAATAGAAACATTATTCTTTTGTTTGTGGGTTACCCCCTTTACGGTTCCACACATAACAATGTACCTTCCCAAAACCTCAACCTGCAGTTTGACTGGTATGCCCGGCTTTGCCTTTCCACCAACGATAACTGCCATTCCATCCTCGGAAATATCGACGGTCCGGCAACGATAGCCCCCGCCGGTTTCCCGCTTTTCATCGGCATCGCGAATGCTGCGCAATGGTATGAGCATGGCCTGTTTTTTCAGTTCGCGGCGAATACTGCGCCGCTTCTGCGTACGTTCCAGCGAGTCAGAATGAGAGATATGCAAAATAGGAAACTTGCGATCGATAAAGTCACCGATGACCTTAGAAGAAAAGAAATAGCCAGCATCTTCTGCCCGCCAAAAATAGACGCTTAATTTTCGCCCCTGCCAGCTGAATCCCGGCGGCAGTGCAGCCCCCTTTGGATATGAAATAGCAATATAGCGACGTATGTTTTCAACAACTGTAGCAAAATAAGCCCCACCGCCGGGGAAGGTTATTTTAATAGGCTGTCCGGCATTCATGCTTCTGGAACTGGTAATGCCCAAACGATATTTAGGTTGATTGAACTCAACCCGTTTACGAAAACCGAATAACTGCTCTAGAAAAGCCTGAGACTCCTTCGTATCTACAGTTTTGCGCGAACGAAATTTCACTATGGTATTTCGGATACAGCGATCCAGAGATTTTTCCGACCAGAACAAAGCAGTGGGATTCTTTAAGCGATTCTGCACCGCAACCTTGCGAAGCAGACCAACCTCCCGAAACGTAAAACCGGATTCTTTTCCTTTTACATAAAACTGAACCCATGGAAAACGAAAACCGCCTTTTGTAATGATTAGCACTACAAAAATCAAAATTGAGAGTACAACTGTTCCCAGGATTACCCAAGCCATATATTCACCTTTACCCTAGATGTATCTTAGTGTATTCTACATACAAATTCAGCATTTGACCAGCAAGATTCAATAATTGACCTATCAGGAATGGAGAAAATCGGCTTTTCACTATGTTTCAACACATTTTTGACACGATTGCGGCCCTTTTTCTCTTTTTATTTAGTATGTACCTATGCAGCAGTGTTTACCCGGGCCTCATGCTCTTTCAACATGGCTTAGCTGCGATTCTTGTTTTTACTGCAATATACATCATCCAAAAGGATCATCCGGCGGGATTTCCGCTGGGGATGCAGGCTGGCCTCGGGCGAAATGCTGATGGGCAGGGGATGCAGGCCGCGGGGCAAAAAGTCTTGAGCGCCTTTGGTGTCGGCCTGCCGGCAGGTGTGATGGTGTGGTTTGTAATTAGCGGCCTAGTCTGGCTAATTGTGCTATGGGCGCCAGAATGGCAGCCTGCCGGCTTTGCGCTGCCGAAAGAGGCGTCCCGAGCGGTAGCCGCGGGCGCGCTATTTTTTACAGGCATTCACGAAGAGCTGTTTTTTCGGGGGTTTTTACAGTGCAGGATGGCCGAATGGGGTTTGCCGCCCGCGGCAGCCATTGGCGCTAGCGCCCTTCTATTCGGGCTTGCCCACGCAATATATGGCCCTGCGGCGGTACTGCTCGCGGCTGCAGGCGGCGCCGGTTTTGGCTGGTTAAGCTACCGCCAAAAAAACGTACTGGCAGCAGGTATCGCCCACGGCACTTACAACGCTTTGGTAATTGTGCTATAGCCAGCAGTAATTGCCAGCGAAACGCCATCCTGTAGCAGGAGCTACTCTTTTTCCTTACTGCCGAAAAAGCGGGAAAGTATAGGATTCCGCTTGGAACTGCTGGAATCTGAAAATTGGCCCATATTCAGAATACGCCTCGAACGATCGCGCAAAAGCTGCTCCGCCCGTTTACCGCGTGTAGCTTCCCAAGCCCGCAGGATTTCGTCTTTCAGGCGGTCAGCCATGTAGGCAGGATCAGCATGCGCTCCACCCATCGGCTCTGGAATAATGGAATCAATCAAATTAAAACTCTTTAAATCATAACTGGTCATTTTCATAAGCGCAGCTGCTTCTTGCGAACGCTTGGCATCCCGCAACAAGATTGAGGCAAAGCCTTCCGGCGAAATAACACTATACACTGAGTTTTCCAGCATAATCACATAATCGCCAACACCGATTCCCAGCGCACCGCCAGAGCCACCTTCGCCGATAACAACGCATATCACCGGTACTTCCAGCATACTGAAATCACGCAGATTATAGGCGATAGCCTCGCCAATCCCCCGCTCCTCAGCTTCCAGACCAGGAAAAGCACCAGCAGTGTCGATAAGGGTGATGATGGGACGACCGAACTTTTCGGCCTGTCGGGCCAGCCTCATTGCCTTGCGATAGCCTTCAGGATGCGCCATCCCATAATTTCGGTACAGATTTTCCTTCATGTTGCTACCTTTTTGTTGTCCCAAAAAGGTAAAAGCCTGACCGGCAATAGTACAAATCCCGCCAATCATAGCTGGGTCATCACCATATACACGATCTCCATGCAGTTCGATGTAATGCTCGCTCATTTGCTTCACATAATACAAGGCATTCGGCCGATTAGGATGACGCGCCAGGGTGACCCGTTTCCAGGCATCAAGCACATCTGCTTCTTCATCATGGCCGGAGATTTTCTGTGTTATTTTGCTCAAATCAGAATGAATATCAATATTCTGCCGGGACGCTATCTCACGCAGCTCGGCAAGTTTTCGATGCAATTCTCTGTCGTTCATACCTTCTACCTCCCGCTGCTCTTTCGGTGCGTATCAATGAGATACACCAGTGTATCACGCAGCGACTTACGCGGTACAATTGCATCAACAAAGCCCTTCTCCAGCAAAAACTCACTGCGCTGAAAACCTTCGGGTAATTTCTGTTTTATTGTTCCTTCGATAACCCGAGGGCCGGCAAAACCCACCAGCGCCTGCGGCTCAGCAAGAATAACATCGCCGAGCATGGCAAAGCTGGCTGTTACCCCACCGGTTGTGGGATCGGTAAGCACAATAAATACCGGCAGATTGTTCTGTGCCATGAGAGCCAACATGTGACTGGTTTTTGCCATCTGCATGAGTGAAAAGATTCCTTCCTGCATACGGGCACCACCACTGGCAGAAAAAATAACTGCGGGGAGTTTGCGCTCAATGGCGGTAAATAAACAACGAGAAATACGTTCACCAACAACCGAGCCCATACTTCCGCCCAAAAACTGAAAAGTCATGGCGGCAATAGCGATGCCGCGCTGCTGAATGGTACCATAGCCGGCTGTGACTGCTTCATCAACGCGGGATTTATCTTCTGCGTACAAGAGTTTTTCTTTATAGTCGGGAAAATCGATAGGGTTTGCCGGTGTTACTTCCTGCCCGATGTCGACAAAACTGCCTTCATCTAGCAACATTCGGATTCTCTCCGGTCCGGAAATGCGAAAATGATAGCCACATTCGATACACACAAATAAATTTGCCGCCAGATCTTCTTCTTCAATATGTGCGCCGCAAGCGGGACACTGATGTTTCGCCCTGAAAAAACTGCGGTCATCAAGATTAGCAATTATCTTGCTTTTTTCCACACTTTTTTTGGACGGCAATACTTTTTGCAGTAATTTACCGAAGCTCATTACGCCTCCTTAATGGTTTCCAGAAAGCTTGTGCCAAATTTGCCGGAGCGGAATACAGGATCATTGATGATGCGCAGCTGTTCGTCGCGGTTTGTTTCAATTCCTTCCACCACCAACTCACGCAATACCCGGTTCATTCTGTCCAAGCCTTCATTCCGGTTGCGGCCATAGGTAAGCACCTTGGCAACCAGTGAATCATAATACGGCGAAACGGTGTAGCCTGAATAGAGGAAACTATCAACGCGCACGCCATAGCCGCCCGGGGGCTGATAATTAAATACCTTACCCGGCGTACGTGCATTGATGCGGCACTCTACCGCATAGCCTTTTACTTCAACATCTTTCTGTGTAATTGATAAAGGCTGGCCGGCACAAGCGCGAATCTGCTCGGCAATAATATCGACTCCGGTTACAAGCTCAGTTACCGGGTGCTCAACCTGAACTCGGGCGTTCACTTCCATAAAATAATGCTGCCCCTTATAAAGCAGAAATTCAATGGTTCCGGCGCCTACATAATCGAGGTTCTTAAAAAGACTGACGGTATCAGCGCCCATTTTAGCGCGCACTTCATCATCTACAGCTGGAGATGGACTTTCTTCCACCAACTTTTGATGCTTGAACTGCACTGAACAATCGCGCTCACCTAGGTGAATTACGTTTCCATGCGCATCGGCTAAAATTTGCACTTCCACATGGCGTGGGTCTACCAAGTATTTTTCCATGTACACGGTGCCATCGGCAAAGGCCTTTTCGGCTTCGTTGGAGGCAATTTTGATTGCACCTTCCAACTCGTCTTCCGACTGAACAATGCGCATTCCGCGTCCACCGCCGCCGCTGGCAGCCTTAATAATGACCGGATAGCCCATTTCGGCAGCTTCGGCTTTTGCTGCAGCCACGTCATTTACGGGTCCGTCGGAACCGGGGATGACTGGAACCCCTGCCGCGATGGCGCTGCGTTTCGCCTGCACTTTATCTCCAAGCATGCCGATGGTGGCTGCGGGCGGGCCGATAAAAATCAAGCCGGCATCGCCTACTGCACGGGCAAACGAGGGGCTTTCGGACAAAAATCCTACCCCGGGGTGAATGGCGTCGCAGCGTTTTAACACTGCTGCTGAAATAAGATTCTTCACATCAAGATAACTCTCTGATGCCGCTGCCGGGCCAATACACACTGCATCGTCGGCCATTCGAACCGCGAGCGAATCACGGTCGGCATCAGAAAAAACTACTACCGAGCGTATACCCATTTCGCGGCATGCCCGGACAATTCTTACCGCGATTTCACCACGGTTAGCAATCAGAATAGACTGAATCATGTGCGGCGCACCTTGAACAAGGGGGTACCGAACTCAACCATGGCGCCGTTTTCAGCCAGAATGGAAATAATTTCCATGCCGAACTCAGCTTCCAGCTCGTTCATGTTTTTCATTGCTTCTACAATACACAACACATCACCTTCATTCACTGTATCGCCCTCTTCCACGTGGGGAGGCGAATCAGGAGATGGTGCGCGATAAAAAGTACCCACAATGGGTGAGGTAACAATTTCAGTACCAGAATCCGCTTCTGTGGCTTCGGATACAGCTGTTGCTGGGGCTGAAGCACCTGGCGTTGTTTGAGTTGCTGGCTGGGGCATGTAGGCCTGCTGCGCCTGATGAACAGGGTGGCTGTGGAAAACCGGTGATGCCGCCTGAAATGCTTCAGGCTTTTTCATTTGAAGGCTAAAATCGCCTGAACGTAATTTAAGCTCTGCCATTGAGCTTTCTTCAAAACGGTCGATTAACTGTATCAATTCCTGAGTATCCATTACCCTCTCCTCTTTGCATCAGCTCGGCTTGATTAACAAACGCGTATGAGCCGATATTTCTAAACGCTAAACTATTTTACAAGCCCTGTCAACTTGTCGGCCAGCAACCGACAAAATACTTGCAAGGCTTGTTCCTGCGTCGTATACTTCCAGCATGAAGAAACCAGAAGAATTATTACCACACAGAAAACCGTTTTTGTTTGTCGACCGGCTGGAAACAGCTACAGAAGAAAAAATTGTCGGCTACCGCACCTACACTGACAGCGAACACTTTTTCGCTGGCCACTTTCCCGATTACCCGGTTGTACCCGGTGTTATTTTAGTGGAAACCATGGCCCAGATGGGGGGCGCTGGGGTGAACCAGCAGGGGATGCTTGGCGATAAGCTCTTCTTTTTAGCCACGATAGAAAAAGCCAAGTTCCGGCGGCAAGTACGTCCGAACGAAGAGGTTCGCTTTGAAGTTACAAACGACCGCGTACGCGGGGCAATGATTAAGCAAAGCGGCATTGCCTATGTTGGCGATGAAATTGCCGCAGAAGCGTCCTGGATGTGCCTTGTAGGCGACGCCCCGGCCTAAGCGCAAACTATTTGCAAGTATTTTCGCAAAAAAAGGGATGGTTTTCGCATAGTTTGGGGCAAAATCTCCAAAACTATGAGGGACTGTCCCTATTTTTTCATTACATACCTCCGGGTGCGCCAATGCGCAGCCCAATTGAATAATACACTCGCAGCAAAAATGGATCGCATGCCGGCACATAGCGAATTTCCATATCGGCAAATACGGCGCGCAGGAAGCCAATATTTGTATTCCACACCAGACCAAGCTGTGGGCCAAGGCTAAACTGCGGCTCGCCACCTAGGGTATCGATGCGAGTTAGCAGACCAAGCTGCGGACCCAGCCAGGCGCTACCCAAAGGCAGCCAGTTGAATCTGGATTTAGCTACAAAACGCATAGACCCCTCATGCCCATAAAGCCCCCCGGTAATCGACACCCCTAAAAAACGATCGGCAAACTCATAGCGCAGACCCGCCTGAAATAATGCACCATCTAACAATACCATTTCTGCGGCCAGCAAATGTCGGCGGGCGACATCCCATTTCTGCCAGTCCGCATTGCTGGAAAATACTGGAAAAATGATATCTGTCTGCTCATCGGCTGCAGTTTGGACTTTCTGCTCATACACCAGGCGCAGCTCACCTTCTATTCGGCTGTAGACCTGCACAAGATGCCTGCCTAGAGGCAACACATCAACATGATTGCCTTCGACTGGCTGACCATCAACAAAAAATGCATTTTCCTGTTCCTGTTCACTTTGTTGATGAAACGCAAAGCCGCGTCCAAGCGCTACCGTTCTAATCTGCTGCTTGTATAAGGCTTCCGGCTCAGACTCAATTACAAAGGCTTCAAGGGGAAAAAGAAAACCATCATATCCGATTTGATACGGCGTAACTATCCAGCTGCCGGCAGGCACATATAACAAAGCTCCCGGAGCTAATTCCTGCTCTAACTGTCGTCCATCTTCTGATTCTGCCCGAAGCACAAGCGGGACCTGCGGCCCCTTAAGTTGCAGCTGAACATCAGCATAAAGATAGCGCCGCAAAGGAATCCGTAAACTCTGGTTTTCGCCAAGCTCAATCTGATCATTAAATAGGTATATCGTATGTCCATCGGGGGCGGTGTGTTCAATCCGCAGGGTATATTCACCGGCTAGAAAGCGTTCCAGGCGCGAAATGAAATCCCCAGCCAGTAAATCATTTATGTACACAGTGTACTCATAATCGCCAAAGTCTTCTTCCGGCTCGAACAGAAGTGTGCCAAATACCAGCGGTCGCCCCAAAAATGATTCGAGGATCTGCAGCGAAAGTTCATCGGCAAGATCAAAAAGCTGCAGCGCTCCACTTGCTGTACCCTGCTGCATAGCGACCACCTGATCTTCTGCCCTATCATAAAGCAACAGGCTAATTTCAATTTCAAAACCCCGTTGATTGATACGTCCATAGATTACCGAGTCGAGATTGTTATCTTTCATAAAGTCCAGCAAGCCGGACTGGCCGCTTGGATATTCCGCTGCTTCAATCAGATCATAGTTCGGAAGGAAGCGCAGAAAAAACTGTATGGTGGTTTGCACGGCGGAGCTAACTGCCTGCCCGGATTGCACATCACTGCCAAACCACAAAGGCATAACTGCTACCCGGTCGTTATCCAGCTTTTCCTGCTGCGCATGCAGGCTTTGGCTTGCGCCCAAAATCAGCACGAAAGAACAGATGTATACAAGAGCCCTTGACGAGCGGTTTCTTTTTACCTTTTTCATAGATGATGAAATATATTGTGTTCTTGCATAAAGAATCAACTATATGCGCATGCCTAGTTTTCCAACTCCATGCGGCAATTATTGATAAGTGCTGTTTTAGGTAACTCGTAATCACCTGGGCGAATGCTGTACGGAAGAGCCACAGCCTCTCCTAAATCAGTACCATTATAGCTGCCTGATGTCTGAATGACCGTGGCCAGCTTGACTGGAATAATCTGTACTTCTTTTCCCGTTTCAGTACGTGTATGTGCTTGTTCGGAATAATCTATCCAGTTTGATTGTTGAACTGATAAAGAAAGACTGTCCCCATTTCCAGCTATCATAGAAAGGCTTCTACTTTGCCCAAAAATATCGCTTTCGATTCGGGCCGAACAAATAATAGGATACGCCTGATAATATTTTTTAAACCAATCTACACGGTCTGCCGGGTCTATGTAGGCGGCGGCATGTTTGCCATCTTTAAAAACAATAAGTTCGCGCACCTGAACATCACTTTGTTGTCCCCAATCGTAGTAGCAAAATGTCCAGCCACTGGAAAAGTTGATGCTCATCCAAATTTCGCCAACCAATGTTATCGTATGCATTTTCATCTCCTTGGTATTACGAATTCATTTTAGCTCAACAAGTAATAATTGAATGTGCTCACGATGCTGAATGTTGGTAAAAAAATGGGGAGTTGTTATCTGTGATTGCTGTAGGTCTAAGGATTTTGAGCTATGCGCATGCCGCGAAAGTGGCTCTGTACATGTGGAATAGAATCTGCCGCTTCTTGACGGTTTACAAAAAAGAATCCTTGATCGCCGTTACCAAAATTACTTCCCCGGATAACGCGGGTAGTAGTTGCCGATGGCCCGCGGTAATCATTTTGCTCACCATCAGGATACGCAGCATACCAATCCCAGCACCACTCAGATACGTTACCGGTCATATCAAATAAGCCCAACTCGTTAGGAATCTTTGTCCCTGCGGGGTGTGTACTGCTATTTGCATTATTTGAACCCCAGGCATATTCTTCATAGGTATTTGTTCCGTTATAGCCGGCGAAGTTTTTTTGATGTACTCCAGTATTAATTTCTCCACTAAAGGAATTTAACAAATCCTGATACGCTCCTGTTGCAGCCCACAGCCACTCCATTTCGGTAGGCAGCCGGTAGCCATTTGCATCCCAGTTTGCAGCTACAGTATTCCAGGCATCCTCATCATCTGTGGGAATTTGAGAAAATTGCAGATTCTGCCAATCATCAATACCATCAACTGTATAAACTACTTCCAGCCCCTCCTGCAGGCTTAATTTATTACAAAAAGCAATGGCATGATACCAGTTTACCATTTGCGCCGGGTCATCTGGAGTTCCTGTAGAAGCATCCTCTTCAGAAGGATCTGTACCCATGACTTGGGCAAACTGATGCCGGGTTATTTCATGGCGACTTATTCGAAAAGCGCTCACATTGCTGATATTCTCTTCTTGACCATCACGCTGAAATCGGCCTGCCGGAATATCCACCATATAGATTGGCAAGGGTTGCGGCTGTTGGTTAGGCGAATCCCCGCCAAATAAATTAACTGAAGGATCGCTGTTAAAAGGATGTCCGATAACAAGTATTTCACAGCCTGTCAGTAGCAAGAATAACAAAAACGATGTAGTCAATGCTAGCAGAAAACTCATGCTCCTTCTTCGATTATTCTCGTTCACAGTAAATTTCATGTAGGCAATGTTACACTCATTTGCGTAATGGTCAAGCAAGAAAATCTCCAAAACTATAAGGGACTGTCCCCAATAAGTTGGAGAAATTCGGCTTCGTTGACGATTTGGGCACCAACAGCAAGGGCTTTGTCGTACTTGCTGCCGGCTTTTTCACCGGCAAGCAGATGGCTTGTGCTGCCGGATACGGCGCTGGCAACCCGGCCGCCACGGGCTTCTATTTCTTTGGCGGCAAGGCTGCGTGGCTGAAAATTGGCGAAGCTGCCGGTTACAACCCATACTTGCCCGGCGAAGGGGCCGTCGGCAGCCCGGCCGGATTGTTCGCCCGGATCTTCGCTGAACTGCAGACCATTCTGGCGCAGGCTTTGGATGAGACTACGCAGGCGAGAATCCGAAAATTGATCAATTATGATGCGGGCGGTTTTTTCGCCCAAGCCGTGTATGCTCATCAATGCAGCATCGTCCTTGCGTTCGGCGATAGCAAAAAGATCATCAATGCTGTGATAGCCCGCATCGCACACAAGTTGCACCGCCTTGGGGCCAAGCTCAGGAATACCAAGGCTGGCAAGAACCCGCCGATACGGCTGGGCTTTACTGGCAGCAACTCCGCTTTCGATGTTCGCAATTTTTTTGGAACCGAAGCCATCCTGATCCATCAATTTTTGATAATCCGCAGAATACATATCAGGAATGCTGCGCACCAGTCCTAGGGCAAACAGGGTGTCGATGGTCTCCGCCCCCAAACCATCAATATCCATTTGATCACGGCCGGCAAAAAATCGCAGTCTGCCGCGCTGCTGATCGGGGCAATCATAGGTATTGGGACAAAAAAGATGTGCACCGATAATCTGCAAGCTGTTTTGACAGGACGGGCAGCGTGTTGGCATACGCCAAAACGGATGCTCAGCCTCGCCTTTTTCCAGCACATTTTCCACCGCTGGAATAACATCGCCGCGTTTGCTCACCGCCACGCTGTCGCCAATATTCAGTTCAAGGGCTGCAATGTAATCCTGATTATGCAGAGTAACATTTTGCACAGTCGATCCGCCAATTAGTACCGGCTCTATTCTGGCAACAGGCGTGATTCGGCCAGTCCGGCCGACCTGCACATCAATAGCTTTTACAACTGATGTTCCCTGGGGTGATTCAAACTTGAGGGCCACTGCCCAGCGAGGATGATGGCCGGTATAGCCCAATTTTTCGCGCAAGGCTATGTCATCAATCTTGATTACTAGTCCATCGATCTCATAATCCAAATCCTGACGACCGGCGGTTTCAGAAGCAGCAAAGTCTGCCAGTATATTCTGCGTTCCGCATAGTGCCTTGGGAAATTCTGTGCAAAAAGATTGAATGACGGCAGGGTCTTCCTGCGGGCTGTGCAACCAGGCTAGGTGCTGATTAACTGGAAATCCAAGTTGATGCATACGCATTAAGGCAAGGTGATGACTAAGGGCTGGCTCGCTTTCAGCCTCAAGCCCATAGACGTCGTAGGCGAAAAAGCGTAGCGGGATCTGCGCCACAGAACGGCTATGTATACGGCGGATTGTTCCGGCGGCAAGATTGCGGGCATTGGCAAAAGGCGTTTCCTGCTGACTGTTCAGCTGTTCAAATTGACTGCGGGAAATAAACACTTCTCCCCGGACCGCGATGGTCAATGGCTGGTTAAGGCGCAAGGGAATTGAGCGAATAGTTTTGATGTTGGCGCTAACATCGTTGCCGATACGGCCGTTGCCGCGGGTTAGCGCCTGCTCCAGCAAGCCTTTGCGGTAATATAAAACGATGGATACTCCATCGATTTTCTGCTCAGCTATAAGTGATAGGCTGCTATCGGCTTGTTTTTGCAGGCGTTGCTGCCAAGCCCCCAACTCCTCCACCGAATAAACCTTATCCAGACTAAGCACCGGGATACTGTGTTCAACCTCAGGTAGTTCGTTACTTAGGTCAGAGCCTACTCTTTGAGTTGGGGAATCTGGCTGCCGGAATTGGGGATACTGCTGTTCCAGTTCAAGAAGCTGATCATATAAACGATCGTACTCGCTGTCGCTTACAAGCGAACGCCCCTGATAATAGGAGCGTTCGTATTCAGTAAGCAAACTACTTAGTTGCTCGATTTTTTTCTGTACTTCCTGATCCATCGCACCTGCTCCGCCAGCTGATGCCAGGCGAGGCAGGGCGCCGCTTGCATCAGCTAATTTTGATAGGATACCTGTTGAATGAAGGCATCTCGATAACCGCGCGAACGGAACCAAACGAGCGCCCCGCCCTTTTCGTCTTCCGACAGAGGGCCGATAAATACCCGGTACAGAGAGTTTGATGTGCGCTCGGTTCTGGTAACAGCATTAGGAAAGCGTTCTCCCAAGCTGTCCAGTGCGGCGCGCGCTCCTGCCGGGGCTCCGTAAGCACCTATTTGAATATAATATCGATTCTGTTCAAGCGAATCTACCATTGGCAACATTTCCTCGCCTAGGCGACTGGAAACCCGTACAGTGGGCCGCGGCTCGGGCTCGGGTTCGGGCTCGGGCTCGGGCTCGGGCTGTGCCTCGACAAGCTGCTCTACCACCGGCTCTATTTCAACTTCCTCTGCTGCAGGATCGGGGGCCGGAACATTTCCTACCTCAAGATCTGGCTCGCGGGCAGGATCGACATAGAGTGCGACATCTGCATTCGGATCGTAGGCAAACGTACGACTTCCACTTTCTTCATACACAGGGGGCTGAGGCTCTGCCGGCTCAAGCACCAGGTGACTATCTTCAGGAAAATCACTTTCTGGTCGGATTACCAAGCGGGTATCCGGATGATCATCTCGGGGCAATTGTGCTATTGCTGGATTGATATTTGGATCCTCTTCTGCCGGTGCTTCAGGAATTGGCAGCATCGCGGCCAATACAGCTTCCTGCGGTTCCAGTTCAGATTCTTCCAACTCCGAATCTTCCTGCACAATCTGTATTTCTTCCTCAACAGGCTGCGGGCGGCTAAGGCGCGCCAATGGCAATTCTGCCCGCAAGGGCTCGCCAGATTCCGGCTGCTGACGGCCAAATGCAATCCGAGCTTCATCTGGTCGGGACAATGCTAATTCGGGCAGCAAATCAACCGGAGTGTTTTCCCCAGTAGAATCAGGCTGTTGGCGGCCGAATGCAAGCCCGGCTTCTTCGGCTGGTGTTACTCCCAATCCCGGAAGTTGCCCCACAGCAGCGCTATAATCGCTAGTGGAATCAGGCTGCTGACGGGCAAAAGCAGTTCGCGCCAATTCGCTCTGACGCGGAGCAACCTCCGGCAAACCAGCAATTTCGGCATAGCTTTGCTCTGGACTGGATTGCCGTTCTGCTACCTCGCCCTCATCTGGAATGGGTGTTCCCCGATAGGATTGCGCCGGCCGACGTGCAATCATGCCCTCTAGTAAAGACTGAAAGCGGTCGTCGCGATCTGGTGATAATACGTATGCGGTGTCCTCTTCGCTCGGGGTTTCCTCGGTAATCTGCTGATACAAGTCACCATCAAGTTTTTCATCCGGCTTCGGCAATGGAGCATCTTGCAAACCTAAACGACGCGACTCCATCAAAGGATCAGGCTGATGCATAACTGTTTCCGGCAAAACCTCCGGCTCTACAGCGACTTCCGGCTCTACAGCGACTTCCGGCTCTACAGCGACTTCCGGCTCGGGTTCAGGCTCTTCGTTCTGGCTCAAGTCGGGAACTGGACGCTCTGCCAGCCGCGGCGGCGCCTTTTCTTCCAGCTCTTGCTGTTCTTCCTGATCAGTCTGAGCAATATTTTCATTTTCAGATGGCTGTTTTGGCTCTTGCGAAAAACCAACCTCAGGTGCTGGCTCAGCTTGAGGTTCAACCTGCTCAACGGGCTCGTTTTCAGCAATCTGGTTTGAAACCGGATTCTGCGGTTGAGCAGCAATAGCTTCCACTTCTTCTTCCTGCTGATAATACTGCATATTCGGATCAACAAACTCCGCTGCAGGGTTTATTTCCGGATCAGAGCTGTATGGCATATCCACAACCGAACCAGCACTAGCCATGCCAGGCACAACAACCGGAACAGCACGAAGGCGTACAATCTGCCCGGAAGATACAGATAATTCC
>CAYNNU010000037.1:0-270 GCA_964398645.1 uncultured Spirochaeta sp.
TGTTGATCTTGTGAGCATGAAGGCCATCTATTTTGAAGGTGTTGATGGTCGGGATATTCGTGAGGACGAAATCCCTGCTGACATGAAAGATGAGGCGGAGCAACGGCGTGAAGAATTGATTGATGCTGCATCCATGTTTTCGGATGAGCTTGCTGAGGCCTTTCTTGAAGGCGAGGTCCAGGAGGACATGCTGAAGGCAGCAATTCGCATGGGAACGCTGGCTCGTCAGTTATTGCCTGTTTTTGTTGGTTCTGCCTACAAGAACAAAGG
>CAYNNU010000037.1:280-14488 GCA_964398645.1 uncultured Spirochaeta sp.
AAGGTGTGCAGACACTTTTGGATGCGGTTGTTGATTATCTTCCTAGTCCTGACGAAGTTGAAAACGTTGCTCTGGATCTTGATAATGATGAAGCCGAAGTTAAGTTGCGGACAGATTCGGATGCGAAGACCGTTGCCTTGGGCTTTAAGCTGGAAGATGGACAATATGGACAGCTTACCTATGTTCGTATCTATCAGGGATCAATAAAGAAGGGTGATGAGTTGTATAACACTCGTTCCCGAAAAAAATTCAAAGTTGGTCGCTTGATTCGTATGCACGCAAGCAATATGGAAGATATTGATGGTGCAGGTACTGGGGATATCATTGCGCTTTTCGGGGTTGAATGTGCCTCTGGAGATACCTTTGTAAGTCCTGGACTGAATTATTCTATGACTTCCATGTTTGTTCCTGCTCCCGTTATCTCACTGGCTGTCTTTCCGAAAGATAAATCAGCAAGTGATAAGATGGCTAAGGCTCTAAACCGTTTTACAAAAGAAGACCCGACATTTACAACCTATGTTGATCCTGAGTCAAATCAGACAATTATTCAGGGAATGGGTGAGCTTCATCTTGATGTATATATTGAACGGATGAAGCGGGAGTACAAAGCCGAGGTTGAAACCGGCATGCCGCAGGTTGCTTATCGTGAAGCAATCAGCAAGAAGGTTGAGTTCAACTACACCCATAAAAAGCAGACGGGTGGATCGGGACAGTACGGTCGTGTTGCCGGATATATTGAACCGCTTGAAGATGAACCATATGAATTTATTGATAATATCAAGGGTGGGGTTATCCCGTCCGAGTACATTCCGGCTGTAGACAAGGGTTTTCAGCGGGCAATGGAGCGCGGAACGCTGATTGGCTTCCCAATCGTGGGTGTGCGTGCTTTGATCAATGACGGGGCAACGCATGCCGTTGACTCTTCTGATATGGCATTCCAGCAGGCAGGTATTGGTGCTTTCCGGGAATCTTATGAAAAAGCAGGCCCCATTGTTATGGAGCCAATCATGAAGGTTTCTGTAGAGGGGCCAACTGAATTCCAGGGGAATATTTTTGCTACCATCAATCAGCGGCGGGGTGTTATCCTTTCGTCAAATGAAGATGGGGCTTTTTCTGTAGTAGAAGCGGAAGTACCGTTGAGTGAAATGTTCGGGTATTCCACGAATCTTCGTTCGCTCACTCAAGGGAAGGCAGAGTTTACTATGGAGTTTCTCAAGTACGGAAAAGTGCCGCAAAGTATTACAGAAGAGCTGCGTAAACAGTATCTGGAAAAGCAGAAAGCAGATCAGGGAAAGTAAGGGGGTAGTGTAGATGGTAAAGGCAGAACTAATTCAGCGAAGTCCGTTGCGGATTCTGGAAAAATCGATACATGGTGGCCTTGGAAAAGGTAACATCGGTGCTATTGCTGCTCCCAAGGGAGTGGGGAAAACAGCGGTTCTGGTGCATTTAGCAACAGATAAATTGTTGCAAGGCCAACACGTGATTCATATTTCTTTCTCCGAGAAGACTGATCATATTATGGCTTGGTATGAAGATATTTTTGGTGAGATTTCACGTCTGCGTGATTTGGAAAATGCCATGGATGTTCATAATGAAGTGGTAAAAAATCGTGTGATTATGAACTTTGTTCAGAAAGACGTGGAAATGGATACAGTAATTTCCCGAGTGCGATCAATGATTCAGGACGGTGATTTTGCTGCAGATACCCTGGTTGTAGACGGGTATAATTTTGATCACAGTACCAGTGAAGAGATTGCAAAGCTCAAGAAATTCTTGGGCGAAGATAATCTTTCAGTTTGGTTTAGCGTAACTGTACCTCCTGGTGTTGATTATGATCCAACAGCTGTTCCTGCAGTTTTGGGTGAGCATATTGATACCGTTGATGTATTGTTTACCTTGGATAATTCCGGGGATCATGTGTGTCTGAGCCTCTTAAAAGATCATGATCACAAGCATCCTGAAGATCCGAAATTGATGTTGGACAGCAGAAGCCTGCTGATAGCAAAAGAAGAAAAATAAGATTTGTCTGAACCTAATAAGGTGAATGGCAAAAATAGAGAAGGGCTGCCGATTGGCAGCCCTTTTTTTGTAAAAAAAGAAACCTTTATTCGGGGTCTTTGGATGGCCGTACCGAGTCCAGTTTCTCGAAAATGATTCGTTCCATTTCTTTTTTGTCTTTGTTTAATGCTGAGGAAGTTTCAGCCACAAGTAAGGTAAGCGCACTATCAAATAATTTTCGCTCAAGAATCGGCAGCTCTTTTACCTTGCTGCGGTGATACAATGAACGGACTACCTTGGCAATGTCGGTAACACTGCCTTCTTTGAGGAGATCAAGGTTCATTTGATATCGTAATTTCCAGTCAGCAGGAATAGGATCACTTTCCTGGCTAACCAATTCAAGCGCGCCTTTGGCTAGTTTGCTTGATACAATTGCCCGTATCCCTAGTTCCTCTGCCTTATCAACCGGAACCATTACTGTCATATCTGATACTTCCAGATAAATAACATAATATAAAAGATTTTCCTGTTGGAATTCTCTTTCCTCAATGTTCTGAACGACGCCTACGCCTTGTAGTGGGTAGACTACTTCCTGGCCTGTTTGGAAGGTTGTTTTTACCTTATCTTTGGAGCCTAATTTCATAGATCAGAGTATATTGATTCCTGTGGAATTGGTCAAACTGTCTATGCGGCTTGTGCTTGTTTAGGGCAGAAGTGTTATCCCCGGGCCGGGTACAAAGTCAATTTTGCGAATAAAGCGGTAGGGGTGAATATCCAGCGCCGTGGGAAACCAGCCTTCAATTTCCATGGTGTTAACCAAGTGAAATGCTACGGTGTGATGAATAGGCATTACCGTGCCTTCTTGTAAAAGTAGCGTTTCCGCCTGAGCGAGCAAATCGTATCTTTCTGTTCCATCTAGTTGATTCGACTGTTCTATAAGTTGATCGTATTCAGGATTGGAATAGCCTGCTTCGTTAATCTGGCTGTCGGAAAGAAAGAGAGCAAGAAATGTCAGCGGATCAAGGTAATCCCCAATCCAGCTGAGTGATGCAATGGTATATTCAGCGTTTCGTAGATCGCCATAGTAATCTTGTGCTTCCGGGATTACATCAATTGAAACTTCAGTTTGTAAGTATTTTTGCAACGCAAGAACCATTTGCTCTGCGGCGAGTTCGTTGTTAGCTGGCACACGAATTGTTATTGCTGGAAGACCTTGGCCAAAGGGATGGCCAGCATCGGCCAAAAGCCGAAGCCCTTCTTCGATATTTTGTTCAGAAATTGAAGGTACTGTGGAATATGCCGGTATTTCGGGTATCAATTGATCGGTTGGTGAGAAAAAATCCTCAGTGTTTCGAATTTCCTCCCAGGGGATAAGCAAGGCAATTCCGCGACGAATGTCCGGGTTACGAAAGGATTCCTGTCTCTGGTTAAAATAGAAAAACGATGTTCCAAACATCGGGGTCAATTGGGCAAAATCAGCATTGTTCACCAAGGTATAGTTGAAGTTTCCGTCTGCCCAAAATATTTCATTTTTGTTGAAACTTTCGGTAACGGTTTCTATATCCGGATTAAAGGAAATGTGGATGGCATCAAGTGCCACCCTTTCATGGTCCCAATATTCTGGGTTGGATTCAAAGATCATTCCGGAAGAATCGTACTTGCTCAGCACAAAAGGACCACTTACTATGAGATTATCAATATCATTGCTGCCGATCGAGCCGGGGTGCATAATAACCATGCTTTGGTGTGTCAGGATATCCAGAAACCATGGCGTTTTATGTTCTAGACGAATGAGAAGACTGTCATCAGATTCGGCTATTATTGCAACGTTTTCTCGTGTTCCTTTGCCCTGACGGTAGTCGCGCGCCCCAACAATCAGATCAAGAAAACTGGAAAAAGAGCTATTTTCTTCAGGGTTTAAGTGGGCAAGAAAGCTGTTTACTGCATCCTCAGCGGTTATCCGGTCCCCGTTGGAAAAGTGGGCATTTTTTCGTATAAAAAAGCGGTATTCAGTACCGTCTTCGCTAATTTCCCAGCTTTCAGCAACGCCGGGGATGGGGCGAAGGGTAATGGGATCAGGGGTTACCAATCCTTCGTATAAGGCGGTATAAATTTGTGCCTCGGTTGAGGAATAGGTTCTCAAAGGGTTAAGCTGAATGTTAGCTGGAAACATGCTTATTGAAAGGATTCTTTCTTCTGATTGATCTTCTTGTGCTAATAAGACCGATGGCGATAAAATATTGCCGGAAAATAAGATGCATAAAAGGAATAGGAAAAAAATAAATGGGCGGATACGCCTTTGCATTATATGTTTCATTCTGCTGTTAGCATATCCGCAAATTCCCTAAAGGAAAAGACCTAGGATTCAACTCCAATTGTTTTTCGGGGGAAAATCTTCTTTGCTGCTACACAGTTGCGCTTGGTATTAAAAACATAGCCTGCGTTCCAATATTCAAGGGCTGCAAAGAGAGCATTTCCACCATCGTTGTCATCTGAAGTTTCGGTGCGGTAGGAAACAAAGTTTGCCAGTTCAGCGAAGTTTTGTTCCTGAAAGGCGGCGACGCGCTTCCGATTAAATTCGTTCCACTTTTCAAGGTCTTGAAAACCTTCGCCCTCATCTTCAACAATGAGACGGGCTTCGTGTTCGGAAAAGTAGTACCAGACCTTCACTTTTTTGTTGGGGTCGTTTTTATTGCCGTGTTTAACGGCGTTTTTGATTATTTCGCTGATTTGTTGCTCCAGCAAGTTCAATTCTTTGATTGCGGGAGGCGCTTTTTGCACGACAAGTAGGGTAAAATATCGAATTTGCCGGAAATCACTGGGAAATTCTTTGTAGAACATATTTTTCGTATCGAACAGTGGAGAACTTTCGTCAATTTTTATTTCTTTCATTTCTGGTAGACTATCGAACATATTACACTCCTGGCTCTAATGTACTTGGTGCTTATTGAATAGACTTAAGGGCTTCTTCAACAGTGGCTGCTATTGGGAAAAATCCCATTAACTTTGTAAGTTCAAGCACCTTTTTGGTTGTGCCGTGCACATTTGCCAAATAAAATTTCAGGTTCTTTTGTTTTACGGTTGAAAAAATGTTAATCAGCGTTCCAACTCCAGACGAGTCGATGTAGCTAACATTTTCCAAGTTAATAATAAAGCTTTGAATATCTTTAGCGAGCATTTTCATGAAAAGCTCTTTCAGCTGGTTGGTATTGTATAGATCCATGTCACCGCTGACATCAATGATGTAGATTTCGCCTTGTTTTCGAATCTTAAGTTCCATGCCCTTCTCCTAATTCTGTTTCAAACTTTTCGTACGGGAAGTCCTTAGGTATTTCACTATTACTTCATGTAACGTACAGTATATCAATTTTACACAAAACAGCAAGCCCGTCATCAGCAACGCTAATGCCCCCCGGTGCTTGCTTTTCAGGGCATTTTCATGCACCCTACAACAAAAATATTAACACATTTTGATGAATAACGCGAGTGAATTCAAGAAATACCCGAAAATTCAGAAGAGGAAAATACATGGCTACTAAACGACAATTGCCGGCTGGATATGCATCACTTGAACCATTAGCTACCTACAGTCCCTGGCAAACCGATGGGGATTTTTCTAGGGCCTATGAAAAAGTTAAGGACCACACTTTGGTTGATCAGTATAGATGTTACATGTTGTGGCAAATGGCTTTGCAACAGCGCCATATTGATGGTGATATTCTTGAGGTTGGTGTATGGCGGGGGGGAACTGGCGCCTTGCTCAAGCAGGCGCTTTCCGGTGGCTCTAAGAAAGTATGGCTGGCAGATACCTTTGAGGGAGTTGTGAAAGCCGGCCCGCGGGACCTTACATACCGCGGCGGCGAACATGCGGATACAAGCCGGGAAACGGTTGAAAATCTGCTTGCTTCGGTGGAGGGTGCGGAAACTGCAATTCTAACAGGCATTTTTCCTGATGATACTGCCCATGAGTTGGGAAATACTCAGTTTTGTATGTGTCATATTGATGTTGATGTCTATCAATCTGCTCTTGATATTCTTAATTGGCTCTGGCCACGCTTGAATTCGGGTGGAACCGTGGTTTTTGATGATTATGGCTTTTTTGGTTGTGAAGGAGTGACTGCCCTGGGAGATGAGTTGCTTGCGGCAGCTGTTGAAGGAAAGGTCGATTATTTGTTCTATTACAATCTTTCCGGTCAGGCCGTGCTGGTGAAGCGCTAAATGATTTTTTTGGAAAAAAAGCTTTACACAAATTCGTGAAAGTGGTATAAACCACGCGGTTATTGAACTTCCATTGCTTCTCAAGTAAATTTTTAATTAATTAGCGAGATATTCACATGATTTCAAACAAATATATTGTTCTACTGCTGTTGCTTACCATGTTGGGCTGCAGCACGCCGGTGTTTGTAACACAAGAATCAATTTCAGATCTTTCTCTGGAAGCGACTGGCGAACCCGCAATACCGGCAAGCGCAGTGGCTTTTTTATCTTTCATTGAACCGGCCTTGTCTCACGAAGACCCAGGGCTCGATTTATATCGAAATCCCATTACCCGCTCCTATGTGCAGGAGTATTTTGTGCAACTAGCTGGTAGTCGTGAAGTTGCCATGACCATTTTGTATTACGCAAATCAACAGGAAGTGCCGCTTTTTCTGGCTTTTTCACTGGTACAGATTGAAAGTGAGTTTAACTGGCAAGCTGTAAATCAGAATCCTGGTTCGGTTGACCGGGGGCTTTTTCAGTTGAATAATCGTTCATTTCCGCATTTACGAGAGCAGGATTTTTTCAATGTTGATACAAATGTATCTCATGGCATTGGGTATATGCGATATACGCTTTCAGAAATGCGGGATACCCGCCGTGCGCTGGCGATGTATAATGCCGGGAAAAGCCGTGTGGTAAATAATACGATTCCTGCCAGTACTGTAATATATGTGCGCAAAATTATGGCGTATCGGGATCAACTGAGGAACGACTTCCGCAACTATCTTCTGGAAACTTTTTCAGCTTCAGTGTAAAACTGTAGCTGATATGGTACATAAATCAGCATGCAATATATCTCCGGCACTGAGTGAATGTGGCGGAGTGTTAATTGGCGGGGGGCGAATAAGTGTTCTCGCGCGGATCTGTAGTGAAAATGATCAATTGAAACAAGCATTGCAGGCGGCGCGTTCTGCCGGTGCAGTGCTTGCTATGTTGCATGCCGGAAGCCCGCAAAAGCCGGCTATTCTTCCAAAAGCGAGTAAACTACAATCGCTCACAAGTGAATGCTCTATTGGAATAATTGTTCCCGTTTTTTCTGAAAAACAGCTGGTGGAGTATGCCACTGTGGCTAAAGGCTTGTATATACCTTTTTGGCAAATGGGAAACAGCTCTGTATTACGTGTTGCAGCAGAATCTGGCTTGCCCTTGTTTTGTAGTCGACAGCCAGGATCATCCTTGGAAGAATGGGCGCAGGCGGTAAACAGTTTGGAGGCTGCTGGCGCACCATCGCTTGTTTTTTTGCACGAGTGGGGGAATGAAACAGCTGAGGACGTTTTTGATATATCCGTACCATCGCGGCTGGCAGAGTTAACCCTGTGGCCACTAGTATGTGTTGCTGGAAATAAAAAACAATCAAAGATAGATAAAACTGAAAGTCTCGGAGATAGCCGTCGGGGGAATACTCCGCTTGCCACAGTTGTTGCCGGAGCAGATGGCGTTGTGATCGATCTTGAAATTGGAAAGGGATTGCAACAGTTTCAGCGCCTGGTGCTGGATTTGGAAATGCTTGAACAATCATTGGAGCGGGAGCTTGTTCGCTTGCCTTCCCGATTTAATGAGCCTGGAACCGATACATCGGCAGCAAATATGAAGGCGGTTTCTGCCGGCAATCAGAAAGATGCCGGCAAAATTTCGGAAGGTCGCCAATATGTAAGCTATCAAGGGGAGCGGGGCGCGTATAGCGAGTCCGCTATGCGGCGGTTTTTCGGCGAGAGCAGTCTGCTGCCCTTGCCTTGCCCCAGCTTTCACGATGTGTTTGTTTCGGTGCTTGATCAGCGTGCCTTGTTTGGGGTTTTGCCACTGGAAAACTCGCTTGCAGGCTCGGTTCATGAAAACTATGACCATTTCGCCGCATTTTCAGACATTCATATAATTGGAGAAATTCAAATCCGTATTGAACATTCCTTGATTGTGCAACCTGGAACAAAGCTTGAAGACATTCGCCGGGTGTATAGCCATCCACAGGGTTTGGCTCAGTGTTCCCGCTTTTTGCAACGGTATCCGTCCTGGGAGCGGGTTCCATTTTATGATACGGCCGGCTCAGTTCAGCATATTTCGGAATCTGCTGCGGCTGGCGAGGCTGCAATTGCCGGGGCGGCGGCGGCCGAAGTGTATGGAATGGAAGTAGCAAAAATCGGTATTGAGAACAACCCACTGAATTTTACGCGCTTTGCAGTTATCGCTCGCACTGATTGTCAGGATGAGCGTGCCTGTTCGATATTGGCGCAAAAAGCTTCGATGATGTTTAGTGCGGCGGACAAGCCTGGCTCACTATTGCGCTGTATGACCCATTTGTCCAGCCAGGGATTGAATCTAAAAAAGATTGAGTCGCGGCCGATATTTGGCAAGCCTTGGGAGTATCGCTTTTATGTTGATGTTGATGTTCCGGAAAAAATTGAGCAGCTGGATGAAGCCCTGAGGCTTTTGCAGGATGACGCGGAGGATATTCGCTTGTTGGGAAGCTATCCGGTTAGCTCGGAAAGTGACTCAGGCTCAAATCTTGTTGACGCCTAGGCGTTTCAACTGTTCAAGTTCCTCTTTCTTGGAAACATAGTCATGCCGCTTTTGATTGGCATTATGTAGGGTGTTTTTGAGTGCAGCTAGGTCATTTTTGATACCACGGACCTGTTTGCGCAAATCCCGCGGCATTTCAGTTTTGAAAAACGCGTCCAGGCCGCTCAGTCGGCGGTGGATAATGTGTAATTCTTCAAGATTTTTCTGTAAAAAGATGAATAACTGATCTTCGCCCGCGCGATCCAGTCGGGTCGCAACTGTGCCAACTTTGCCAAGAATTCCGGTGTACAGCTTGCTCTTTTTCTGTACATATTCGGTGAACGAAAGGAAATGAACGCGTTCTGTTTTTTGCGTGCCCGTAGTTTGATCGATGTATTCAACTTCGTAGGTATTGTCCTGACGGGTTTTGAAAATTTTTGTTGCAAGCCAGCGTTGAATGCGTTCACCAAGTGAAAGCTTTTGGTTTTGCATGGCATAGTGGTTTTCGCTTAGTTTAGTTATGCAGATGTCTAAAGATCGATTTGATTGTGCCATGCTGCGAATTGCTTCTTTGAGCAGTTCGGTAAAGGAGGGCCCTTTTTTTTCTTTTCTTTCTTGAGAGGAAGTAGCTGGTTTTATTTCAGCTACAAGCTGCTTATGCATGCTCTCGCTTTCGGGTCCGAAATCTTCCATGAGGACTTCATTTACCAATTCTGCATAATAGGGAGCCCCGTTCATCCCGCCGGAAAATCTTCGCTTTACTGCATCGGTATGCTCTTTGACGGGGTCAGAAACGGTAGCAAGATCCAAGTGATCGGTAACGTTTTGGCGAACCTGCAGTTTATAGTTTTCCCGGTGGTAGCGGGTGATTTGTTTCAATCGTCTTCTGATTGATTTCCCGTATTTTATCAACTGATCCTGACTATCTTTGGCGATGGCGGTTGAAAGGGTATCACCATCATGTTTGAGTTTGTGTGTATAAATTGCAACGCTTTGTGTGTTGATGTTTGGATTTGTATCAGATAAATCATTCCAGCGAATATACTGGGTGATTTTTGCTAGGCGTTTAATGCGTTCAAGCGTGAGTTGTTCAAGGCTGAATTGAAAGTAATTATTGATGTAGTCCAGTTGAGCATCCAGATTGCTCAAACGTACGGTCATTTTGTCGTCCCGCTCGTTTTCTAAAAAGTTGCTTTCATCGGGGATTTCAAGCTCGCTGACCTTCGCTTCAAAACGGTAGGGGTCGTCCTCTATGAGTCTTTTTTTCTTAAATGTCCTGTACAAACCTTCGAATGCTGCATAGAACATGCGAAAATCGTCCCGAAGTTGATTAAGCTCGCTATGCTCAATCTCTTCGCGAAAGCTATTTAGGGCATCTTCCAGTTGTTCGGTAAAAGAAGTTTCTCCAGCCATACAATAATAGTATCACCGAATAGGCCTTAATACGCAATACCTCGGTATATATATGTATTGGGGAGGATAAAATGATGAATACGCGTGCGAAGATGCCTAGAATATTGAGATGTTTAGCAAGCATTTTTGGTGCAATAGTGCTTTTGGCGGCCTGTTCGCTGTTAGCGCCGAGTGAAATTGAAATTTGTTTGCCAGCTACTTGTGTGCCCTACGGAGAGTCCATTGCCGAGACAACACAGCAGCTTTGCGGGTGTCGGTGGAAAATCCGTTGGGGAGAAGGTGAGGTGCTTGCGGAAGCAGGGCAGACACGCCTTCGGCTAAGCGGCTTAAGTCAGGATATAACGGCTATTGTTGCCTATCCTGTTTCGGCCCAGGGGTATGCAATAGGACCGCCTGTAGGTGCAATTTTGCGTTGGAATATGCAGGATGAGCGCTTTGGAGACGGTAGCGCAAAAACGATTGTCTTGGAGTATCAGCTGGGGTGGATTGCTGAAGTTGCTTTGGAGTTAGAGCGGCGCGGAGTGGACTGCAGGTATATCAATCTTGAGAAATTACAGGAGGATGCCCTGGCGGGTACGGAAGGGCGGCCTTTTTTACTGGATGTTCAGGCAATGGTTGATGCGGTCACCGTGGATTGTGTTTTTCCTCGTTGTTTTACGCCTTGGCCCATGCTGGGTGTTCCAGCCGGCTTGATTGAGCAATCGGGCTGGTGCTTTCAGTATCCCCCCCAGCCGGGCTTGCCGGCCCAATTGCCGCCGGGGGAATACACGCTTTTCCACCCGGAGCAGGGTTTTTGCTGGCTTTTCTTGCAGGAGGGGCAGCCTGCCGCGCTTTTGCCGCTGCCGGCAGACTGAGCGGCCGCCGGCATTACTTAATTACGAAGTTTACCAGCTTATCGGGCACAGCAATGACTTTGATGATGCTCTTGCCTTCAAGATAGGCTTGCACTTTCTCGCTTTGTCGGGCTGTTTTTTCCAATTCATCTTTTGCTAATCCGGCGGGGACGACCATTTTATCGCGAACCTTGCCGTTCACCTGAAAAACGACTTCTTTCTCATCATCCTGACATAAGGCCTCGTCGAAATCAGGCATTGTTTCATAGGCTAAGGTGTCTTGATGCCCAAGTTGTTGCCATAATTCTTCGGCTAGATGTGGTGTATATGGGGCCAGCAGCAGCACGAAAGACTCCCAAACCGAGCGATAGTGAACATCAATCTTGCTGGCTTCGTTGATGAAAATCATCATTTGGGATATCGCGGTGTTGAAATCCAAGGATTCAGTATCCTGGCGGACTTTTCGAATGGTTTTATGCAGAACCCGTAATAGTTCTTGGGGCGGGGTATTGTCGCTCAGCGGTCGTTGGGACAGTTTCCACACACGCTCTAAAAAGCGGTGAACGCCGATTAAGCCGTTGGTGTTCCAAGGCTTGCTCTGGCGCAAGGGTCCCATGAACATTTCATATACTCTCATAGAGTCGGCGCCGTATTCCGCGACAATATCATCCGGGTTGATAACATTGCCAAGGGATTTTGACATTTTGACACCACCCTCGCCTAGAATCATGCCCTGGTTAACCAGTCGGGCAAAGGGTTCATCGGTATTTACCAGTCCGATATCGAAAAGCACTTTGTGCCAAAAGCGGGCATACAAAAGATGGAGAACCGCGTGTTCTGCTCCGCCGACATACAAGTCAACCGGCATCCAGTAGGCAACTTTTTCCGGATCTGCTAATTGTTCGCTGTTGTGGGGGTCAATATAGCGCAAAAAGTACCAGCAACTTCCTGCCCACTGGGGCATGGTGTTTGTTTCGCGCAGGCCTTTTTTTGCTGGGTCGGCCGGGCAGCCGGTGTGAACCCATTCGCTTACATTTGCCAGTGGCGATTCGCCGGTTCCGGTTGGTTTATAGCTTTCAACCTCCGGTAGGGTGAGGGGTAGTTGGTCTTCCGGAATAGTCTGAATTTCGCCATCTTCACAATGGACCAAGGGGATTGGTTCTCCCCAATATCTTTGTCGGCTGAAAATCCAGTCGCGTAGTTTGTAGTTTACCGCACGGCTTCCTTTTTTTTGTTCTTCAAGCCAGTCGATAATCCGGCTTTTGAATTCTTTTGTTGGTAGACCGTTGAATTCGCCCGAGTTCATTGCGAAACCCTCGGATGTGAATGCCTCTGATAATTCTTGCTCGCTGCCATTTTTATCGGCGCTGACAACCTGAATAATATTCAGCCCAAATGTTTTGGCGAATTCAAAGTCGCGGCTGTCGTGTGCCGGAACGGCCATAATTGCGCCGGTTCCATAGCTTAAAAGAATGTAGTCGGAAATCCAAACTGGAATTTCAGTTCCTGTTAAGGGATTAATTGCATAGGCCCCAGTAAAGACACCAGTTTTTTCCTTTGCCAGGTCGGTTCGTTCAAGGTCGGATTTTGTTCGGCTGGTTTCTATATAGGATTGCACCGCATCGCTTTGCCCGCTGCTTGTGATGTGCTGTACCAAGGGATGTTCAGGGGCCAAAACCATGTAGGTTGCGCCAAATAGGGTGTCAGGACGGGTGGTAAAGACCTCGATTGTACCGTTTTGGCCGGCGGATTCAGCAGCCGCGGCCGACGAGGGAGCCAACTGAAAGGTTACGTTCGCACCTTCGCTGCGCCCGATCCAGTTGCGCTGCATGATTTTTATTGATTCCGGCCAATCCAGCGCGTCCAGCCCGTCCAGCAGGCGGTCGGCATAGGCGGTAATTTTTAGCATCCACTGCCGCAGCGGGCGCCGCTCAACCGGGTGGTTTCCGCGTTCAGATCGCGGCCCTTCAGGGGTAGTGATAACCTCTTCGTTGGCAAGTACAGTCCCAAGCTTTTCGCAGTACCACATAGGAATTTCTGCTACATAGGCCAAGCCCTTTTTGTAGAGCTGCAGAAAAATCCACTGTGTCCAGCGGTAATAATCCGGTTTATGGGTCGACACCTCTCGATCCCAGTCGTAAGAAAAGCCAAGACTCTGAATTTGCTCGCGGAAACGGTCAATATTTGCTTCCGTGCTGATTCGCGGATGCGTCCCCTGCTGAATGGCGTAGGTTTCGGCAGCCAGCCCAAAAGAGTCAAATCCCATCGGGTGGAGCACGTTGTGTCCGGTCATGCGCAGATAGCGGCAATAGATGTCTGTTGCCGTGTAGCCTTCGGGATGCCCAACGTGCAGGCCTGCGGCGGAAGGATACGGGAACATATCCAGCACATAGCGCCGCTTTTCCGGCGGGAATGATGCGTCTTCGGTGGCGCGAAAGGTTTTATTCTCCAGCCAGTACGACTGCCATTTTTTCTCAATTGAATCAAAAGGATAGCTTTTCATGGGCAGAATACTACCCGAGCGCGGGGGCTCTGGTCAATTGTTAGTGCTTTGCTGCTCTTCGGGATTGCTAGTGGGACGGAAGCGGATGGTGATGATATGCTGTCGCGCCATTCTTTCGATGATGAACCGACCGTGTAGGCTGTCGAAAATCTGGCGCGGGGTGGGTATTTGTCCGGCCACTTCAGTTAAAAAGCCGCCAATCGTTTGTGCGTCGCGAGTTTCCGGCACTTGGGTGTGAAAAAACTCGTTAAACTGATAGATGGGAATGTCGGCAAAAACGCGGTATTCGTTCTCCTGCAAAAGCATGATCTTCTCACCCAGCTTTTGTTCGTTTTCGTCATATAGTTCGCCTAATAGTTCTTCAACCACGTCTTCCATCGTTACGATTCCGGCGAGACCACCATATTCATCAAGAACAATAACCATATTCAGGTTTTCCATTTTTAGGGTATTAAAAACTTGTTGGACTTTTTTGTTTTCCGAAACGAAAACCGGCGAGTGCATGATGGTTTTAACTGCATCGTTCATGTTCTCTTGCTGATATGCGGTGCTGATATCCCGGAACAACGCGATGCCAGTGATTCGTTCCGGATCCTTGTCGTACACCGGCAGGCGCGAAAAACCGCTTTCCAGGCAGAGCAGAAATGCCTGTTGTATTGTTTGCGTTTTTTCTATGCTGATTACCTGTGTGCGATGGGTGAGGATGGC
>CAYNNU010000038.1:0-14377 GCA_964398645.1 uncultured Spirochaeta sp.
GATTAGCTGTTCGGCCGATAAAATATCCTTCCATACCAGTGGTCATGGTTGTCCAGTCACCGTTTCCAGTAACAATTGCAGCAACCGGCTGGTTCAATTCTTGTGCAACAAGTTTGGCCATTGCCGCAGCACCGCGTGAACTACTACCTACACCAGGAAGAACAATTGTACGCACACTATTGTTCTTAACCATGTTTTCAGCAGAAGAGTACTTTGTAACGCTCCACGAATATCCAGGTTGCACAACTATCACAGTACCAACTGAAAGGTAACTTGCACTCCAATATTCATAGGTGCTCAGTTTCCACAGGGGATAGTACATACTTTCTGAATAGCTGGTAGCACTAACGCTTTGTGCAGCGCCTACAACCAATGCGATCACAACTAGGATTTGAACTATCTTTTTAATAGATTTCATAATGCCCTCCGCAATAATTTGCTGTTCGGCCGCCTCTCTGCGGCCACAATCTAATTCTAAGGCCGGTTTTCAGAATCTGTCAATCTTTTTTTGTAAGAAGTGATTCACCTTAATTTTTGTTTGACAGCTACAGTAAACGGCCGTAGAATATCAATGTAAAGCAGTTCATTAGGAGGTAATGACACATGAGAAAAATTACTATTCTTGTAGTAGCAGTGGCAGTTCTGGCAATTGTAGCCTGTAGTTTTGGACAGGTTACCCCTGCCGGTGTATATGAAGGCGAAATCGGCCGTGCAGTAGTTTCTGATAATTACGTTGAAATTGAAAACCTGCTGGCTGGTAACCTAAGTGCAGACGGTGCAACATTTACTGTAACAAAAGTGTGGGCCGAAGATGCATGGCAGGATGTAGCGGAAGAGTATCCAGCTGAACCGGTTAGCTTTGACGGCGAAACCCTCACAATTGGCGAAGGGGATCAGCAGATTGTTCTTACTCTGCAAGAGTAGAATCGTTATTACTCTTCTTACAATCTAGATAAGAAAAAAACCGGGTCTTCTGACCCGGTTTTTTTATACATTCACAAAAAAATGATGCAATATTCAGCTGTCGGTGTATTCTTTTAGGGCTTTTTCCACAGCCGGCGGAACCATTCCTGTTACACAACCGCCCAAACGGGCAATCTCTTTGACAATATTCGAACTAATAAAGGTGTAGCGATTATCGGCAGGAATAAATACGGTTTCAATATCAGAGGCCAACTGCTTATTTGCATGTGCCAGCTGAAATTCATATTCAAAATCGGAAGCCGCCCGCAAACCACGAACCAGTACCCCCGCTTTTTTTTGCTGTAAATAATCAGTAAGCAGACCGGAAAAACTATCAATTTCCACGTTTTTGATATGTCCTACCGCCGCCTGCAACATTTGAACACGTTGATCAACCGAAAAATATGCCTTCTTATTCGGGTTTACAACCACAGCCATAATTACCCGGGGAAACAAACGGGCCGCCCGTGTTATCACGTCAACATGCCCGTTGGTAACGGGGTCAAAACTGCCCGCATACATTGCTACTGTATTCATCTCTTCTCATCTCCAAGAAATTCTTGCATATGTGTAGCATAAATAGCGCTGCTTGGACAGTAGACACCACCCCCCGCTATTTTCTTAGCCCTTGGCAATAGACCTAGATCCATAGGTCAAGCCGCCGGTTACATCAATGGTGGTACCATCAATTGCACCATTTTCTGCTACTGCAATAATCGTAGCAGCAATCTCTTCCGGCTCAATCAAACGACCGATATGCACATCTTTCAGAATACCTGCTAATGCATCCTGATTCATTCCCTGCAAGATAGCAGTATTCACATAACCTGGTGCAATTCCAACCACGCGGATATTTTTTAGACCCCGCATATGAAATTCTCCGGAAAGTATTTGAGGCCAAAGAGCAACAGCAGCCTTGGTACTGGAATAATTTATCTGACCAACCTGGCCAACCCGATTTATGGAGCTGATGGTATATAACACCCCGCCCCAGCCATTATCGGCCATCCGCTGTGCGGCTTCCCGAAGCGTAATAAAGCTACCTACAAGGTTTACATCGATGACCTGGCGAAACTGCTGGGTGCTCATTACACTTTTCACCTTGCCCGTTTCTCTATCAGTATTGATCATCAATCCATCTTTAATTATTCCAGCAGAAGGAATTACAATATTGATACTGCCACCAAATTCAACTGCTGCATCCATAAGTGCCGCAACATCTGCTTCCTGGGTAACATCGGTTTTCTTTCCCGTTGCTCTACCACCAGCTGCTTGAATTTCGCTCACCGTCTGCTGAATCGCGTTTTCATCAATATCCCCGATTACTACCGCAGCTCCTTTTGCTGCCAATTCCCGGGCAACAGTTCGCCCGATTCCGCTGGCCCCGCCGGTTATTACCGCCGTTGCATTTTTCCAATCAAATTGATTCATACTGCTCATACTGTTTTCTCCTCAAAGTTTGTATTTTTTGTTTTCCAAAACTCTCGAATATTAGGCCAAAAAACATCCGGCCGTTCCAAGTAGGTTAAGTGACCACACTCAGGAATTATCATGTAGCGGGATCCAGGATTCATCTTGTGGATTTTTTCCTGATACCACAGTGGCACTGCCCTGTCCTGAGCACCTGCCATTATCATAAGCGGGACCTGTAGATTGCCATAGCGCTGCTGATTTTCCTCATCAACAGCTGCAAAAAATGGATCCTGGGCTTTCGTAAGCTGAATCAAACAATGCTTCCTGTCTTTATAGCGGTCAAGAAAATTTGCACGCATTTTTTCCATAGGCGCCCCGTATATATTCTTCAAAAAGCGGTCGCCAAAGATCTTTTCATACAAATAGCGGGTATAGGTCGAAAAAACCTCATCCGTGCTGGTATAAAAATGCAAAGAAATGTCCTGATAATGCTGAAAGCCAATTTCGCGGGTAAGCAGAATTCCCGAAAGGGTTGTTGTATGTATGCGCTCGGGAAAAGCCCGGGCAAATTCACCGGCAACAAAACCTCCATAGGAAACGCCCATTGTATGAACCTTTTCTATGCCAATGGTATCCAGAATTTCTACCAGATAGCTGGCAAAACCATGGATAGAATAGGGCTCATCTTCACAGGAGGACTCATTTTCGCCCACTCCCTGGCCAAAATAATTGTAAAGCACAACATTGTACTGCGGGTACACCTGCGGCAGGAGTCCCAACCAGGATCGGCAATCCATCGCTAATCCATTCATCAAACAAACGGTTTCTTTCCCGTTTTCATTCGCTCGGCCATCAGCAACATCGCCAAAATACTCATAATACACTTGGCGGCTGCCTTTTTCGACTTCAAGATGACCTGAAATTGCAGGATGAAGTTCTTCTTTACTCATTTTATCCTCCTCTGCCGGATTTTTTCACCGGTTTTGTGCGTATTTATAGAATACCCACACGTATCGCCTGAGCTCGCAATTCGGCCCGATGATCTGGGTGAGCAATTGCAATAAGAGACCCTGCCCGTTCACGAACATTATGGCCGCGCAGGTGGGCAACACCATATTCGGTTACGATATAATCAACATCTTGTCGTGGAACTGTTACGGGCGATCCTTGCGGCAACATCGGCACGATTGTAGAAAGGGTTCCCTTTTTTGCAGTACTACGAAGCGAAATGATTCCCTTCCCGCCCAATCCCTGAAGATTGCTGCGCACTGCACCGCGGTGAGTATCAAGCTGGCCGCCCGTTCCGCTGTAATGCCGGCTTCCCATGGCCTCTGAACAAACCTGGCCGGTTAGATCAACCATCATTGCAGTGTTTATGCTAATCATTTTGTAATTTTGCCCCAGAACAAAGGGATCGTTAGTGTGACTGCCACTAAGAATATTCACTGCAGGATTATTATCGATAAAATCGTAAAGCTTCTGGGTTCCAAAGGCAAAAGCTGCAACAAACTTCCCCGGATGCAGGGTTTTTCTGCGGTTTGTTATTACCCCGCGCTGATAGAGCTCCAGCATCGCTTCGGTGAGCATTTCGGTGTGCACACCTAAATCCTTCTTTTCGTATAGACAATGAGATACGGCATAGGGCACACCACCGATCCCCATTTGAATGGTAGAACCATCGTCGATCAAGTCTGCAACGAATTCCCCAATCTTTTTTTCTGTTGCCGAGGGCGGAACAATGGTTTCGTAAAACAATTTATGATCAACTTCAATGACATGATCAATTTCGCTGATATGAATAGCAGTATCGCCAAAAGTGCGGGGAGCATTCGGATTGACCTCCAGGATGACAGTATCCGCCGCCCGGATTAAGTCTTTTTCGATAAAAGCCGAACAACTAAGGCTCAGGTAGCCATGCTCATCCATGGGACTGGCACTACCGACAAACCAGTGAAACTTTTTCCGCCCGGTAACATCCGAAATAGCCTGATGGGCATTATTGGGAACGTAAACCGTAGTTCGCACTCCGGCATCTGCCGCCGCCCGTTCGCCTCCGCCAAAAAACCAGCAATTGTTCGTTATTCTATCCTGGTATGCAGGGTTGGAAATAAACTCGGAGGGCGCCGGGTTAAACAAAGTATATACTTCGACATTCTCCACCTGCTGTGGCATGCGGTGCAGGTTGGCAAAAAAACTTTGCGGCGTCATGGGTATTACCGGCGTTCCGATAACAGTATTGGACTGCAGCTGTTGTAATACATCATCAATAGATGTTTTTTTCTGATTAAAATCCTGCCGATATTTCTTGATTGACATATAGCCTCCCGAAACAGTAAGGCCCGTTGTCTACAAAATTTGGTAAGACCTGAACCGCTTCTTACCTAAATACTAGCACGCTTTTTTTACCTGTCAAGGAATTTTTACGTCTTTTTCCATTTTTTCCGCTTTTTTCAGCACTTCTTCCTGCTGAGAACGGCGATAATCCTCTACTTTTTGCTGCACCTGCGGATCAGCACTGCCAAGAATACGTGCCGCAAGCAAACCGGCATTCAAACCATTATTGATAGCTACTGTTGCAACCGGCACTCCACGCGGCATTTGTACAATGGAAAGCAGGCTATCAAGACCCTCCAGATTTGACGCGCGCACGGGCACACCAATAACCGGCAAGGGGGTAAGCGCAGCCACCATACCCGGCAGATGCGCGGCGCCGCCGGCTCCGGCAATAATAACCCGCAAGCCCCGTTCGGCTGCACTTTGGGCATACTCGTACATACGCTTGGGGGTTCTGTGCGCCGATACAATGGTCATTTCATACGCAATACCCAGCAATTCCAACATTTCTGCCGCTGGTTTCATAACCGGCAGATCACTATCGCTACCCATGATAATTCCAACCTGTGGTTTCATTTTTCTCCCCTTAAATTAGCGCGTTACTATCCTGTATATCGCTCTTTTTTTTATTCTACTACAAGACCTGCGCAATTACCCGAACCTGCTCTGCAATGGCATCAGCACGCTTGATTGCTTGCTCCACCGTTTCCGCAGTTACGGTAAAATGACCCATTTTTCGACCCGGCCGCACGTCTTTTTTTCCATACCAGTGAAGATTGGCACCTGCTGTCCGCAGCAAAACATCTGCAGACTGAATCAGCGGCCGGCCCGCCGCCCCAGGGGCGCCCAGCATATTTACAATAACCGTTGGCTGGCAAGGTTCCACAGCACCCAATGGCAAGCCCAGGCCGGCCCGCAAATGCTGGGCGTATTGGCTTGCCGGCAGACCTTCTATTGTTCCATGACCGGAATTATGCGGCCGCGGGGCAACTTCGTTCAAAAAGACCTCACCCTGCCCGTCTACAAACAGCTCAACGGCCAATAAGCCTTGAACATCAAGCCGCTGTGCAGCCTCTGCAGCAATGGCGCAGGCCGTTTCCCGCACCTTTTCACTGCAACGAGCCGGAAATGCGACGCTTGTGCAGATATTTGAATCCGGATCAAAGCGCATTTCGGTAGGAGGGAAAACAGCAACACTTCCATCCGTGGAGCGAGCCACAATGACGGCAAGTTCCTGCTCCAACGGGATAAGGGCCTCCAGGTAGCTGTCAGCACACAGCAAGCGGCCTTCAGGGCTCAAAACATCCTGCTGATTGCGTAAAATTGCGACCCCGCGGCCATCGTAGCCGCCGCGGCGGGTTTTTTGCACAAGCGGAAAGCCAAAGGCCTGGGCCTGGGCTAACACGGCTTGCCGCCAAGCATCTTCCTCGCCGGCGGCTGACTTGCCGGCCGGCCAATCCGGCAAAGCCGAAAAATGCGGCTGCGACAAGCCAACAAAACAGCGCCGCTGTTCCAGCTTATCCTGGACGCGCCCAAGTGTGCGGGATGATGGGAACACCGAACACCCCATCTTTTCGGCCTGCTGCAGGCCTTCCAACGCAACATGCTCAATTTCAATAGTCAAATAATCGCACTGGCGGGCAAATGCAGCAATACCATCCGCATCGTCCAGCAATCCCTGCACAAAAACATCCGCCCCGCCAGCAGCCGGATCATCGGCCGATGCACTATACACCGCAGTTCGCAGGCCAAGTTTACGCGCTTCGGGCAGCAGCATTCTCCCCAGCTGACCACCACCAACAATTCCCAAGGTGCTGCCGGGTATGTATCCATCATTTTTCATCATGACTATCCTTTTCCAATCGCTTTTTCGCTATAATCCAGCGGAGCAGCCCATTTTTCCAAAGCCGGCCGCTCATGTGCATCCAAAAGCAGGCCAATGCGCCGAATACATTCCTGGTGATACGCATCAATCCAGTCCAATTCATCCGGCCGAAGCAGATCGGGCAAAATCAAATCCCGCTCCAATGGACAATAGCTTAGCATTTCGAAGCACAAAAAATCACCTTCTGCAGCAGGAACAACCATCATCAAATTCTCTATCCGTATGCCGTACTCCCCGCTTCGATACAATCCGGGTTCATTACTCACCAGCATTCCCACGCGCAGAGGCTCATCAATCATTTTTGTACTGATAGATTGCGGCCCCTCATGCACCGGCAAACAAAAACCAACCCCATGGCCGGTGCCATGTAAATAATCATAGCCGTACTGCCACAAATATTGACGGGCAAAGGCGTCCAACTGCACTCCCCTGGTTCCGGCTGGAAAAATACAGCGCGCCAAGGCGATGTGGCCTTTGAGAACCAGAGTATAATCCCGACGCATGCTCGTTTTCGGGGCATTCCAGCACAAAACACGGGTAATATCGCTGGTCCCACTACGATAATGCGCACCGGAATCCACCAGAAATAGACCATCAGGATGCAGACGGGCAGTAGTTTCTAAACGGGCACTATAATGGATTACCGCTGCATTTGCGCCAAAACCGGCAATTGTTGGAAATGATTCTCCAATGTAGCCGGGAATTTGTGAACGCAGGCGCTGCAGATGATCAGCCGCATCCAATTCGGTGAGACTATCAAGCTTGGGATGATCTTTTAGCCAATGTAAAAAGCGCCAAACAGCAGTAGAATCCAGCCGCAGGGTCTCCCGCAAACCATCAGCTTCCACCTTGTTTTTGCAGGCCTTCATCAGGACGCTTGGCAGAACGGCAGTAAGCAAGTCTCGCTCACTCTTTTTTCCACGCCCCGCCAATATGGCCTGAACCAAGGCCATATTAGACCGATCAGGATCTATCAGCAGCTGACAGTCCGCGGGCAAACTTTGAACTGCTGCGTACACATCCTGATAGGGATAGAGTTTTATGCCATCATCACACAAAAACTGGGCCGAGGCATGCTTATTTTCCGGCAAAAACAAGCTCATTTCATTAGCCGTGAATAGCAAAAAAGAAAGCGCCAGGGGATTACAATCGATATCAGCGCCGCGCATAAGCAACAAATAAGCAATATCATCCAGAGTAGATACCAAAGTTGCGTTCGCGCCCAGAGCACGAAGGGCCGCAGAAAAGCGACCCAGACGCTCAGCCCGGCTTTCACCAGCCGCAGAAGCTGGGAACTCATACACAGGAGCCGAAGGAAAATCGGGGCGACCGGGCCATACCGAACCCAAAAGATCTCCACCCGCCTGAAATAACAATCCCCTTCGCTGGCTATCAGCAGTCAACTGTTGCACTTGGCGCCAGGAAATACAGGATGCATCCGTACCAATCCGCGCCCCGGCTGCCAAACGTTCAGCCAGCCAATCAAGCATATCAGGAGTCTGTGATACGCCAATCTTCATCAATATGATTTCAGTGCCGGCAAGCTCCTGTTCCGCCTGCAAAAAATACCGGCCGTCAGTCCACAAGGCTGATTCTTCGAGCGTAAGCAAAAAGGTGCCTGCCGAGCCGGAAAAACCGCTTATGAATTCCCTCGCCTTCCAGCGCTCCGGAACATATTCACTCATATGCGGATCATTGGAAAATACAATATAGGCATCCAGGCCAGCCTCTTTCATCATGCGCCGAAGATCCTGCAAGCGATTTTTCACCATTCCTAAACATACCCTTAATCCGAAACTGGCTCAAGCTATTCATTCTAAAGCCAAAATTGTTTCGATTTGACACAGATTACACACGAGCTGTCCCCACGTTGCATCTCGTGTGTCATAAAGACACAGCTTAATAGGGTTTTTTTGACCCGTTTGTTTCATAGAGAAACAGCTTTCTTTTTCCTGCCCTACCAAAGCGGCCAAAAAAACAGCACTACCTGCAAAAGAATTGAAAAGCAACAGGATAAATAACTGCTATAAAAGTACTTACAAATTTTTGTATTATTTCTGCAAAACAAAAACAAACTTGGCACACTATTTGCTTATTAGTTATTGATTGATACAAAAACAATTTTTTAGGAGGTACTATTATGAACCTAACAACTGTACATTCACCCTTGCGAGCAATGCAATCTTTCGATTCCGATTTTGACCGTCTTTTTCAGAACTTGCTTTTTGACAGAGCGCCGCGTCGAGCCCAAGGCTTTTTGAACCTGGATGTTGTCGAAAACGACAATGCCTATGAAGTGTATGCAGATCTGCCCGGCGTAAAACAGGAAGATATAGAAATATCTTTAACCAGCAATGTACTTAGCATTAAGGGCAGCCGCCACACTGAAACAGGCAAAAAAGAAGGCAGCGTTCACCGCGAAAGCCATAACAGCTTTGAACGCGCACTCACCCTGCCCGATGGTATCGACACCGAAAAGATCGAAGCAAATATGAAAAACGGCGTGCTCAAGCTGCATATCCCAAAAACGGAAGAAGCAGCCGCACGGAAAATCGAAATCAATGCTGGAAAAAAGAAATAAGGAGGCCACCAATGAAAAACTGGATTAAACCATTGAGCAAGTCAAAAACCGAGCAGGATGGAACCATCGAGCTTATGCTGGAAATGCCGGGCGTTGAGCAAGAAGACCTCGGAGTAGAAGTTGACGGATACACGTTGACCATAAGCGGCGAACGAAAACCACTCGATGCCCAATATCTATTACGAGAACGCCAGAGTGGATCCTTCTATCAAAGCTACACCCTTGGCCGCCAGATCGACAGCGAAAAAATCCAGGCGAATCTGGAAGACGGCATTCTGACCCTGCGTTTACCCGTTCGGGAACAGGCAAAGCCGCGAAAAATCCCCGTACTTACCTAAGTTACCAAAACGCCAATAAAAAGCGCCCTCGCGGGGGCGCTTTTTATCTTACACTGTTCAATTTAACGAACGGAAAAACGTAAAACCGTTTCCTGCTGATATTCTTCTTTGGGCCGCAGAATTTCACCCAAAAACTCTGAATGATTTACATAATCAGGAAAAAAGACCGGCTGCAAGGCAACCCCGGAATGAGCGCCATAACGCATACCCTTCTTTCCTGTCATTTCCTTCATGTTCGTTGCCGGATACATAACCAAACCAGGTTTGGTTGTGTACACCTCAACCGTTCTGCCCGATTCAGGATGATTCAAAATTGCCGCCGGCCGCAGACGGGTTTCGGCATCTTTTAGAACATAACATTCTTTATAGCCGCCGGGCACAAACTTTATCTCCCTGCCGATCAAACGGGCCTGCGAAAAATCCATGGGGGTATTCTTTACAGACAAAGCATCACCCATCGGAACGCCATATTCATCCTCCGGAAGATAGCGATCCGCGTTGATACGTAATTTATGATTCAGCACCGATCCCTTTCCACCCAGATTCCAAAAAATATTATTTGTAAGATTGACAGGAGTTGCCCGGTCGGAGCTTGCCCAATAGCGCAATGCCAATTCATTTCGGTCGTTTAAGGCATAGGTAACCTGAACATCCAGATTTCCCGGATACCCTTCTTCGCCATCCTCGCTGATACGACGGAATATCACCCCCGCCTCTTCTCCATTACCGAAAATCTCCGGAATCCAAATCGATTTATCAAAGCCATTCCGACCACCATTGTAGTGATGACCACCAGAATTCTGATCTAAATGATACGAACGACCGCCAATAGAAAACTCACCAGCTGCAATGCGTCCAGCAACACGACCAATGGTTGCGCCAACATAGGGATGGGGTTTCAAATACTCATCAAAGGTATCAAAACCGAGCACAACATCGTCAAAATCATTCTTTTTTCCCGGTGTTTGCAAAGAAAGCAATGTAGCCCCGTAGGACATACACTCCATGCACACCCCATTTGCATTTGTAATACGAATCTTATCAATCGTCGTGCCATCATAGGCTGAGCCAAAACGCTCTTTTACTATTTCCATCTTCTTTTGGTACCCAGCAACACCTTATTGAAAAGCACCCGCCATGTCAAACCTTGTCTGGGGCACTCTTAAGTGATACACTTCCATCATGCCGGATCAAAATTCGCTATTGATCGCACTGAGCTTCGTCGCCGGACTAATGATTAGCGGTCTGGTCGCACTACTGCTCACAAAAAGCAACCGCCAGCGTCCCGATGCAATCCTCCAGCAAATTCAACAACGGGTTGAAGGTCTGTCCAACATCTTTTCCGTGCCCCGCTACCGCGGCCAGGCCGGGGAATGGATGCTTGAACAAATGCTGCAAGATTGCCTGCCGCCACACGCTTACCACATCCAGCACAGTTTCCGCAACGGCTCCCGCGCCGACGCATTGCTCAAATTGGGGGACATCACCGTTGCTGTTGATGCCAAATTTCCCTTGGAATCCCTGAATGACTGGAGAGAAGGGCCGATCAGCGAAAAATCCCGCAAAGCTGTACTAGGCCATGCGCAATCAATTGCATCAAAATACATTCTACCGGAGGAAGGCACTCTCCATTTTGCCCTGATGTACATTCCATCTGAAGCGATCTACACCCGCTTATTTGCTGAAAACCCCGGAAAGCTTATGCAGGACTGTTTGCGCGCCGGCATCGTTCCATCCTCACCCAGCAATCTCTTTTTATACCTTCAAACCATTGCCTACGGCCTGAGGGGGATGGATTTTAGCCACAACTTCAACAAATACGCCAATTTATTCGAGCTTATACGGCAAGATAGCAGACAATTACAAAGCAGCCTGCAGACCGGCGGTGGGCATCTGCGGAATCTGCAAAAAACCTACAGCGGCCTGCAGCAGCAAGCAGATGCATTAACGGAACATCTGGAAACAACGGCCATCTCCTGACATGCCCAGCACCAACGACTCCGCCACCCGAGCCAATCCCGTAAAAGAACCCAGCATCAGCTCAGCCATGATTCAGGCCGCCCGAGAGCTTGCCGAGCAAGCAGATGTCCTGCATTTCTCGCCCCCGGTAAGCTTTATCTACAATCCGCTACAATATGCCGCCAAGGCTCACGATGCATATATCCGCCGATATGGCGCAAGTACCAAAAAAGCCTTGTTCATTGGCATGAACCCCGGGCCATTTGGAATGGCACAAACCGGCGTACCATTTGGCGAAATTGCCGCCGTGCGTGATTGGCTGGGCATATGCGAAGCGCCGGACATCCCCGCGAACACACACCCCAAACGGCCAATCCAGGGCTTCGACTGTCCACGCAGCGAAGTAAGCGGGCGCCGTTTTTGGGGCCTGATGAAAGAACGATTCAAGGAGCCGGAATCCTTTTTTGCAAATCATTTTGTCATGAACTATTGCCCACTCATCTTTATGGAAGAGAGCGGTCGCAACCGCACTCCCGCACAATTACCGGCTCAGGAACGCGAGCCGCTTATTCAAATATGCGATAAGCATTTGCAAAGGGTAGTAGAACTATTACAGCCTGCATATCTAATTGGAATCGGCGCATTTGCTGCCAAACAAGCAACATCTGCAATGAAATCCGCAGGCGCGCAGCTTGGAAACCTGAAAATATGCACCTTGCTACACCCAAGCCCAGCAAGCCCAAAGGCCAATGCGGGCTGGGCCGAAATAGCCACCGCCCAACTTATCGACTGTTCTCTGTGGCAGGCCTGAGCTCAAGCACAATCGGCAAATGATCCGATAGCCCGCTATGCCTCCCCGGCTGATAGGGTCGCGGCTCCCCGCGCGCAGTCAGCATCCAATCCCGCTTTTCTACCCAAAAATCTGCCGGATAGTAACTCTGGCCACACAAACCGCGCCCCAGCAAAAAATGATCAATTTGCTCCCAGTCATCTTGATAGACGTAGCTACCCGCATCTTCGGTCATACGCCAAGGTGAAAAAAACACAGCATTTTGAGAGGCCGCCAATCGCATATTATGCGATACATACAAGGGACGAAGATTCTCAGAATACAGGCCCTCTAGAGTAGCCCAATCACAAGCAGCCTCTAAATCGGGAGGAACATCACAGGCGGCCATGAGCGATCGCGCAGGCATCGCTGCAATTTCTTCGTTGGTCATGTATCCGCAGGAATCAATCTCCTGCGGCAGGGTCTGATTCAGATCGCCGCACACAAGCACCAGATCATTCGGCGCTTCCTGTCCCAACTGGTACACCCGGCGCGCAACAACCCCCGCCGCCTGCAGCCGCAAAACCTCTGTAGCCTCCTCGCCGCCCAGCTTACTCGGCCAATGACAGGCAAAAATATGCAAACGGCTTCGCTTGTCATTATCAAGACGCACCACAGCCTCCATAACTGGGCGCACCTGCTTATCTTCCAGCGGCTCAAAGCCATGCAGGCGTATATCCTCAAGCGGAAAGCGGCTGAGCAATCCAATTTGTATAGCATTTCCTTCGACCGCCGAGGCAACGGCAACCGAATAGCGGCGCCGACCCAAAACCCGGTCGCGCAATTCCTCCACCACGTGCAGATTCTCCACCTCGGCTAGCACGACCACATCCGGCCCGTTCCCATAGGTGCCACGCGTACCCCGGATTACGCGGCCAATATCATCAAGCCGGGCATGAAAGGCAGCTGTATCCCAGCCGCCCTCTTCGGGCACAAATTCCGGATACTCACTGCCATCGCACACATCATCAAATAGATTATGCACGTTATAGGTCATTACCAGCACAGGTGGCTCGGCAAAAAACGGCAACTCGCAGGCCGTCAGGCAGACAAGGCCGACCAGACCCAACAAGCCAAGCAGGCATAAAGCCACAAAAAAACCCCCAGGCGCAGAGCCACCCAAAACACGAAAAGCACAAAGCTTTTCCCGGCAACGTTTCATACAGATCCCCCTGTATGCCTATACAGCAAAAAGTCAGCGAGAATTCTATGTATGTATCAGATTTATTTCAGCTTTCGATCAAGCATGTGACCCTAACCAGGTCTGAACAGCAGCAATATCCTCTGAGGCGGGCGAAACAGGCTCTGGAAAATCCATGCCAGTAATCTTGCGGTATAATTCGCGATAGCGTTCTGCAACCTGGCCAACGATCTCTGCCCCCAGTCGGGGAGCTGGGCCATCACCGCTAAAGCCATTCTCGCGTAAATAATCGCGCAGAAACTCTTTATCCAGCTGGCGCGGCCGAATGCCTTGCGGCACATTCCCCTCGGAATCCAGTTCATCGGCATACCAGTAACGGGAAGAATCGGGCGTATGCACCTCATCCACCAGATGCAACTCGCCATCTCGCAAACCAAACTCGTATTTCGTATCAACCAGAATCAGTCCACGCTCGCGCGCAATAGCACTCCCGCGTTCAAAAAGACGCAATGCCACAGCCGAAACCTTCTGCCACAACTTTGCATCCACCAATCCTTGGGAAACGATATCCTCTGGAGAAATTGGCATATCATGATCCCCCAAGTCGGCCTTGGTACTTGGTGTGATCACAGCCTGCCCGAAACGATAAAACTCGGAAAGACCAGCTGGCAGCTCAGCCCCAGGCACGGCCTTGCCATCGCGGTAATCGCGCCAAGCAGAACCGGTTAAATAGCCGCGAACAACAACCTCAACCGGCAAAACCTCGCAGCGATCAACCGCAACTGTTCGCGGCCCCAACTGAGCCTGAATATGATTTGGAATAATATCCGCTGTTTTTTCAAACCAAAACAGGGAAAGCTGATTTAGCACCGCACCCTTGCCGGGAATTTCGCCAAGAATAACATCGAAAGCCGAAACCCGGTCACTGGTAAAC
>CAYNNU010000039.1:0-14307 GCA_964398645.1 uncultured Spirochaeta sp.
GTATTTAGGCGCATACAAGGCCAATACACTGCCGGTTCCCATGGCAAACATTATCAACGGTGGATCCCACGCTGATAACTCTGTTGATTTTCAAGAATTTATGATCATGCCGGTTGGTGCTGACGATTTCCGCACAGCACTACGAATGACCGCCGAAGTATTCCACAACCTGAAAAAGGTTCTGCACAACAAGGGATACAGCACAGCAGTCGGTGATGAGGGTGGTTTTGCACCAAACCTGAAATCTAACGAAGAAGCTGTAGAAACCATTCTGGAAGCAATTTCAGCAGCAGGTTACACAGCAGGAAAAGATATTTGGATTGCACTGGACCCTGCCGCAAGTGAATTCTACGATGCCAAAAAAGGCAAGTATATCTTCAAAAAATCTGATGGCCGCGAACTGAGCAGTGCAGAAATGGCTGCCTATTGGGCGGATTGGGCCGAGCGCTACCCTATCATTTCAATTGAGGATGGTATGGATGAAAATGACTGGGAAGGCTGGAAGGCACTAACAGACAAAATCGGCGACAAGGTACAGCTGGTTGGAGATGACCTTTTCGTAACGAATACAAAGCGCCTAAAAACTGGTATCGAAAAAGGCATCGCCAATTCCATCCTGATCAAGGTTAATCAGATTGGCACCCTTACAGAAACCTTCGAAGCAGTGGAAATGGCTAAACGCGCAGGCTACACAGCCATTGTAAGCCACCGCTCTGGAGAAACCGAAGATTCGTTTATTGCTGATTTGGTTGTTGGTCTATCTACCGGACAGATTAAAACCGGTTCCATGAGCAGATCCGATAGACTGGCAAAATACAATCAGCTTTTGCGTATTGAAGAAATGCTGGACGACACAGCCGAATATCCCGGCTTGGAAGCCTTTTACAGCATTCAGGCAAAATAAGATCTTATACATCAGACATGAATATGAAAGGCTGCCCATATTGGGCAGCCTTTTTTTATGAACTACTGCGCTCAGTAACCAGCCTATTCAAGGTCTCACTTATCTCATCTAGGCAGCGCTCTTTTCGGATAAGCGCGTCTGCTCCAGCTGATACAATTGCATCCTGCATAGAATCATCACTGCTACACACTATAATTATGGGGTTATTCCCAGCATCCTCGGCCCTGATAGTCTCACACACCCTTTCAACCGATGGCATTCCATCCTGATCAAGAATATATACTCGAGGTGAATATTCGGCGGCCAGTTTTCCTGCAGTAAAAAAATCCAGTGCTGAATACACCGTATGTTGCGGATACTCCTCGGCAAAGAACGACTCCATCTGCCGTAACAAATCAGGAGCTTGTTCTACAAGTAACACGCTATCATATATATGTTTGCTGACAATCAATTTTTGTAATTCCGGCGGAACCCTCATCCCCCGTGAACGAAGAAAATCTGCAAGATCATCTGCGTATACCCTATATTGCCCGCCTGGTGTTTGAAAAGCTTTAAGATGTCCCCGCTTGATCCAGTTTATGGCCGTTTGATTGGCAAAATTACCACAGATTTCAGCAACCTCCAAAGCGCTAAAAACATATGAACCATCACTTTTTCGCGGCATTCTTATCCCCCATTACTTCTATAATGGTAATGAAAAAAATATCAAATAGCAAAAATATATGTCAAATTAGTTAAGATATTCCAAAATAAGATCGGACCGAAAGCCTTCCTGCATAAGAGCGGCCGAAATTGCCTGCTCCGACTTACCTTTTTTTCTCAAACGCCGAATTGCAGTTTGTAACGCAGAGTTCAACAAATCCGGTTCTTCTTCCAAAAGAAGCTCAACAGCCGCTCGAGCGCATTCAGCTGAAATGCCTCGCTGGCGTAATCCTACAATAACTTTTTTGGGGCCTTCCCCTTTTCGGTGGAAACGATTTCGGGCCCATAACTCGGCGTAGCGGGAATCACTGAGAGCGCCGGATTCTTCCAATTCATCGAGAAGCTCGCGAACAATTTGTGCAGGGCAATCCCGTTGCAGTAATTTTATTTGTAATGCATGTCTGCTTTGTTCAGAGCGAGCGAGAGCCGTCATTGCCCGCTGCCTGGCATACAGCTGCCAGGATGTTCGCTGCAACTGCATACCCTCTTCGGCTGTAAGCGCCGTGCCAGGCTGATCCCAGCCTTTTTTGTGCAGCAATTGCTGCAATGCACAAAAAAAGGAGCCATCCGAGAGGGTAACACGCTGCCACCCTGCTCTGGCTCCCTTTTCCAGCTGTATAACAACCGGTAGTTCTTCGATAGACAATGTATTGCTTAGCGTTTGGAGAACTGAAAACGCCGACGTGCGCCACGGCGACCGTATTTCTTACGCTCAACCATGCGTGAATCACGAGTCAAAAATCCATTTGCCCGCAAAGCAGTCTGATTATTTTCGTCAGCTACAACAAGCGCACGTGCCAGCCCGTGCAAAAGCGCACCAGCCTGACCGCTTACACCACCGCCATGTACATTTGCAAACACATCATAGCGTGCTTCACTATCAGTAACAGCAAGAGCCTGACGCACAACATATACCTGCTCGTCAGTATTAAAATACTCTTCTAGTGGCTTTCCGTTTATTACAACAGATCCAGTACCCTGACGCAAATACACACGTGCTACAGAGGTCTTCCTTCTTCCAGTTCCTTGGGCTACATTTACAGACACGTATCAATCTCCTCTTCAGTTCTACTGAATTTTCAGTTCTTCCGGCTTCTGGGCAGCATGCGGGTGCCGACTTCCGGCATATACCTTCACATTCTTGAACAATTTCCGACCCAGACGGTTTTTCGGCAACATTCCCCGAATTGCATTTTCCAATGGGAATGTAGGTTTGCGCACCAGCATTTTCTCTAGGGTATCAGAGTAGATACCACCTGGATAACCACTGTGACGGTAATAAACTTTTTTCCGCTCTTTACCACCGGTAACCTGTATTTTTTCAGCGTTAATTATAACAACATAATCGCCAATTTCAGCATGGGGAGCAAACTCTGGTTTATGCTTTCCGCGCAACATTACAGCAACTTTGCCGGCTACCCGACCTAATGTCTGCCCTTCAGCATCAACAATATACCATTTGCGTTCAATGTCCGCCATTTTTTTGAATATAGTCTTCATGATCAATCCTTTATACCAAAATCATCCGCTCAGTTTGGAGGGATATATTCAATGAGAAATAAAAAAAAGTCAAGAGGCACTAAACGTGCTACTAACTTATTACGTCCGAATCAGGAATTAGACGCAGCCTTATCGGCAGCTTCTTCTTTTTTCGCTTCAATCCTGTCTTTGATATCGGCGATCCCAATTACAATAGCCATAAAGCCAATAAGGAACGCTACAACCGGCGCGCCGCCCCGCAGAAACTGCAGAACATCCGGACCCCACTGCAAAGCCCAATCCATAGGAAGCACAGCGTACACCCCAGCAGCGGTAATAATCAAACCAATAATCAATGCCAGCATCAAATTCCTCCTGCGAAAGGCAATAATATCACAACAGATTTTTTCTGGCAAGCAAGGAAAACTATATTCGGCGGCGAAGATAGGCAATACAGGCGATAATAAAAAACACCGCCGGCAAGCCCTCTACTAGTATGCGCAACGGACTACTTTGGCCAATCATAATAGAATCCAGGTTCACTGCGCCAAGAACATCAAGCATGGAAAGAATGATGGAAATATACAAGGAAAGTATTCCAATTATCACAAAAAGCCAGGAAATTTCGCGAGTCCTTCCCCAAACTGCAATAGCAAAAAAGGATGCTACTCCATAGAAAATCAGATTGCCTGCGTAGGTCCAAATATTCACATCGCCCATAGCTGTTAGTATCCCCTTTCAGCCGATGCCTTGCAAGCTGTTGAGAATAGCATCCTCCTGTGTAGAAATCAGTGCCGGCATTAGCGCTGGCTGACGGGGGTCTTGCGGCAACGCTACCCCCTTAGCAAGGGCAGCTGCCTGAATAGACGCGTAGGCCTGTACGCCATCATCATCAAAACCTTGAATCCAATACTGATAGGGTCCGGATTCCACCCATGACTTCCAACCGCGGCTGGCCAGGGATTGCGGATACAGCAGAATATCGCTGCGCTTCGGACTAAACGAAGGCAAGGCAGGCTGCAAAAAAAGCCCAGCTGCAAAACGAGCAAGGAAAAGCTGCAACTCATCCAGATCTTTTTGCAGCCAGAAAGGCGTAGGGATTGAAGGCGGCAGCAAAACCGGCAAAGGGGTGCAAGACAAGGGCGCAGGTAACAGCACAGCAATTGCGGCCAAACGCCCAGGTAGTGCACAGGCGGACAACTGTTTTTGCAACTGATCAATACTCCAGCCAGGCCGCAAGAGCAAAAGCGATGCAGGCTGCTCATCCGGGCTTTGACGGATTTCCGCCGGTGCCCAGCAATCAAACACGGACATCGGTGTTTCCAAGTGGGCACACAGACTGGCAAGCATTGAGATATCTTGTACACAGGGGAGATAGCGCAAGCGCCATTCCTGTAATTCAGGCTGCAGGGTGGGCAATAAAAGCTGCACCAAGCGTCGGATTTCCTTTTCTGCCCGGCCAGCCTCGGGGTGCGGTAAGAATGCGCTACCGCCCCGCGAAATAATACGCTTTACATTCGTAAGCATATTCGCCGGCCTATGGCCATAGATTGCAGTGCCCGAATTCAGGTCCATATCCAGCAAGCGGCGACCGCTATTGGTATATATATGATAATCGCGGGCCCGGCGGGCATATTCAATCATCTACAGATATCCTTTCCAATGGAGTATATTCGGGCAAAAATCGGGCAGTCTGCCCAGTTTCAAATTGCACCAACACAACCAATTGATCATTTTTCCAATCCGAGCGGATGACCCGACCGCTACCATAATCATCATGATATACCCCGCAGCCCCGAGGATATTCTTCTTCATCAGTGTAGATTATTTCAACGTTCTCTTGCTGCTCTTCCTTATACAATAATTCTGATGGAATTTCTTGCAAAAAGCGGGATGGCCGCATATCTACCAGCCGTCCATGAACCCGGCGCTGCCCCGCTGTAGTAAAATACAATTCTTTTCGAGCCCGTGTTACCGCCACATAAAAGAGGCGACGCTCTTCCTCCAGGCTTTCTAAATCCTCGCCGTGATCACGGGGAAACAAACCATCATCCATCCCAGAAATGATTACGCGGTCAAACTCAAGCCCCTTAGTATTATGCATAGTAATGAGGGTTACTGCATCTTCCAGATCATCCTGCCGGGCGCCGCTATCAAGCTCTATGGATTCCAAAAACGCAAGTAATCCATCGATATTTCCATCGTATCCTTCTGCTGCATTTTCCAATTCTTCAAGATTCTGTACCTTTTGTAAGCCGGCAAGCTCATCCTGCTTCTTGTGATAGTCAAATAAGGATGATTCAAGCAATGCTTGACGCATAAGATCGCTTAAGCGCTCATAGACACCTTCTTTCAGATATCCCTGAATTGTGCGGAACAGTAAGGCGCTTTGCTGCACAGTCTGTCCAGCTTTTTTAGGCAGAAACTCCGGCGCCCGCTCCATGGCAGAAAGCAAATCTCCCCCGCCTGCATGCTGTAGAATTGCAGCAATACTCTTTTTCCCTATACCCCGCGCGGGTTTGTTCACAATGCGGGCAAAGGCAACGGAATCGCGGGGGTTGACGACAAAACGCAGCAAGGCAATGCCGTCCTTTACTTCTTCCCGCTCATAAAAGCGCAGGGTACCCACAATGCGATAGGGTATTCCCCGCCGTAAAAACAGGGTCTCAAAACTGCGGGACTGCGCATTGGTTCGATACAGAATAGCAGTGCCCTCTGCATTGCCCTTTTCCAACAAACTGGCACACCACTCTGCTTCAGCTTTTTCATCGTACACACGCAAAACCTGGGGCAAATCCCCTGCAGGGTTTTCAGTCCACAATTGTTTTCCAAGGCGGCCGGAATTATGTGAAACGACCGCCTGGGCAATTTCCAAAATCGAAGCGCTGGAACGGTAATTCTGTTCCAGGCGGATAATATCTGTGCCGGCGAAGGTTTGGGGGAAATCGATAATATTCCGGACCTCTGCCCCGCGAAAACGATAAATTGACTGATCATCATCCCCGACAACACATAGATATGATGATTGATCATAAAGGTAATGCAGCAATTCAGACTGAGCGCCGTTTGAGTCCTGATATTCATCTACCAGAATGACTCGAAAACGATCACGAATGCGGGAAGCAATGTTGCTATTATCCCGCAGCAAACGAAGGGGCTTGAGAATGAGATCGCCAAAATCAACATTGCCGATTCGTTCCAACTCCTGCTGATAGTTTTTATAGGCCTGCAGCACCTCAGGATCGAACTGACCACTGTCATCATCCGGGCTCACAGCAAGATCTTTCAAGCGGGAGATTGCACGCATCAATATGCGCACAGAAGGCTTGGGCATTTGCGGATATATTTGCGCAAGCAACTGCACCTGATCATCATCATCATAAATACAAAATTCAGGAACCAGCCCAGCCGCCATGTAATTTCGGCGCAATAACCAAGATCCAAAGCTGTGAAATGTCCGGATCATGCAGTCACGGGCGGCGGGCTGAATTTCCGCGGCCCTATCACGCATTTCCTTGGCTGCTTTATTGGTAAAAGTAACTGCGAGAATGGATCTGGGATCCATTCCCTGCGATAGTAGATGAGCAATTTTCATGGTGATGACCCGGGTTTTCCCGGATCCTGCACCAGCAAGAATCAGCAAGGGCGCGCCTGTGTGTAAAACGGCCGCTTGCTGCATTTCATTTAATCCAGCTAGGTACGTTGGGCTCTGAAATCTATTTTTTTCCATACCATTGGAAAGTGTACTCAGTATACTGGTACCTGCTCAAGCCGTGGGCCGCCGGAACCAAAACGGTTATTCCAGGCGAAGCGCATAACCCTCACCTGTCCTGGTTCTCCTAGCCGTGCTTTTTGCGAGTTCACACTCACTTCAGCGGCACCTGAATTTGACATATATAACTGCACGAAGTCGGTCGACTCCATTTCCATACGCCTTCCCGGTTGCAAATACTCCTGTTGGACACCGCCATCAGCCGCCTGCAGGCGAACCATTACCGGACTGCGCATGGCTGAAACCTCAACCCTTATAGGCTGTATTTCATCAGCCTCTAACAGCACAACCGATTCCTGTACCCGTTCATCCAAATTGGTACTGCCAACGGCCTGGGCGTAGTTTACATCACTTTCGCTTTCCCCGCCGGGACGAACCGCGGCTCTTTCGGGATTATCCAAAGAACGATTGATGTTCAGCACTATTCCGGGACTTTCTGTCTTAACCGCGGCGGTAACGAGCAAATCAAGCTCACCATCGCCATCAACATCAATTCGGGCGGAGCTGCCAAAATCAATCGGCCATTGCTGTCCCTGCGGTCCCTCTAACACTACATTTCCCTGCAATGATGCAATCTTTAGATATTGCAATTGATCAGAAAAGGGCAATGTCACAATATCACCGATAAAAAATCGCCGCTCCAAAAACTCGGACTGCATATGCACCGTACTTGCGGCTTGATCGATTGCAGTATCCCGAGAATCGTTTCGTGCCGTTCTTTCAGGTGTACCTTCTTGTGCTGGCCGGGTAAAAAGAGCAATACCTGCCACAACAACAAGCACAATAGCAAGGCCAGCCAAAACCGGTTTCCACGGAAAGGTAAAATGCGGATTCAGCAATTCCTCAATGGGCGGCGGCTGCTCCTGGATAAGCTGGTTTTTATATAAATTAACCGCGTCCTGCGGAGATACCTCTAAATAATCAGCGTACTTGCGTAGAAAACCAAGCAAATACGTTTCCCCTGGGAAAATATCAAAGTGCTCGTTTTCCAGCCCCTCAATATACCGCCGGGAGATATGTGTCTCACTAGCTACATGCTCAATGCTCAGGCCTTTCGCCTGCCTGATTTTCGCTAGTTTCTGTCCTATCGATTCCATCCATGCTCCTTATTCTTCGGCGGCAAACAAAAAATTGAGAAAACGGTTTGCTGAAGGTGGTGCCCGGTAATCAAACTGTTCGACCGGGATATTCTGATTGATTTGAATATCATTAAAATCCATCACAACCTCTTCATAGTTCACGGTTGTCCCGGTCATCCGGCGGATCATCCTATCATCATTTATTGCAATAACCAATTCCCGGAAGCCCTCCGATGGGCTTCTCCAGGTCAGCCGGAGTTTAACTACCCTTTCACTGTTGTTCTCATCCAAAGAAACTGGTGTAGGACTTTCCAGGTAGCTGACTGCATACATCCGCTGCAACAGACCAAGGCCTTCCCGTGAAGCCAGGCCGGTAATATCTCCTTGCCGGCGGGAATCAAGGGGCTGCTCCATGGTTACTTTCAAGGCAGGAATATAGAGGATCAGGGTTGAGCCATCCGTTACCAATACTTGTTCCTCGGGATCGGAAAAATCTATCCTCAGCAAATCCGGATAGCGGTAATACAACATTCCAGACATATTTTTTTCATTTGCCGAAATATCAATACGGGCACTATAGTCCTGTATCTGCTCATAGCGCTGCCCGACCTGATCCAAAAATTCAGATGCGGTAACGATTTGCTGAGCCGAAAGACCAATCGAGCCCGCAAAAAACAGACCAACAGCAAACAGAAATACGATTACTTTTTTCTTATCACCAAACATTTCTTTTTCCATAACAATTGCGTTCATATTCGGAGAGTTCGCGATATTTGTCAAGATTAGCTGGTTTTGCATCTTTTCCAGTATGGGTCTTTCCCCTATAATTCAGTACCCGGAGGGATTATGATAGCTGTTATCTCCTTAGGAGGAAGCATTGTTGCGCCGGATAATCCGGACACGACTTATTTACGGGATTTTGCCCGCTCAATTCGAAGCTTTTTGAGCGAAGATCCATCACACAAAATAATTATGATCATTGGCGGCGGCGGCCCGGCACGAAACTACCAAAAGGCTTGCAGGGAACTGAATCCGCAGATTGCACATGAAGAACAAGACTGGGTAGGAATAATGGCGACCCGCCTGAATGCGGAACTTGTGCGCACGCTGTTTTTGCCCGAATGCAGCGACCCGGTAGTAACAGATCCAAGCGCTGATATTTCATTTTCCGGCAGAATACTCATTGCCGCCGGCTGGAAGCCCGGTTTCAGTACCGATTTTGATGCAGTGATGCTGGCTGAGCGTTTTCAGGCTAGCCGCATCATCAATCTTTCAAATATTGAAAAAGTATATACTGATGATCCAAAGAAAAATCCTGATGCGAAACCGCTGGATACTATTAGCTGGGATGATTTTCGCAAGATGGTTGGAACAGTCTGGACCCCAGGTACAAACACCCCCTTTGACCCGATTGCCACCGAAAAAGCGCAAAAACTGGGCTTGCAGGTTTTTGCTGCCGATGGCAGAAATATTCCTAACCTTGAGAAGCTGTTACGTGGCCAAAGCTTTACCGGCACCACGATTGGCTAAGCGGAAATAGCAAGGTCTATTGCTCGCGTACTATCAGGGCGTGGGCATATCTTGCTTCAATGCCAACCCGATGCGCCTCCGGCGGCCGGATTGAGCGTAATTCGGCTAGGAGTGCTGTGTCGCCCCTTTGCGCGGCGCGGCGGATGAGGCCTTCAATATCCTGGGAGAACTGGTTTTTACTTCCCCAATCCACCCGGCGAAGCAAAAAGGGCAATTCACGCAAAACCAGGCTTTGCAAAAAGTCCAATTGGCTGGCAGGAGCGAGCACATACAAGCGGGTGTAAACCAGGGCGCGATCTTCCGGGGAGCGCAAGGCGGCTATTACTGCGGCAATACGCTCATTTGCCTGTGTTGGTGGCACTCCAGCGGCCAGAATCTGGCAGAGCGCCAGAGCGGTTTCCGGCTGATCATACCAAAAAATTTCCCGCCAGGACGCGCTGGCTGCTGCAATTGCCTCGACTGCTTGCATGTTGCCCAGCTGTTGCCAGCCTAAAGCCAGGCGAATTTGCAAACTGTACAAGGCCGGATTTGCTGCAAGCTCGGGCAGGCTTGCAATTTCGTTTTCTACCCGCTGAAGCAAGGAACGTGCCTGCTGTGGCAAACCCGAAGATGCAAACCAGCCTGCCTGATCAAGCAAAATATCGATACGAGCTATTGCCCCAGGAAGGCTTGTAAGCACTTCATTCACAAAGGTATCTCGGCCGGTCAGTAGCCCCCCTCGCGTTGCAAGGGCCGCGTTGTTCTTCTCTACCGCCCACATATCCGCACTTCGCCATAACCCAATTCCACGATCCATCAATCTGTCGCTTTCCAGGCCCCGAACGCTCTGATCCATAAGACGCAGTATTCCCGCTAGGTACAACATACCAGCTGCCTGAGGCACCCTTTCATCCATTCCGGATAGTGCGGCGGCGGCATGCTGAGCAAGGCTGGAAACATCACCCTTAATACCAATCTGCCACATTCGCTCCAAAGTGCGGCGCAATGTTTCGGCCCGCATGGCGGAATCGGATATAAAAAGAATACGGTCTGTTATTTGCCGATACAGGTGGGCATCACCCTGCCCTGATGACAAGACGATATCCAGAATCCGATAGAAATAATCAGCCTGTAGGCTCGATTCACCACTTAGGGTAAGAAGGTCAAGCAATGGGGTGATTATCTGCTCGGCTTTTTCCGGCTTTTCCAGACGAAATAACTGAGAGATTAGCGACACAGAAGCATCCCAGAGACGGCGGTCCCGCTCATCAATCTGTACTGCTTCCTCTGCGCTTTGTTTTTCTTCGATCTGCTCTTGTAATTGTTCACTACACCAGACTACGGCATAGGATAGATAATATTCGGACTCTTCCACGGCCCCCATATCGAATAAGGCCCACGAGAGCTGCACAGCCGAATCAATTTGAATAAGAGGGTCCTGAATCCGCACCAAAAGATCATGGGCATCCTGAAGGGCGCCGGAAACAGCCTGATCCCAGCCTCGATCAAGCCCAGGATTTTCTATTGAATTGTTGGTAATGCAAGAAACAGCGCTCAAAAACAAGGCGCCGATTATCAGCATTGTACGCCGCATTATCGGAATGCCCCCGTTACTGTATCTGAGAAACGAAACTAAAATAGAGAATCACACATTCATCTGCATGACCGGCCTGCTGGAAAATTTGCATATACGTTTGTCAGTGTACCCACTAATGGGGCTGTTTGCAATGCACGAAAGCTTATAGTCAGCTTGATCAGGGCCGATACTATTAGCATGAAGGGATTTTTTCCACACATCCGAATTACACAGGTAATCCACACATTCTGCCTGGTTGGCATTCTCTTAACAGTGCCCACCACCGGACTGCGTGCAGATGATGTAATTCCTAACCTCCACCGGGCTGCCCGCTGGGGACAAGCCCAACTTGTTCAAATGCTTTTGGAAAACGGCATCAATCCGAATACGCAGGATATTATGGGCAGAACGGCCCTGCACCACGGTGCATACTACCCCGCTGTTGTCCGGGTGCTTCTTGAATATGGTGCTAACCCGACCATTACAGACCGTTTTGGCAACACCCCGCTGCACATGGCTTTGAGTGATTACACCTCTGTTCAGCTGCTTATCGATGCGGGGGCAGACGTAAATGCCAAAAACATTATTGGGCAAAGTCCACTAGACAGGGTGTTTCGAATGGGTAACAGCAGACGTAATCGAGAAACTGTCCGGATTATGCTTGCCGCCGATGGATCATCCTAGGTCTCGTTTTCTGCTTCATCCTTTGGGCCAATACCGGCGGTGATGTACCGCCATAATCGTTTAGGCGACCAGCGGTGATCTGTTCCTGCCTCGCTTTCCGCGATACCTTCCGGCACAGCATAAATCTGCACAAGAATACTGGAATACATAAAAACATCTGCCAGGACTCTCATATAAAACAGCACCGCCATTATCGATGCGGCCGCTCCCAGCAAAAGCATGCGTGAACCAAGCTGCACAATCACAATAGAACCCAGGGCATTCAATCCCTTCCACACCAGCGCGGCAATCAGTGCAATAATAAATGTAGGAAACAGACGAATCTTTCTACCAGAGAACAAATAATACAAGCCCATCAATACCAGGGTATAACTGCCCACCGATACAAGACGCGGCCCCCAACTGGTAAGAAAGGGTGCGATCTGAAATAGCTGGCCCAAAACCTTCATGAAAGGCGAAAGAACAACGGCTACATAAAAGAGCAATAACAAAAATGCCATCAGGGGGATTGCAATGACCCTATGCAGCAGCATCCCGGAAGAGGGCGCGCCGAGCATAGTCGCCATTGCTGCACCCAAGTCCATCAAGAGGGTATTCACTGCAAACAAGAACATAAAAAGAGTCGCAAGATTCAAGGACGCGATTCTGCCTTCAGAACCGATAACAAGATCCAGCACTGTCTTCTGTAAGTCCGGAGGCATAAAGCCCAGCACCTGATTTTGGATTATGGTCATGAACTCAGGCGAACAGACAATTGAGCGCATACTGATTAAAAGCAGCAGCAAGGGTATAGAGCCAAAAAGCAAACTGAAGGCCAAACCCTTGGCAAGCAACATCCCATTGTTTTGATCGTAAATACGAAACAAGCGGAAGCGAGATTTTTTTGGATCAGCTGGTTTTTTTCTTTCAAAAACCATGCCGGTTTTTCTTTCCATGTCCTCTGCCATTATAGGGTGTTAATATTGTTCAAGTTTTCAAAAGCTGTTTTTAAGCGTTGCGCAAAGGAAACCTGACCAGCCCGCAGCCACTGACGGGGATCATAGATTTTTTTATTGGGCTTGTCTTCGCCTTCCGGGTTGCCAATTTGCCCTTGCAAATAGTCCTTTTTCTCTTTGTAAAAGGTATGAACGCCATCCCAGAATGCCCACTGCAAGTCAGTATCGATGTTCATCTTTACTGCCCCATAGCTGATTGCCTCACGAATCTCTTCTACGGTACTGCCGGAACCACCATGGAACACAAAGTTTACCGGCTTTTCAGCTGTTGCAAATTTTTCCTGCACATATTTCTGACTATTATCCAAAATAATCGGCTTGAGGCTCACGTTTCCAGGCTTATACACGCCATGTACGTTTCCAAAAGCTGCGGCAATAGTGAAACGATCGCTTACTTTCATCAGCTCTTCATAGGCGTAGGCAACTTCTTCCGGCTGAGTGTACAAGCGGCTGCTATCCACATCGGTATTATCAACACCATCCTCTTCACCACCGGTTACGCCAAGCTCAATTTCCAAGGTCATGCCAATCTTACTCATGCGTTCAAGATAGGGCTTACAGGTCTCAATATTTTGCTGAATTGGTTCCTCGGAAAGATCAATCATGTGAGAACTGTACAAAGGCTTACCATGGGCAGCATAAAATGCCTCGCCCGCGTCCAAAAGGCCATCGATCCAGGGCAAAAGCTTTCTTGCCGCATGATCTGTGTGCAGCATGACCCGCACATCGTATAATTCAGCCACACGATGGACATGCTCGGCACCCGAAATACCACCAACAATAGCAGCCTGCTGATTTTTATTATCCAGGCCTTTGCCGGCAAAAAAAGCCGCTCCGCCATTGGAAAATTGCACAATTACCGGAGCATTTGCATCGCGAGCTGCTTCTAAAACGCCATTCACACTTTCGGTACCAACAACATTGGCTCCCGGCAGGGCGTATTTCCGTTTTTTTGCATCCGCAAAAACTTTCTGCACATCATCTCCGGCAATAACACCGGCTTGTATTTCATCTCGTAAACTCATTTTTTGCTCCTTATCTATACATTATATATGCTGTACGCCCTACCCGGTCAAGCGAGAAAAACCAACAGAATCTATGTAATTATCAATATTGATCGGTAAAATACGCATCCCAAGCGCATACGTTTTCCAAAGGATGATATAAAATACCTGCTATATTCTTGCGGGCTGCAAAAATCTGCTCTTCATTATATAGGAAAATCCAGGGAGCTTCAGTCCAAATTATGCGCTCGGCTTCACCATACATTTGAAACCGCAGTAAACTCGATTGTTCAAGCTGAGCCGAATCCAATAAGGCATCTACCCGGTCGTTTTGATAAAAGCCGCGATTATTCCCGCGCGGACTCCATTGGTCGCCATGAAAAAGCGGATATAGTGCATAATCTGCATCCATCGTCATAGCCGCCCAGCCTAGCAGGAAGGCATCATACTCTGCCCCTTGTGGCGTCTGTCCGGTAAAATCTAAATACTCATCCCATGTATGCGATCGCAACTGAACCTCTATACCGACTTCCATCAGCATTTCCTGTATTTCTTGGGCAACAGCTGTGTCCATTGGATAGCGACCGGAGGGATGGTCTAAGA
>CAYNNU010000040.1:0-14119 GCA_964398645.1 uncultured Spirochaeta sp.
GCCTACAACCAGTCCGCCGCCGAGTACCCGGTCGAATTCGCTGTGCCCGCTGGAAATGCGTAAGCCTTCGCCGGCTTCCAGATCCGGCAGGCTGCTTGCGCTGTTGTTGGGCGCCCGACTGCCTGTGGCCGACGAACCGGCTCTTTGCCTAGCCGCCCCTGTGGTTTCGCGGCCTCCCCGTACAGGAGCCTCTCGGAATTCTTCCATGCTGTTCCAGGTGCCGCAGGATGGGCATTTGCCGGCCCACTTAACTTCGCTGTGCCCGCATTCGCTGCACACATATTGTACGCTTCTCTTTGCTGCCATGCTGCTATTGTGCGCTTTTTTTGAGTCAGTGGCAAATGCCTGAGTTGCTGGTTGTGCTCGTTTGTTGTTCAGGCGGGCTTGCAGCTTAGGTCTTTTTGTCTGGTTTTTCGGCTGCAATTAGCGGCAGGTCAATTCCGCGCCGCATGTATAACAGCGAGTATGTGCGGATAATTGTAAGGACCTCGCTGCGTTCGGCCGCGCTGAGTTTTTCCAGCATTTCGGCAAGTTGATGCGTTTCGCGTGAAAGACTTTTGTTTTCCTGAAAATTACTGCCCAGAATAAGATATTCAGAACTGGTCTGCAGTACGCGGGCTATTTGTACCAGGTCTTCGGCTTTTGGGTAGCGTCTTTTTGACCAGTAGCCATGTACGGTTGATGGGTTTAATCCGGCTTCTGCGGCAAGCTGTTTGCGCGTTAGTCGTTTTTGGCTCATCAGCATTTCCATTCTGTGTAAAAATTCATCCATTGATATAATATTCTCCCGTTTACCTGTCTTTTTGGTGCACACATGGATAGTTTTGTGAGCTAAATGCAAAAATATTATCCGTTTGGATAAGCACTGGCATTGGAACGAAAACTCTCTTACAGTATATGTTGATATGATAAGCGCCAGTCCGGGAAAAAGCCTTCCTCTTGGTACAAGCTATACGCCTCATGGGGTGCAATTCGCCATATTTAGCCGGCATGCGCAGGCTGTGTATCTGCAACTATATGAAAATGCCAACGACGCTCGGCCAGCCCATGAAATCAAACTGGGAGATCAGAATCGAACTGGCGATATCTGGCACATCCTTTTGCACAATGTCCGACCGGGGCAGTTGTATTTGTACCGTGTCGAGGGGCCGTGGGAGCCGGAGCAGGGGCATCGTTTTTGTGGCGGCTTGCCTTTGCTTGATCCCTACGCCAAAGAGTTCGCCTATCCATCTCGCTGGGATATGCAGAACCGGCGCGCCTATCTCGCTGGTCATCCTCAACAGCTAGGATCGCCTTTGGATGCTGCCGGTATGCCCAAATGTGTAGTTATTGATAATGATGATTTTGACTGGCAGGCTGACCGCCCCTTGAATCGCCCCTTAAAAGATACAGTCATTTATGAAACCCATGTTCGTGGAATGAGTGCTCATGCTAGCAGTGGGGCGAAGTATCCTGGCAGCTATCTTGGTGCAATCGAAATGATTCCATACTATCAGCATCTGGGCATCACCAGTTTGGAGTTGCTTCCGGTGCAGGAGTTTGACAGTCAGGAAAACGTGCGCGTGAACCCGGCTAGTGGCGAGCGCCTATCAAATTATTGGGGTTATAGCACCTTGGGTTTTTTTGCTCCCAAGGCTGGTTATGCTTCTGGACGAAAAGCCGGGGATGTGGTGCGTGAGTTCAAAACCATGGTGCGCGAGTATCATCGGGCAGGAATCGAAATCATTCTGGATGTTGTCTACAATCACACTGGCGAAGGAAATGAACTAGGTCCGACTTTGAGTTTTCGCGGTCTGGATAACAGCATCTATTACATGCTTGATGATGATCTGCGCTTGTATAAAAATTATTCCGGCTGTGGCAATACCTTGAATTGCAATCATCCTGTTGTCCGCACAATGATTCTAGACAGTCTGCATTATTGGGTCACCGAAATGCATATCGATGGTTTTCGTTTTGATCTGGGTTCCATTCTCGGCCGTGACCAGCGCGGGAATCTGATGGAAAATCCGCCAGTTTTGGAGCATATTGCCGAAGATCCCGTTTTGCGGAATACCAAGGTCATCGCCGAGGCCTGGGATGCGGCCGGTGCCTATCAGGTGGGAATGTTTCCCGGCGGCCGTTGGGCGGAATGGAACGATCGCTTTCGTGATGATGTGCGCCGCTTTTGGCGCGGCGATGCCGGCTCGGTACCGGATATGGCAACCCGCATGACCGGCAGTTCGGATTTGTATTTGGATGATGGGCGCAAGCCTTTTCACAGCATCAATTTTGTGACCAGTCATGACGGCTTTACTTTGCGCGATCTGGTTAGCTATAACGCCAAGCACAATACCATGAACGGCGAGGAAAACCGGGACGGCAGCAACGCAAATCTCAGTTTTAATCATGGAGTTGAGGGGCCGACGGCTCAAACAGCCGTGAATCGTTTGCGGCTGAGACAGCAGAAGAATTATATTGCCAGTCTTTTGTTGTCCATCGGCACGCCAATGCTTTTGGGCGGGGATGAGTTGGGGCGGACTCAGCAGGGGAATAATAATGCATATTGCCAGGACAATGAGATTTCATATACTGATTATTCTTTGCGTTCTGAGTACGCGGGCTTGTTCGAGTTCGCCCGTCAGCTGATTGCCTTTCGCTTGCAACACCCCGCGTTTTTGCGTAGTGATTTTTTTACCGGAGCTTCTGTTGATGGTGCGGTGCCGGATATCAGTTGGTTTAATGCTCAGGGGCAAGAATATTGCTGGGAAAAACCGGGGGAATGCCTGGTTTTCCGTTTTTCCGGGCCGGCGCCCGAGCCGCCTAAACGGACGCCGGAATCAGAGCATCGGCAAGCCTGTGCCCACTATTGCATCATGCTCAACCCAAGCCGGCGAAAGGCCGACTGCCGCTTACCGGATCTGCCCGGCAATTGTGCAGCAAGCAGCAAGTGGACGCTTGTACTTGATACCGCCATCGAGGACGGCGGCATCGGCGGCAGTGGTTTTTTTGCCCCTGATAGCGGCCCGTCTTTGGGCAAACTCTATCCGGTTTCCGGCAAAAGCATGGTGTTAGTTTCTGCTGCCTTGCCCTAGGCGGTAGCGCTTGCCTACAATCGCCAGCCTAATCCTATTTGAATGGGGCTAAGCATCAAAATATCGTTATCGTAATTGGCCGAGGGAAAATCGATCCCGAAAACGGGGAGTGATAACTGCATGCTTAGGCGTGCCCGCACGGCGAATCGCTCGTTTATGTTCCAACTGATAGATGAAATAAACTGCAGTAGGCCGTACAATTCCGTATCGCTGTCTCCAACGGACAAGGAATATCCAGCCTCTTCGTTGATGCTCATGTCTTCAAGGGCAATGTAGTGGATAAAGCCAAAATGATATGATGCGCCGACTGCCACTCCAACCTTGCCGGGCATCCGATAACGCAGGCCAATTCCGGCTGTGCCGATATAGCTTTGCGCAACCGGGGGGTTGCCGTCGGATCCATTTTCGTCTAAAAACATTTTGTCGGTAATATCCATAGTGGCAGTTGTAACAAAGACTGCATTCCGTCCTAGAGGGAGTCCGTACTCAATAGCAATTGGGGAAATTGGCGATTGAAGCACGAGTCCTTCGTCTGCCTGTATAGCGTTTAATCCCAAAAACCATAGGGTGATTTGATGTGAGCTGGCAATCTTTTTTTCAAAGGCGATTTCCGAAACGATGGTATCGCGCTGCTGCTGGTATTGTGCTTCGGCTGTATCTAGAAAAGGTTCGATCGGCTGCAGGGCTGCTTCTAGGCGCTGGCTTGCTGCTTCTACAGCGGAAATGAGTTCGCTGTGTTGCAACGGCAAGCTAAGTGTTTGGCTATATTCAGCCGCAGGTACAGTGTTTTCTGCCGGACGGCCTGGATGGGCCGGTCGAATTTGTAAGCTGATTTGTAGATTATTGCCATCGGCAGGCGCAGCAATCAGTTGTAAAAGTGCATCTGCCTGTTCCTGATCTTCTGCCGGCAGCAAGGGGCTGCTTGAAGATATTCGGGCGTAGACCATGTCAGGCAGCTCAGTGAGCACTTTTAGCGTTTCTGCTCCTGCATTTGCCTCGGGTTCCAGCAGAAATACTCGCGGTGGAACAAGTGATGATTGATCTTCCTCGCTTTGAGCATGCAGGGCAGAAGAAGCCGCAAACAGAATCAGGATTGATAGGAAGGTTAAGCGTATATATTTCATAAACGTACTCCATAGCCAAGGTAGAACGAGCCATAGAAGGCAGGCATGCCTGGAACAAAGGTTCCGGAATCTTCTAGGCGGGCGTTGATTGGTGAGATAAGCATGCCGGTGAAAAAATATTTTGGCAGCTGTGAATGTCGGGAGTGGGTATAAAAACGGACGCCCGTGTCCAGAAAAAGGTGGGCATAGTAATATGCATGTTCCGGTCCATAGTTTGCTTCTTCGCCAATGTCTGTGGGCGCCGGCCAGCCATAACGCAGCAATAGTCCTCCAGCCACAAACAACTCGCTTGTTCCGGTTTCCAAGATTAATTCTGGTGCAAGTCCAATTCCAAGGTCAGTAACTGTCCGAGGCGACACAAGGAGCATGTAACGAAGTCCGCTGTTGCCGTTCTGCTTTGTATATGAGAGTAATAGTTCTGGCCCTGGGCTGCCGCGAAAGTCATCGTCACGGCCGCCCATATCCATCATACCGCCAAAGCCTACACAGGCAGAAAGGATACCGTTCCGGCTGGCCCGCTGTCGGCTGGATTGCCGCTCGGCAATATCTAAAACGTCATCGCCGGTAGAGCTTCCGATGGCGGTCGCCTCTGAACTGGTATTTTCTTGGTTACGGTCGGGCAAAACCCGGTCAACTGCTGCGGCAAAGTCTGCTGCGGCAGTGTCGATGGTGGAAAACATCGCTAGTCCCCCGCTTCCGGTGTATAGCTGCCCGGCTTTTATTCCGCCGGTGGCAGTGTCATACAGGTTTGCCTGCAACAGGATTTCACCATTTGAAGAATGGTAGTAGCCGGTCAGGTATAACTCGGCCCCAAGTTCTCGCGCTTCTTCTAATGTTACGTTGCCGCTTCCAATGCGGGAAATGCGCGGATCTTCTGTAAGGGCTAGCCCAAGGCTGCGCCCTAGAATCGATTTCAGGTTGTCATCAAAAGAAGATCCAAGATTGACAAACTCGCCCATAGCTAAACCGTATTCATCAGTGCTTAGGCTATTTGTAGCTTGGGCCGCGGGGCTCAGGGAAATGTGCAGTTCCGTATCTGAATTGATGGTGGTCAGAATACGGGCCGGTGCAAATCCTTCTGCCCGTACTTCAACAAGATGGCGGCCGTTTTCAATCAGGGTTTCCGCTGGAGTCTCGCCGTCTGTTTGCAACTCTTTGCCAGCAAAGATTACCCGCGCGTTTGCCGGTTCGGTAATCACTGTAACGCGAAATTCATCCGCTGCACGGCCCAGTTTCGGAATGTAATCGCCGAAGCCGTAAAAGGAGTGTCCGGCCCAATTATAGAATTGGGTATAGTCCAGCAGATCATCGCTGGCAAATTGAGCATCCTCTTCGCTGAGTGGGCGCATGCCGCCTGGAATAATAGTCTGCGGTAAAAGCACGATTGAGCCTGGTGGTATACGGACATCAAAAGGTATCTGTCCTTCTACTAGAATGCGGTACCAGCCGGGGGGAAGTTGGATAAGGTTTAACTGGCGTTCGCCATCCTGTTCAGGAATTTCCAGGCTTGCGACCCTCAGTCCGGCCCCCGCCTGGCCTTCCTCGTCAATCTGATAAAATTCGATCATCCCCGGCATTGCTTCGGTTTGGTCCGGGTTTTCCTGGGAAATAACAGCGTCTCTTTCGGTAAGAGACATAACAAATTCGCCATCTGGTGACTGCGTAAAGGAAACGATTCCCGCCAAGGACGAGTCGTCCCCGTTCGGTTTTTGAATCCCGCTGGCGCAGCCGCTGAGTAAGAAAAACACCAGTAGCATACCGGCAAGTAGAAATGAAATAGGCGCGCTGGATACGGCCTTTTGCATTTTTAGATCCATAGTGACACCCCGTGTAAACATTTTACCGCTACATAATATATGAGGTCTACCCTTGGTTCAATCTTGACATGGGGTGGAAAAATCCCCACCATAATGACTCGATTAAGGAGAGTATTATGTCAGTAACACTAGAAGACATTCAAAATAAAACCGCCCGAGTTGATTCGCCGGCAAAGCCATGGAAGGAATTAAGCCCTGAGGAAAAGGTGCATAAGATTCGCCATTCTTTGTCTCACATCATGGCGCAGGCAGTGCTTGAGTTGTACCCCCAGGCCAAACTGGCAATTGGACCGGCCATTGCTACGGGTTTTTATTATGATTTTGATTTGCCAGAGCCGCTGAAAGAAGAGCAGCTGCCGGAGATCGAAGAGCGCATGCGTGAGATCATCAAAAAGCAGGTTGATTTTACCGGCTACGAAGTGAGTAAGGCCGATGCTTTGCGCCTGGTTTCCGGCAATCCCTACAAGGAAGAGCTGGTTGAAAATCTGCCCGAGAACGAAGCAATCAGTTTTTATCAGCAGGATACTTTTACCGATTTGTGTTTGGGAAACCATGTAGAGAACAGTCGGCAGATCGATTTTAAGTCTTTCAAGTTGATGTCGGTCGCGGGGGCTTATTGGCGCGGTGATGAAAAACGCCCAATGCTTACCCGCATTTATGCGGCTGCGTTTTTGACCGGAAAAGAATTGCGCCAGTATCTGGAGCACTTAAAAGAAGTTGAAAAGCGGGATCATCGGCGTTTAGGAAAAGAGTTAGATTTGTTTTCTATGCACGAAGAGGCCGGCCCCGGCTTAGCCTATTGGCATCCCAAGGGTTCCCGAATTCGCCTGGCGATACAGGATTACTGGTACCGCGAGCATTTTCGCGGCGGCTACGAGGTTTTGCATACCCCGCATGTGGGAAAAAGCTGGCTTTGGGAAACCTCCGGGCACTTGGGTTTTTACAAGGAAGGCATGTATCCGCATATGGAAATGGACAACACCGACTATTACGTGAAGCCGATGAACTGTCCCTTTCACATCATGATTTACAAGAATACGAAATACAGCTACCGCGATTTGCCCCTGCGCTGGGCTGAAATGGGCACGGTATATCGCTATGAGCAATCCGGTGCCCTGCATGGTTTGATGCGGGTGCGTGGCTTTACTCAGGATGATGCCCATATTTTTTGTACGCCTGAGCAGGTGGAAGATGAAATCCTGCGGGTGTTGCGCTTTTCCTTGAGTGTGTGGCGGACATTTGGTTTTTCCGATGTGAAGGCGTATTTGGCCACCCGGCCGGAGAAGGCTGTTGGTGAGCCGGCGGCCTGGGATGCTGCTATTGCTGCATTGCGCAAGGCTGTAGAAACTGAGGGCCTTGAGTATGAAGTTGATGAAGGCGGTGGGGCTTTTTATGGTCCCAAGATTGACCTGAAAGTGCGTGATGCTCTAGGACGAGAGTGGCAGATGAGTACGGTACAGTTCGATTACAACTTGCCAGAGCGTTTTGATATGACCTATGTTGACCGCGACAGCAAAGAGCAGCGGCCGATTATGATTCACCGTGCCCTGCTTGGCTCGCTGGAGCGATTTTTTGGTGTATTGCTTGAGCATTATGGCGGGGCCTTTCCTGTATGGCTGGCGCCAGAGCAGGTGCGCATTGTCCCGGTAGCCGCGGCCTTTTTTGACTATGCCAAGGACATTGAGCAGCAGCTGCGGGAGCTGGATATTCGAGCAACCGCCGATGTGAGCGATGATCGCATGAATGCAAAAATCCGCAATGCCCAGACACAGAAGGTACCGTACACCCTCATTTTGGGCGAGCGTGAAGAGCAGGAAAAAACAGTATCCGTGCGGAAGCGCGGCGGGAGCCAGGAAAACGGCCTGCCATTGCAAGAGTGGATAGAACAGCTGCAGCAGACAATACAGACCCAGTCGCTGGAGGTGTAGATATGGCTGCTGAGTCTCGGACAGAAATGCAGGAGTTACGAATAATTGAAAACGAGCTGATGATGCTTGCTCAGCTCTCAAGTTTGATGCATTGGGATTTGGAAACTCAAATTCCTTCCGGCGGAGTTCCTCGTCGTGCTGAGCAATTATCGTATCTTAGCGGGTTAATGCATAAAAAGACTGTTGATCCCCGGGTGGGGGAGCTGCTGGAAAAGGCATCCTCCTTGGGTGATTTAGATGAGCGGCAAAAAAGCTGGCTGCGGGTTTTACGCCGCGATTATGAGCAGGCAACGAAATTGCCGCAAAAGCATGTGGAAGAAGTAAGTCGTGTAACAAGCTTGGCAAATCATGCCTGGGTGCAGGCTCGCTCCGACAATGATTTTGCTGCCTTTGCTCCGCATCTGGAACGCATTGTACAGCTAAATCGCGATGCTGCGGGATACCTGGGTTATAGCAGTCATCCGTATGATGCACTTTTAGATCAGTATGAGCAGGGCATGACCGTTGAACTTTTGGATGAGGTTTTTCCGCCCTTGCAAAAACAGTTGACAGAATTAACCGCTGCGATTGCTCAGGCAAAAGCGCCCCGGAATGATTTTCTTTTTCGTGATTATCCGGCGGCGGGGCAAGAGGTCTTCAGTCGGAAGGTGGCGGCGGATATTGGGTTCGATTTTAGCCGCGGGTTCTTGGCCCGTTCTGCCCATCCTTTTACTATTGAGTTGTCCAGCGATGATATTCGCATCACCACCCGCTATGAAGAAAATTACTTGCCCACTGCACTTTTTGGGGTGATACACGAGGTTGGCCATGCCATGTATGAGCAGGGTTTTCCAGCTGAAATTGCCAATACGTTTTTGGCTGGCGGAACCTCATTGGGCATACATGAATCACAGTCACGTTTCTGGGAAAATACAATCGGCCGTAGCCGTGCTTTCTGGCAGCGGTATTATCCGCAGCTTCAGCAGCAGTTTTCGACACAATTGGCGGATGTTGATGTAGAAGCGTTTTACCGTGGAATAAATGTTGTGCAACCCTCGCTTATCAGGGTTGAGGCTGATGAGGTGACCTATGGTCTGCATGTTATTCTTCGCTATGAATTGGAAAAACAGTTGATCAGCGGGACCCTTGCCGTTCGTGATTTGCCCGAAGCCTGGAATGATGCCACGCAGCGTCTTTTGGGATTGCGTCCGGATTCCGACAGCAACGGAGTTTTGCAGGATGTGCACTGGTCTCATGGCTCGTTCGGCTATTTTCCCACCTATGTACTCGGCAATATGTACGCGGCTCAGTTTTCTGCCAGCCTTGAGGCAGAAAAAGGACCGTTGGATAGTATGATTTCTGCTGGTGATTTTGGCGCAATCCTTTCCTGGTTGCGCAAATCGATTCATCAGTGGGGTCGGGGTAAAACGCCGCTGGAATTGCTGCAGGATGTTTGCGGCAAAGGGCTGGATGCCCAGCCCTTCATTGACAGTCTACATGCGAAATATTCAGAGATCTATTCTTTGTGAGTGTTCCCGGGCTTTTTCTTCTGGCCTTTTTTGCGCTTGGTGCTTCGGTCGGTTGGCTGCTGCGCCGCCGCCTCGCCATCCCGGCCGCCGACTCCGCCTTGCTTGAGCTGCCCGCACCTCCGGAGCGAATCCGCCGGCAGCAGGCTATGCGTTCGGTGCTAGCCATGCTCAGCTTCGCCCTGTTCCTTCTGTGTTTCACCCTTGCGTGGGCCGGCTTGAGCGCCGGCGCTGGAGGCGTCGGGATGGCCGAGGGAGCTGACGCGGGGGCGCCGGCCGCCGACGTGCCGGCCGTTGGTGTGGGCGCGGCCGGGATGGCCGCACCGGCCGCCGACGTGCCGGTCGAGGCGCCCGCCCCAGCCAACACGGCCGCCCCAGCCAACACGGCAGCAAGGCCCATCTCCCTGCTGGCAGTATTTTTCTGCCTTTACTCGTTTTCCTTCGGCTTATCCTGTGTTCGTTTTCCGTTGCCAGCCGGCTTGTCACTTGCTGCCGTCATGGTGCTTGCAGTCTTCGTCTTTTGGTCATTTTTTCCAGCGTTTTCTCCCTTTGCGCCGCGCCCATTGCGTGTTCAGTACACAGCTTTGCAGGTTTCTGAACAATCCATCACTCTCGATGTTTCTTTACTCTCCTGTCGCCAGTCTTCGTTTGCAGATATTGCTGCCGCGGGTTCTTCTTTCGATTCACCAATGTGGCAAGCTACAAGTCAGGCAGAAGGAAATGCCTGTCGCCTGCAAACGCAATATTCCTGCATCAATCCTTGGCTGATATTTGCCCGCCCCTGCGCCTGGGCATCTATCCAAATGGAATTGGGTTTTGCGCCGCACGAAAATCCGAATGCTTTTTCGCCGAGTCAAACCCTTGTTTTATTACAAGAGGCAGTGCCACCGGGCTTCTTCTTGCAAATCAATCAGCAAAATATCAGCAGTTCAGTGCGGTACCCGCGTCTTCTCGTGCCTGATGGCTATGGGCTTGCAAGCTGTCCTTGATTTTCTTTGCCTACAAGCCGATATTTCTAATACCATGATGATTAGCTTGTATCGTACGGCCGCCGACGGAAGCCTGCGTTACTATTCAATCCATAACCGTCAACCGCATCTCTTTTCTTCGTATTCCTTCGTGGCCAGTTGGGGGGTTCAGCCTTCTGCCGGTCGTGAGAAACTGTACACCTTTGATACGCTTGAAGAAATGGAGGATAGTCTGCAGCAAATATTGGAGCGTAGGCTACGCGGCGGGTATAAAGTCTTGTATAGTTTTTTTGGGAAAAATCGTATCGACATGGTTTCGCAGGAGCGTATGAATGGAATCGTTGATTTTCCTGCTGCTTCTGCCCCACAAGCGCCTAACGATATTCGTCACGCATAATCTTGGCTAAGCATCCATCTCTACGCGGTTTCTCCCGCCAGCCTTTGCCTGATAGAGTGCCTGATCGGCGCGGGTTACAAAAGATGAAATATCTTCATCGGGATTAAATTGAGCACAGCCAACACTAATGGTAACAGAGACAATTTTCCCATCAATCTCTAGTTGTTCTGTTTCTACCTTGCCGCGTATTCGTTCTGCTAGTTGTACTGCCCCTTGAATATTGCACTTTGGCAGGATGATGGAAAACTCTTCACCACCATAACGGCAGGCGACATCCATTTTTCTGCTCATTTTTGCGATAAGTTGCGCAACCTGGGAAAGGGCAACATTTCCAGCAACATGGCCATGGGTGTCGTTAAATTTTTTGAAGTGATCAATATCAATAATGATTAAAGAAAGGAATGATTGCTGACGGCAACGGTTGTATTCGTGTATTAGGCGCTGGAGTTCTTCGCGGAAAAAACCAAAATTGTATAGTCCTGTAAGGGAGTCCTTATGCGCCATGTCGTCAAGGATTTTTACCTTCTTTGCTAATTCCTTGTTAAGAATTTCAATGTCGCGTGACTGTGCTTCAACTCGATGGTACAATTTTGCATTGTAAATTGCGGTGCCAATAAAATTACAGCTTTGCTCAATAGTCATTACTTCATTGTGTTCCAATTCAATTGTCTTGCTCATTGATAACAGCCAGAGAACCCCAATAGGGTTTTGTCCTCGTCTAATAACAAAGAAATGAAAGGTGCGGGGAGTTTCCATTAATTCAAGTGCTTTGTGATCACGCTCTGACATTGGCATGTGTAGAATTTCCATGGCGTCAAGTATGGATAGACGTGAGTTGTGCAAAAAGCATACGGAAGTGGCGCCGTCGGAGGTATTAAGTTCGTAGGGATTGTCCTGGTAATAATCCAGCCAGAGGCGGTGTACGTTCTGTATTTTCTGATCAGCATCGGGTTGTACTGAAAGTCTTTTTAATTTGAGGGCATTGTTTTCGTTCAGTACCACGCCGCAAAAATCGAAGGGGTATTGCTCTAGGAAGGCCGAGGTGATTGCATCGTAGAGCGGGTCATCGGAAGTCAGGTTATTGATGGTGGTAATAAACTCCATGTAGCGGTCGTGTTGGGCCCGGGCTAAAGCTAAGGCATTCTTTTCCCGTTCAAAGGTGCTTATTATTGTCATTGTTTTGATATACGGCGCCGCTTCTTCAAGCAAATTGATTACCGCTTTACAATCATCCTTAGAGATAATTGTTTCTTGGTGCAGGCCTAAAACACATCCAAGGCATTCCTTTTCTATCAGAATGGGAATGATGGCTAGCGATTCGAGTTTCCATCGCTTCATGCGTAGGCGGGTTGCAGAGCTATCGCCCGAGTCATCCTTTTCCATGATGATGAGCTCTTGCTTGGAAAAGGCTTGGGTCAATGGATCGTTTTCTTCTAGGGGAAAGCAAAAATCACGGTACATGCTTTCCACGTGTTTGATGCTATCGGGAAGATGTAGGAATCGAGTTTGCAAGCTTTCGCCTTCGAGGTCATTAAGAATGTACATCGCACCTTGAAAGATACCTATTCTTTCAATTGCCTTGTGCAGATGTTCCAGTACCGTTTCGATGTTACTGGCAGATGCCAATTTTCTTAAAAAAGAAATAGTTGATTCATGTATATTTTTCATTGTTCTCGTTATCTTTAAGGTATGGGCGATAGTCATGACTGTCAATATAATCTATTGAGAGCTCAGGCTGTTTTTAATGTTGCATGCTTGCTTGACAGGCTCTTTCGGGATGCGTAGCATTAAAATATGAATGTACCAAATACCATTACGATAAGTCGTATTGTTGCTTCGCCTTTGTTGTTCAGTTTATTTTTCTTGCCGGACGTGTTCGGTCTTTCTTATACAATTGTGGTTCCCATTATTTGGGGTCTGTTTGCGATTATGGAAATATCAGATGTGCTGGATGGCTGGTTGGCTAGGCGCAGTGGTTTGGTAACGGATTTAGGTAAAGTGCTCGATCCCTTTTCCGATGTAATCAGTCGGATAACCTATTTTGTAGCCTTTGCTGCTTTGGGAATCATGTGGCCTGTTTTTTTGCTCTTGATCGTGTATCGGGAGGTAACGATTCAGTTTATCCGTATGTTGATGTATCGTGATGGGGTTGCAATGGCGGCCCGTGCCGGCGGGAAGCTGAAGGCTGTTTTTTACAATTTGAGTGGTATCGCTGGTTTGCTGGTCTTTAGCTTGGAGGGCCTGGGTGTGTGCTCTGAAGCGATTTGTGGCTATTTTCGCTTGGCGGCAACCATCATTTTCGCTTTGGCGGTAGTTCTTTCCTGGGTCTCCTTGATGGATTATGTTGGGGTGTTTTTGCAGGCTCAGCGCAAGCGCTCGGCAAAAAATGTCCCTGATGCAGGGCAGGGAGACTAGCTGTGGATCCCTTAGCCAGTCTCTCTGATGAGCAGTGTGCGGCAGTCCGCTGGGTATTGACGGATATTGATGATACGCTTACAGATGACGGGAAGCTTGGGGCCGATGCCTATGCTGCAATGTGGAGTTTGCACAATGCCGGTGTTGGGCTTGTTGCGGTAACCGGCCGGCCTGCTGGCTGGTGCGATGCAATAGCCCGACAGTGGCCGGTGGAAGCCGTTGTTGGGGAAAATGGAGCCTTGGTGTATTATGAGCGGCAGGGTAATTTGCGACGGATGTATCATCCTCAAGCAGGTGGAGGTCGTTCGCAGCGGCAGGCTGCTCGGCGGCTGGAGCGTTTAGGCAAAAAGATTCAGCGTGCTGTTCCCGGCTCCCGTATTGCCAAAGATCAGTTTGCTCGAATGTTTGATGTTGCAATCGATTTTGCCGAGGAGCCTCCTGTGTTGGAGCGGGAGGCGGTTATCAGGATTGCAGAGCTGTGCCGATTGGCTGGCGCGGAAGCAAAGATAAGTTCTATTCATGTAAACGCCTGGTATGGTCGATATTCGAAGCTGGAAATGGCGCGTTTGTATCTGCAGCAGGAACACGGGCTTGATTTGTGTGATGCTACTGCCGGGGTGGCCTATGTTGGCGACAGCCCCAATGATTCGCCTATGTTTGCGGCAGTGCCGCTGAGTATAGGTGTTGCAAATGTCCGGGATTTTGAGAAGGAGCTAAATCCTCCTCCGCGCTATATAACGGATGGGCGGGGCGGCAAAGGCTTTGCGGAATTTGCTCGTCGTGTATTGCTTGCGCGGGCTAGCAAGCCAGCCTGATATTTGTTTTGGTTTTGGCTGTTTTTCGCTTGACCAAAAAAGCTGAGTCTGGTAGTTTTTGTTTCCCAGCACCAAG
>CAYNNU010000041.1:0-14038 GCA_964398645.1 uncultured Spirochaeta sp.
TGGCACAATTGTTCCAATTCGTAAAATGAACGGGCCTCAGGGCGCATGATATGAATTACCATGAATCCACAATCGACACATGCCCACTGATCATCCTTTGGCCGCTTTGTGGGTGTATCACTTTCAATTCCATGCTCACGCAAAAAATCATCGATCCTGTTCATTACCCCCTGTAACTGAGCAAAACTTTGCACACTGGTTATTATTAAAAAATCAGTAAAGCCTGATATTTTCTTTACATCGATCGCCATCGTGTTTTCACCGACCTGCTGTGCAATAACTTCCGCCAGCTGAACAACGGTTTGTGTATCATTTGTATCCATCTATTGTACCTTCCATTCATCAAAATCTGATCCCAGAATGACTGTGACGTCAACCGGAGAATCGTCCACGCCGACAGCCTCCAAAGATTCATTGTCACCCTCTGGTTCCAGCAAATCAAGATTCTGTTCGTCTTCACCATCCACCTCAGCAAGTAACAACTCTTGTAAACTTGCAATATCCTTCACAGTATTCACCCCAATAAAATCGGCTACGACCTGTGCTCGTTGTTCTGTTTCCAAATGATTGAATACTTGCGTTGAAGCTACATTCATAGTAGGTGCGTTTCCAATTCGCACAACCTCAAAACCATAACCCTCAAGCAATTCGCTGGTTCTATGAGCCAGACCATTTCTCCGAGTGCCATTGAGTAACTCAATGCGAATCGGACTGCCATCCCCTTCCAAACTACTGCCAGCTGCAAGGGTTTCTTGGACCTGACGGACTGTATCCTTTAACAACTGCCCTTCAAAATATGGAAACAATAATTGCCGTTGCTCTCCGTTTATTTCTATGCTTCTCACAGTTCCCAAAACTCTTTGCTGTATCATACGCTCAGGAGAAAGTTCTGCCAAAAAGCCAAGAAATGACTGCATATTAGATCGGTCAAGATTCGTATCCATACGGCTTTCAAATAAGCGGGGATAATGCTTATATAAATCAGCATGCGAACCTAAATTCCATAACAATTGCATTATTACTTCCTGATAGCTGGAAATTAGCTCAACTTCAGTAAGGATTTCTGTTTCATAGGTGAAAAAAGATTGCAACTTTTCACCATCCAAGGTGATTTTGCCTCCGGGTAGAAACAACATATTTTCAGGGTCGCTCACCGGATCAGGAATAAAAACAGTTATTCCGCCAAGTAAATCCACTACTTCTTGCATCTGCTGCCGCGAAAGCACAATGTAATAATCAATATCCGTTCCGATAATACTGGCAATTTTCTTTTGATAGGCAGAAACACCACCTAAGGGGAAAAGACTACTAACCGCATCAACTCTTTCAAGCCGAGAAATAATGTCTCCGAGATCTGCGGGTATGTCCAACAAACCAGCACGATGTGCACTAGGATGCAAAAAAACCACTTGAGTTGAAATTGGTTGTTCATCCTCATGAAGGACAAACAATATATGTATCGCTTGGTCATTCTGCAAACTGGCAGTCACTGCATCAACCCGAACCTGGTAAAAAACCACCCCTACCGTGATTGCCAACACAAGCACAATCCCGCCAATCAATATCAAGCTAGAAACAAATGATGAAACCTTCTGCATATGTACTCTCTTTATTTTTCAAGTTGCGTATACAAAGCCATAGTTGGCCCCGATAGCGCACCATACTGACGCCGCTGATGTTCCAGTACTATCCTACATGATTCTTGCAAATTGCAATTTTGTAAAGCCCGTCGCAGCTCATGTGCATACGGCCGCTTAGCTTCAGTGTAGTCAGCAATAAATATGAGCATTGCCAAAGGCCCCATGCCCGCAGCCCCGAGAGTATGATGGGTAACAGCCTCCAGGACTGCTTGATTCTGTATGCCAAAAGTATTTTTTAGAATTTCAGCGGCACACAGGCCATGCAGCAACATAGGGTTTTGGCGCTGAAAGGAAGATATGCCAATGGTAGATTTTTCCGCACATTCAAGCAGCCGGCGATCGCTCCACTCGCGAGCCAGATCATGTGAGATGGCAGCGAGAGCTGCTTCATGAGGGTCCAAGCCAAACCTGCGGGCAAGACGTTGTGACTCTTTTTTGACTCTTATACTATGCAGAAAGCGTTTGCGACTCAGTGTTTGCCGAGCAAAACGCTGGACTTTTCGATAGGCCCGACCATCAATTTGATAATGTGTTTTTTGATACAGGGAATATTCACGGATTATTTCTGTAACCTCTGAAGGAACCAGAGCCTGCCAGTCATCATTTTCTCCTCTCGCTATTGCCTGCCGAATTGCAGTGGCTGAAATTGGTATTGGCGGTATTGTATGCAAGCATATTTCTGCATCCGGCACCCGACGGACTAAACGATTAACAGTGCCATATATCTTCCCTGCTTTTTCTACTACTCGACTTACTACTTCAAGCCGGCATTGGGCCAATAATTCCTGCCATCCATACCATTGATGAAAGCTAGACAAGTTATCATCGCCAATAAGCAAACCTGGTCGTTTCTGCCAGCCAAATTCCGTCTGCATCTGCTGAATTGTTTGCAGCATATAAGATGATCCACCACGACGGATTTCAATATCACTGACATAGTACTGAGAATTATCGGCACACACGGACCGCAACATTTCCAGCCGCGCCTGATTATTTGCCTGGGGCGAATGTTTTTTTAATGGATTTTGAAAGCTAGGGACCCAGACAACAGAAGAATATCCACCTGCCTGCATAACACGCCTTACCAATGAAACATGCCCATTATGAAGTGGATCAAAGGAACCGCCGAATACTAAAACAGGTTCTTGCGGGGTAGCCTTTGCGGAATCTAGATTCATGCTGCTACACGCCTATTCATACGGTTTTGTTATCCTCACCTTCCTGCCATGCGGCATACAAATCATGCACAACCTGCGTAAGCTCTTCCAAACCCTCCCGTGAAAAACTTGAAATACCCAGGACAGTTTCATCCGGCAGATCAGCGCGAAGTTGTTGTAATTGCACCCCATCTGGATCAAGATCAGTCTTACTTCCAATCACTACCCTCGGTAATTGTGCTAATTCAGGAGAGTATCGTTCCAACTCTTCCAAGAGCATCCGAAAGGTTGTTGCCAAACTACTAGCACCTGCCGCGGCTAAAAAGGCAGTTTCATCAGTATTGTCGGTAATTTCTTCGGCAGCATATTCATACCGAGGATCTGTTACATCAACAAGAAACAAGAGTCCACGAGTACGAGCAATATGGCGCAAAAAGCGTAATCCCAAGCCATGTCCATCAGAGGCGCCCTCAATAATCCCGGGAATATCAGCAATAATGATATCGGTGTAGCTTACCTTCAAAACTCCCAGATTCGGAATTTTTGTGGTAAATGGATAGGCTCCGATCTTTGGATTTGCGTTTGTAATTACATCCAGCAGACTGGATTTGCCGGCGTTTGGCAAACCAACCAACCCGATATCGGCGATGATGCGCAATTCAACCGTAACACGAAAACGCTCGCCTTCTTCACCAGGCTGAGAAAAACGAGGAGCCTGGTGCCTAGCGGTTGCGAAATGGGCATTTCCTTTCCCACCACGGCCTCCCTTGAGCACGACAACTTCCTGGCCGACTTCTGTAAAATCGCCAAGCAACTCGCCAGTTTCCTCGTGAGTAACTATTGTGCCTGGCGGAACCTCAATCACAACTGGTGCCCCGTCGGCGCCATGTCGATTTTGCTTACTCCCCGGACGGCCATTTTCCGCAATATAGTGATGCCGCATTGTTAAATTGGTTAATGTTTTAAGGTTCTGACGAACCCGAAAAATCACATCGCCGCCGCGTCCTCCGTCACCGCCATCAGGGCCACCCTGAGGAACATACTTCTCACGACGAAATGAAACCGCCCCCTGTCCGCCGGACCCGGAGGCGATCTCGATAGTGATCTGATCTACAAATCTTTCCACGTATTATTATTTCAATAGGTACTCAGGACTATGCCTGAGGCTCAATAGAGACAACTTTTTTTCCACGGCGCGTACCGAAGGAAACGGTTCCAGCAGCCTTGGCAAAGAGGGTATGATCGGTACCGCAACCAACATTATCGCCCGGATGCACACGTGTACCACGCTGTCTAACCAGAATTTCACCAGCTTTCACCAGTTGTCCGCCATAGCGTTTAACCCCAAGGCGTTTACTTTCTGAATCGCGTCCGTTCTTTGAACTACCGCCACCTTTTTTATGTGCCATATCTATCCTCGCTTTGCTAGTTTATATTCAGCTTTGCTTAATATATTCAATAGTGATATTCTGCGGAAACTCCCGCCGAATACTTTCCAAACCATGCATCAGCATAGTTCCCGCAACCAAGGCATGTTCATCATCCCCCACTTGCGTAATTGCCAGAAAAAAACTCCCCGGATTCGGAATATCCGCCTGAACCCGATGGCGTTTATCATCTGCAATTGTCAGTGCATAGGCTTTCGCAAGAAGGCTGGCAGCAGCACAAGCAGGATCTTGCCCATGAACCGCCACGCCGGCGTGCCCCTGAATATCAACTTCACGAACACAGCCATTGCCATCACGCACTATGCGTACCTGCAACATGCAGTCCCCCGCTATGCGCTCACCTTTGTTACACGCAGACGGGTCATTGTTTGTCGATGTCCCTGTTTCCGCGAGTAATTTTTTCGCCGTTTATACCGAAAAATGGTTATTTTCTTGTCCTTGAAGGTTTCTTCAACAGTCACATCTACTGATGCTCCGCTCACATACGGCATACCAAACTGCACATTTTTTTCATCACGCAGCATAACTACCGTATCCAGCGACATTTTGCTGCCAGCTTCAGCAGTCATTTTGTCTACTTCAAGTACTGCGCCCTTCTCGGCTTTGTACTGTTTTCCGTTAACTTCAACTATTGCGTACATACTTTTCCCTTTGCTATTCATCAATGATTACAGGTATCGGACTATAGCATGAGGGTGGCAGCAAGGTCAACTCATTATACTGGCAATTGTTAGCAAAAAATGTTAACTGGTTTTTGTTTCCATAATTCGATTTATGACCCTAACATCTTCTTCCAGTTTCTGGATTCGCCGTTCAATCTCCTGCATTTTTTCCGAAGCAGGCTGCGCGCGTTTTGCCAAAAGATCACCACCAACACCAATAAGTGTAACTAGCACTACTCCTGCTACAATAACCAATGTAATTTCCATATTTTTCTCCTCTGTTCGCAAAAATCAATCAATTCATATTCTCTTTACACGATGCCTTCAACAAAAGCGACCAAACGATCGTATCGTAGCGGGGCTTCCCACCCGCAAGCATTCCCTTTCTGATCAAAGCAGCTCATGTACTGCGCGGCATTTTGCATATCCTGCCGTAATTGCTGTTTTACAGCACGAGTAAAAGAACAAGCTGCATCATCAATATAAATATTCAATTCCGCCAACTTTAATAGTGACTTTTTATTTATATTTGATGAGCCAAAGCAAGTAATCCCATGTTTTGTTACCCCATTTTTATTTTCTGGAATCTCACCAACATGAAAAAGCTTGGCATGCAGCATTCCGGGATAATAAAAGATGCGCAGACTCTGACCATCAATTATACCTTTTCGAATTTTCCGGTGAATATAGCCAATCTGCCTTCGGTTCAAGTCTTCCTGTACATTTGCCCTTTGCGGAATAATAAGATTAACCTCTATCCCCGAATCTGCCAGTTGTAATACCGCATCAATTATTTCCCGATCACCCAAATATGACATTTCTATAGTCAAAGGCGCCTGCAAATATTCTGCTTGGCTGATCAAATGAAGCAGCTCGGGTTTTATTTCCCTTCGTTCAAGGCGACGAAAGCCCGGATACCAGCTATTGATAATAAAACGCACAGAAGATTCAGGCTCATTTTTTTCGCCCTTCAATCGCTGTTGCAGAAGCCGCACAACTTCCTCGCCCTCAAACTTCACCATGTAATCGTGCCAGCGACAGTATTCGGCCGCAATATTCATTCCACCACATATCAAAATGCGATCATCAAAAATAAAATACTTGGAGTGATCATTGCGTTTTTCCTGTATACACTCTATTCGTGGGTGCTTCATGATTTGTTGCGCTAATGGGCTTACTAGCTGCTTCCCGCTTTTAGCGGTCTCGGATGTATGATAAGCATACCAGACAAAAAATGCCTTAAACCGTTCCAAAATATTCAACCGGGGATGAAAAAAACTCTGCCGATTCTGCTCAGCATGCTCAAAAGCAGAACCGGTGCTATCCTTCACAATGCGAATGCGCAAATTTGGCCGGGATGGATCACCCGCGGCCTTCAGCAAAACATGTGCAAGGCGCCTTCCTAATTCATCATTTCGCCAAATAAAAATGTTGATTTCAATACTTTGCTGGGCACTATCTATCTGCCGGCAGATCTCTTCAAAGGCCTGCGTACCACCAACAAGCAATTCCGCCTGGCTTGCCAGGCCTGATGCACTATTCATTTGTCCATTATCCCAGAGCTACATCCAAAAGCATCATTACGGCAAAACCAAGCATAGCCCCAGATGTTGCTGTGTCCGTATTTCCAGCATACTGAGATTCCGGTATCAGCTCTTCTACTACAACAAAAATCATTGCACCCGCGGCAAAACTCAAGGCATACGGAAGAATCGGCCGCAGCAGCAAAACTGCAGCAGCGCCTAAAACACCCGCGATAGGCTCAACAACCCCGGAAAGCTGGCCATACCAGAAGCTTTTGAGACGACTCAATCCCTCCCGCCGCAGAGGAACTGAAACAGCAGCCCCTTCCGGAAAGTTTTGGATGCCAATTCCGATTGCTAACGCAATTGCCGCACCAAGAGATGCCGTTGGCAAACCGCTAGCCACAGCGCCAAAAGCAACACCCACAGCAAGGCCCTCAGGTATATTATGTAGGGTAATCGCCAATACTAAAAGAATGCTGCGCCGCCAATTCGTCGGAATACCTTCCGCCTGTTCAATGGGCAAGCCCAAATGAAGGTGCGGCAGGGTTTTATCGGTCAGCCAAAGAAATAATCCACCTGCTAAAAAGCCAACGACAGCAGGAATCCAGGGGGTTCCGCCATCAGCTTCTACCATTTCAATAGCGGGCGCAAGCAATGACCAAAAACTTGCGGCAATCATCACCCCGGCAGCAAAACCAAGCATCCCATCCAGCAACTTCCGGTTTATCGTCTTAAAAAAGAAAACAATCGATGCACCTAAAGCAGTAAAACCCCAAGTGAACAGGGTTGCCAAAAGAGCCTGTAAAACAGGGTGCAATTCCCGAAACCACGCTAACATAAAGCCCATCCTTTTCTTCTTAGCTAATACTTATTATGCACCGGAATGGGCATAATTCAAACCCATTGCCTGAAGAAGGGCAGAAAGAACAAAATGAAAAGGTTTGTTAAAATGAGGCAAAAAGTACACATCTGTCATAGCGATTTCCGGTAGGGTCATCCCTTTCTGTATTGCGAGCGCTAAATAATAAATTGATTCCGAATGATTTCCTTCGCCATACGAGCCAATTTGTGCACCAAGCAAGCGCTGCGTTTCCCGTTCATATACCAGTTTGATGCTTACCGTCTCATAGCTCTCCATAAACTCGGGGCGGTCGTTATCGGAGAAAAATGTGCTTGCTACATCCAAACCGGCCTGTCGAGCCGCTTCCTCACTTAAACCAGTTGATGCCAATTTATTGCCAAACACACATATCCCATTTGTACCCACAACACTTTCCAGTTTTAGCGAATGAATCCCGTTAATATGACTAGCAACGACAAGACCGGACTTTACTGCATTTGTTGCCAAGGCAACGTTTTCATGCTTCCCTGTTGCTTGATGATGTATAGCAACAGCATCACCAACCGCATACACCCCGGGAATACTAGTTTGCATATACTCATTAACCTTGAGCGCACCGTTTGGCGTTTTTTCTGCATGAGGAAGCAGTGATGTATTCGGTCGAAATCCGATGCTTTGAATTACCAGATCAGCGGGGAATGTTCCCTTATTGGTAACAACAGCTGTTACTCTTCCATCAACACCCTGATATTCAGATACCCCAGCACCTAGCACCAAATTGATGCCATGCGATTGCATATCCTGCTGAAGCCTATCAGTAAAGTCGGTATCAAAATAGCGGGGCACTACCCGATCCTGCATATCAATCAGACTTACGTGTTTTCCCTTTTCATGATAGGCCTCAGCCAACTCTATTCCAATGTAGCCGGCACCAATTACCGCAACATTTTTTATTGCCGGATCATCAGCCTTCGCAATCAAATCCTTGGCATGCTGAAATATCTTACAAATTTCAATATTATCCAATTCTTTATTTTTTATCGGAGGATCGATTGGCCATGAGCCACCAGCAAACACAAGCACATCGTAAGTATCCGAAAACTCCTCATTATTTTCTAGGTTTCGAACAACGAGGGTCTTTGCATCAGTATCAATTTGAACCACTTCATGCCGCATCTTTACTGAAGCGCCCATTTTTTCAAGCGCCGGCACATCTGCATAAAACAGGCTCTCCGGATTTTTTACAACTCCAGAAACCGTTAAAGCAATCCCGCAACCAAGAAATGAAATATTATCGTTCCTGTCATAGGCAACAAGCTGAGCGTTTGGATTCTGCGACAATAAGGTTCTGATAACCGATGTCCCTGCATGATTCACTCCAAGTACAATTATTTTTTGTCCATTTTGGGCCATAATCTTCTCCTTTATCATGATTAAAATACTCATTTTCTTGCCTACATATCAACAATAATCGCACTTTTCCTGCGCATCCCGCCTATGATACTATCATCAAAATAGAAGATCCATGTTATTTCCAACTATCGAGTTCGCACTTTTTTTTCTCATCACCTATGGGGCATACTGGCTTCTGGCCTCCCACTATCGCATGCGCAGGTTATTGCTGCTTTTCGCAAGCTATGTTTTTTATGCCTGGTGGAACTGGAAATTCAGTCTGCTCTTATTAACAGCCAGCCTCATCGCATGGCTCTGCGCAATGCTCATAGAAAAAACCAAGAGAAAATACAGAAAAATTACTTTGGCAGCAGGCGTGGGAACTGTTTTATCCATACTAATCTGGTTCAAATATTATTTACTGCTAGCCAGCACCATTAACTCGCTCACCCTCGCCCTTTCAGCAGGCACCCCCCTACCAATTTTTTCCATCATTCTACCTGTTGGCATCTCTTTTTATACATTTCAAGCGATCAGCTACATGATTGATGTATACCGTAACGATATCCAGGCCGATAAAAACCCTCTAGACGTCCTGCTATATGTCGCCTTTTTTCCGCAATTGGTAGCAGGACCTATTGTTCGCGGAAAAGATTTTATTCCCCAACTACAAAACCAACAGCGACCAAAAATACAGGAAGCAAACCGGGCGCTTTTGCTTATTACCAACGGACTTTTCAAGAAGATGATTATTGCTACATACCTTGGAACTCTACTGGTTGATCCTGTCTTTTCTAACCCAGCCAATTACAATGCCCTGTCCTGCCTGCTTGCTAGCTATGCCTACGCTTTTCAAATATTTTGCGATTTTTCCGCCTATTCGGATATTGCAATAGGCATCGCTTTATTATTTGGTTTCCATTTTCCCAAAAACTTCGACCAACCCTACCAAGCTCTTAGTGTACAAGATTTTTGGCATCGCTGGCATATTTCCCTGTCATCTTGGCTGCGTGATTATTTGTATATTCCTCTTGGCGGCAATCGCCGGGGCCAATTGCGAACATATATCAATCTTTTTCTTACAATGCTATTGGGTGGACTCTGGCATGGCGCTAGGTGGACATTTGTTGTATGGGGCACAATGCACGGCTTTGCCTTGATAATTGAGAGACTTTGGCAACAACACCGAGGCCGAAACCAAGCCCCAGCGCAGCTGAATTCGAAAAATTTTCTTAAGCGCATAGCAAAGAGAGTCCTGGTGTTTCACTTTATTTGTGCAAGCTGGATCGTATTTCGCTTGCCGGACCTGGCACAAATCAAACTATATTTTATGAGCCTTTTGGGCGGCGGAAATCAACAAGCCCAAACGCAAATAAGCCCTTTCCTTATTCTGCTTTTACTGCTTAGTCTTGCTATGCATTTCTGGCCCAAAAACCTAATGCACAAGTTTGCAGATGCCCTTGCAGTCGAAGCCCACCCGCTTCGAGCAAGCCTCCTGTTAGGAGGTGTGCTAGCCATGATTGGTATAGTATCCCCGGATGGGGTTGCCCCATTTATCTATTTTCAATTTTGAAAAGGTTGATTGCAATGAAAAACAAAAGCGCACATCCTGCATCAATTTTTCTTGTTATCCTCTGTGCTTTACTTCTGCATGCTCTTTTTAACAGCTCTGGCTTTGCAAACTGGACACAGGTCTTGCCGGATAGCCCCATCCGGCCGGTTTTTTCTTCCATCAGCAAAGCTATCGAAACAGTTAGTACAAAAATAAAAATTTCCTCCATCGCATCATGCTTGAAGCAGGCTTTCGAGCCTATGACAAGAAATTTTGAGCTACCAGAAGAAAACCAAAGCCCGTCGACAGATGCTCCTTTTCGAATTATTTCACCAGGCGAATTCAGCAGCTCAAAACCCTTACAAGTACTGATTGTGGGCGACTCTTTAGCCGGTCTTCAGACTAGCACCGCTTTTTATCATTGGGCCCGTCAACATGATTGGGTCGACCTAGACATCGAATACAAAATCGGCTCCAGTTTTTCCAACGAAAGCAGTAAAAACTGGCCGCGGGATGTTGGCGGCCTTTTGGCACGCAAACAATACGACGCGGTTGCTGTATTTATGGGCTCAAATGATAGCCAAAGCATTATCCTAGATGATGGCACCCGACTTTCCCCACACAGTCCGGAATGGACACAGGTATACGACCGGCGAGTTCGACAATTCATGGCCCAATTAAGCTTTGGCACACAAGAGGTGTATTGGATATCGGTACCGCCAATGCGGCCAAACGGAAACGGTTACGAAAACCGAATGGTGCAGTTGAACGAACACCTACATCAGTTGTGTAATGATTACCAGAACATTCAATATCTTGACATGGCGAAAATAATTGGAAACAGCGAGGGGCTGTATACCGACGTTCAAATAATTGACGGTAAACAGCGAATTGTCCGCCAAAGTGATGGAATTCACCCTACCTTTGATGGCGCAATGCTAATGGTCTTGCATATCGAAGAAGCCATACGTAGCCGGTTCTCCATTCAGGAATCAGACCCAAATTTGTAATTACTACTCACTCTTGTTCTCGGCGAATTATCTCTATCCACTCGTCCGGCAAAAAGGAAACTGGATGAACATAGCCAATCTGGCCTGCCTCCTGATTCACAATAGATGATGGCACACCAACCATTTCAAAGTTTCTGTTCAAAGCAGCTCCACCTGAATTACCGTGATTCATCTCTGCATCAGTCTTAAAAATAATACCAAGTGGCGTCCGCTCAAAGCCGGACACAACTCCTTCTGAATATGTAATGGAGACCCGCGATCCTGTCCCCCCCACACCTGGATAGCCTATGATAATAAGTGTATCAGCAATGTTCATTTGCTCTGAGTCGCCTAAATGTATCCAAGGAAACCGATAATTTGGCGGCAAGACCTGGCCATAATACCCGTGACGGATTTTCAATAAAGCCAGATCTTTTTGCTCATCGCAAAAAAGAACATCTGCCATAAAAAGCTCTCTCGGCGGCCGATCATTCTGCAAATTCAATGCAATTCCTACTTTCTCAAGCGTCGTTCCATCAGCTGATAAGATGACATGATAATTGGTCAATACTAAGCCCTGGCTGCTTAGCAAGGTACCAGAACCGGTGCCTCTTTCAGAAACAACCTGCACCGTTGCATTCAGGGCATTTTGCACGGCATTGCCTGCGGAAGAAATCCCCACATCCAAGGCTGGCAATTCATGCAGGAAGGCAGGTGCTTCCTCTGAAAAGCTCATTACAAGCGAAAAATCCTCAGGCATTGCCTGACTAAGCTGATCAACAACAGATACATAATAAACCCCTGTACGCAATGGAATACCGGAATCGCGAGTAATGACCATATTTTCCCTGGCAAATAATGACTCTCCTTTGTACAAGGCAACGCGGGGATCCAACAACGGAGAATCGCGAGTTACAAAAATATCAATATCATAATCTGCATCAAACAAATCTATTCGCAATGCATCTGCTGAAGCAGGCACACGTATTTCATAGGTGCGAAACATCCCAGCATCCGGATCAAGCTGCCCCTCTACAACATCGCCATCTTCGACAACCCGATCTACGCGGGCGTTGATAAAGGAAAGACGAAGTTGATACGGAATTTGCGAAAGCCGCCTGCCATCAACAATAGGCAAATCTCCCAACTGATATACAATATCAACATAATACGTGCCTGTTTGCAGGCCATTTCCGCCCAAACGGGTAACATACATTCGCTCATTGTAATCACTTGCTGCGCTGGCAAAATCAACCTGACGATAATCTGTTATTTCATGCTCATGACGAATAAAAATATCCAAATCTGTTGGCGAGCCTTCAATCTGCAACTCCATGGCATAGGCTGTTTCCGGAACCTGTACAAGAAAAGTCTGATACGCCACCTGCCCCTGATTTACGTTAATTCTGCCGCTTTGAATCCTACCCGGAACCAAATTTGGGAATGACTGACGTGGCGACTTTGCTGCAAGCGGAACCAGCATAACAAAGCACATAGACAAACCAAGCAAAAGACGTTTCATGAAAACCTCCCAAACACCAAATAAGTATACACCCTCGCGAAAATTTTTTCCGACCAAAGAGGCTCTCAATGTCAAAATGATCAGCCGCTTCATAATAGCTAAAATTCAAAAACTGTGTGTATACTAAGCCAATGAAGCATACAACAGCAAGCAAGCTGCAATACGGCGTGCTGGACTTGGGGCAAAACGCTTTCCTAAATCTGGTTGGTTTCTATTTCCTTTTTTTTATGACTGACAAAATCGGAATATCCCCAATACTTGCTGGTGCCGCGCTGACCATCGGCAAGATTTGGGATGCAATCACTGATCCGATGGTCGGCAACTGGTCGGATAATTCGCTCAATCCAAAAGGAAGACGATTACCTTTTATTCACAAGGGCAGTATCAGCATAGTCATTTTTATCTTTTTGATGTTCACCGTACCGACCTTTGAAAGTGAGATTTTCCGTTTCCTATACATTACCTTGATGTACATGTTTGCATCAACTTCTTTCACATTGATGAATATCCCCTACCAGGCCTTACTGCCGGAATTAACCAGCGATTTTGATGAACGCACATCGTTTATTGCCTGGCGAATGGTTTTCGCTGTCTTGGGAACCTTCATTGGTGCCGGCGCGGTCATGCCAATCGTACATGCATTCGGAGTACACGGCTGGAGCGCTACAGCTTTAACAATAGGACTTCTTACCGGCATCACAGGATTGATAACCGTTTTCTGTATACAAGAACCTAAGCCAAAAGAACAAAAGACCCCGCAAAAGCTACTTGCATCAATTGCGCATGTCTTTTCGCAAAAACCGTTTTTATTAGCAATTTTTCCCTGGGCATTATTCAACCTTGGGGTAACAATTGTGCAATCGTCCTTGGTGTATTTTTTTGCCTACATAATTGGAAACAAAGACCTTTTTAACCAGGGAGTATTCGCCCTGCTCGGCCTGGCCTTGGTTTCGATCCCCCTGCACGTTTTTCTTTCCCGCTTTTTAGACAAAAAAGGCAGCTACATTCTTGGTATGGTTTGGCTTATTACCATTCTGCTGATTTTTACCTATGCTAGCCCTACACTGCCACCCTTTGCAGGAGTCATTCTGATGGCAATTGCCGGCATTGGACTCGGAGCCCACTATGTAATGCCGCACTCTATTCTTCCGGATGTTATTGAATGGGATGCCGTCCAGAGCGGAACCCATCATGAAGGGATTTTTGCATCAATGTGGACCCTGTCTTCTAAAATTGGACAGGGGCTTGCCCTTGGCGTTGCAGGACTGGTCCTGCAAATATTCGGCTATGTACCAGGACAAGTACAAGC
>CAYNNU010000042.1:0-13778 GCA_964398645.1 uncultured Spirochaeta sp.
GTTTGAAGGAGTAATTGTACTGCCCCCACAAGAGGGGGTAGCGGAAGCCCGGGGTGCGGTCCGGCGGAGGTGACGAAGCCGGGTAGTACCGCGCCCTGAGTAGGGCTTTTGCCGGGGGTGAATTGGTTGCCTGTGTTTTGGGTGGCGGTGCTGCTGTGGAGGTTGTGCTGTCTGTCTGGTTACGGGCTGGAGTGAGGGGGAGGCTTCCCCCTTCAAAGGAAATTGTGGCAACGAAAGGGTGCGGCCGTGTGTGGGTCGCAGGTAAAAACGGGAGTGAATATGCGTAAGATTGAATCAGGATGGCTTCGAATTGGTTTTGTTTTCCTGTTGATGGGCTTGGCGGTGAGTGCGTTTGGACGCGGTACGCCCGAGGGTGCCTGGCAGGATGTTGATGGTACGGAAAACTGGCGCCACGAGATCGATGTTTCGGAGACTGAGCCGGGTTTGTACAATGTGATTATCCGTGGTGTTGACTTTGCGGGTAATGAATATATTGAAGGTCCGTATAATATTTTAGTTGATCCTGAGTCAGATAAACCGGTTTCGCGGATTATTTATCCGTCGGCGGGCAAGGTTGTTCGCGGGGCGGTGGATATTGTTGGTGTTTCGGTGGATGATGATGCGGTTGGTCGTGTTGAGGTTCGCGTGAATGAGGGCGAATGGCGACAGGCTGAGGGTACCGAGTATTGGCGCTTGCAGATTCCGGCTGAAGAATTGGCAAATGGCGAGCATCTGATTGAGGTGCGCGCTTTTGATGTGAATGAGTTGGAAGGCGATATTTTTGCCGATACATTTTTGTTAGATACCCGGCCGCCGGAAATGGCTGTGACTAGTCACCCAAGTGGTAGTATTGTAAATGGGCGGGTTGCGTTTTCTGGTACTGTTTCTGATGCAAACGGCATTGAGACCTTGGAATTGAGCCGGGATGGGCGAGAGACCTATGAAGAAGTAAAGACCAAGTTTGATCGGGAAGCTGGGCTTTCGACGTTTGAATTCGATGTACGTACAGAGGACAACGAAGATGGACCGCAGATTTATTGGTTGCGGGCTACTGATGTCACTGGTGCAACGAGTATGTCGCCGTTCTTGTTTTTTGTTGATAATGAGAGCCCGGTTATTTCGGTGTATGAGCCTGAGGAAGAGAGTCCGGTAAATGGCGTAACCCGTTTGGCGGGGTCTATCCGTGATCGGGTTGGAATTGAGCGTTTCTGGTATGTTTGGAATGAGGAAGAGGTCGAAATCCCCCTGGTTCCGGGGAACCCTTTCTGGACAATTGGGCTTGATACCCGCGATATTGGCGGAAGCAAGTTTGATGTCCAGTTTTTTGCATTGGATACTAGTGGAAACGAAGTTGAGTTCAAATATCGTCTAATGAATGATCAGGATTCGGCTATGCCACGAATTGTGATTCAGGCGCCGGATTTTACTGGGGAGACTCCGGTTGAAGAAGTTGCGGCTGATGCCAGCATTTATGGTGTGGTTGAAGGGATAAACCGAGCGGTGAAGGTTCGGGTTACTGGCTTGGGCGGCGAGGAAGCTGTTGAGTTTCCGGCCTATCCTGCCTTTGAGATTCCGCTTGCAGATGCGCCGGCTGGTGGTTTGGACTTGCAGCTGGTTGCAGTTGATGAGTTGGGCTATGAGAGTGATGCTGTGCGTTTGCGTTTTACCCATCGGGCGGCTGTTCCTGAAATAACTATTGATTCTCTTATATATAATGATGGTAACGAGCAGAGTTTTGGCCCTGGTTTGGCGTTTGATAGTCTTAAACAGGGTGAGTTGCGCGGCAGTATTGTAAGCGCTGCTAAAATAGATGAAGTTATTGTTCAACTTGGTACTGGCGATTCTGCGCAGGATGTGAAGGTGAGTACCGGCGGCAGCGATGTCCCCAATACCACCGCCTTTTCCTTTAGCCTGCCGCCGGCCGCTTCCGTCGGCTACGGCGTCGTTCCGATTGAGCTGACAGCGCGTGATGAGTTCGGCGCGGAAAGCAGTGTATCATCCTTCGTGCTGTACCGCGATGTTCGCCGTATCGAAGTTGATCCTCTTATCTGGATAGATGATGAACGGGTTGCTGGTGCTGCTGATTCGACCGAGGTCGGCGCGGCTGGTACTACTGGCGGTTTAGTTCGTTTGTCCGGCCAGAATGCCTTTGTTGCCCGTCTAATCGGCACCAACGGTAGTGCTGCGGATACCTTCAGTTCAGTCCGCCTGGACCCAAGCCCCGGCTTTTTGGAATTAAGCCATGATGCTGGTGTTATTCAGGTTACAGCCCGCTCCGAGGGGAGGCAGAATGGTGTTATGCTGCGTGCTGAAACAGTCGATGGCGTTGAGTTGGAAGCAGGGCCATTTCAATTCGTAGTAGATCAAACTGTGCCTTCTGTTGAGATTTCAGAACCGGCATCCGGTGATTTGGCCGGCGGCCGCATTGCTGTGAGCGGAACAATTGGCGACAGTAGTCAAATAGTCCGTGCCGATATTTCTTTTGACGGCGGCGTAACTTTTGAGAGTTTGGCTTTTGATGGTGCCGGCGATTCGGCTGGTTTTAGTGCTTCACATGCTTTGGGTGAAAAGCCGGAAGACGGCTATGGAATTATTGTTCGTGCATGGGATGCTTTTGGCAACTACGGCTATGATAGCCGTGTTTTGAATCGTTTGCCGGCAGAAGAATTGCCTACTGGTGAGGAAGCTGCTGAGCGCAGAAACGATACCGCCGAAGCTGTTGTTCTGTTTCCAGGCAATGGCAGTGTGAATCAGTTTTCTGATCCGGAAAAAGAGGGCGCACAGCCGCTGATTGTTTCAGGTTTTATTCACGATTTGGATGGGGCTCAGTTTCTTGAAGCTTCTTTGAATGGCGGCGAGTTTCGGCGTGTTGCCGAGTTTGATGACCGCGCCCATCATCAGTTGTTTAGTTTTGATTTGAGTGTTTTTGGTGCTGTGAAGCCGGGTAGTTACGAACTTGTTGTGCGGCCGACAGATCGCCAAGGTCTGGTGGGTCGTGAGGCACGTACTCGTTTTTCCGTGGCTTCTCCGAGTATGGATATTCAGTTGCAGCAGATTGTTTTAACAGCTGGTGCACAGCCTGCGCTTCAAGGTTTTCGTATGGTACTGGGCGAAAGAGCTCAGCTGACTGGAATTGTTTCAAATGGCGAGCGGCTTGATAGCCTGCAGTGGCGAATTGATGGCGGTGAGTGGGCTTCTGCTTCGGCACGTGCTAGCGAAAACGATCCTTTGGCACAGACCTTTTCTGTCTCTATGCCAGGGAATCTTGCCTATGGCCGCCACGTTTTAGAAATTCAAGCTACAGATGACGATGGGTTGACGGCTTGGCGCAGGATTGGCTTTGCTGTAACGCAGGCTGGAAATGCTCCTGCGCGTACGAATGAAGTTTATTTTGCCGATGCTCGTGTGAGCGACGAGTCAATAATTGTTGATAGTGATGTTCCTGTTGGGGCTGCTTTTACTGGCCGGCCGATCTCAGATGCTCAGATTATTGGCGGCGGGGGCTTGTTTGAGCTGCAGGTCAATGAGAACCGCGTTGCCTTGTATCCGATAAAACAGGGTTCTACCGCTCAGGTTGCTATTCTGGTTACGACTGTAGATGGCTTGGTGTATGAATCACCGGGGCGAAGCGCTACGGTTGATAGCATTGCACCGGAACTGACAGTTAGCGGACCAGAACAGGGGTTCTTTGCCAGAGCTACGGTACCGCTTCGTGGTAGTCTAACTGATGCTGTTGGTGTTGATGGTCTATATTATAGAGTTGGACATGAGGGTGAGTTTACCCAGATTTCTCTTGGTTCAGGTGGCAGTTTTTCACTGGATCTTGATGTTAGTACATTGGAGAAAGGTCCTGTGCATGTTTACTTGCAGGGCCGTGATACAGCTGGCCGGGTAGCCAATTACTGGTTACCAGTTGTGTTTGATCCGGATGCACCGGAGATTCGTTTTGTGACTCCGGGACCGGAAGATGTCGTGAATGGTTTGACTGGTGTTACTGCCCTGGTGGAATCTATGAGTCCAATTGTGCAGTTGTCCTATAGTCTTGATGGTAGCACCTTCACTGATTTGCCGGTAGGTAATGCGATTGATCACCAGGTTGACTTTTCGCAGCTGAATCAGCAGGGGCGGCAGGTTATTTTCCGGGCAGTTGATGCTGCGGGCAATACTGCTGATGCATCACCACAGGTGCAGGTGAATATTGAAGAAGATTTGCCGGTAGTTGAAGTTCAGATTCCTGAACCAGATGCGGTAATTACTGATGATTTTACCTTAAGTGGAATGGCCTTCGATGATGATAAGGTAAAAGAAATTTATTGGCGAATAGATGATGGAGAATATACTCCTCTTACTGGAGCCAACAGTTTTTCCGTGGATATTCCGCTTGGTGATTTGACTGATAATGAACACGTTTTGCAGGTGTACGCTGTTGATGAATATGGTTTGGAAGGTGAGGTGCAGGAACGCACTATTCGCGTGAGTTTGCAGGAACCTACTATCCGATTTGAGGCTCCTTCAGTGGAGGTTACAAACCGCGATACCGTTCGGATACAGGGTGGTGCTGATGATGAAAATGGTATCAGCGAGGTCTTGCTGTCATTCGACAACGGAAATACCTTTTTACGCGCCCGCGGAACCGATGAGTGGTACCACGACTTGAATACGACTGTATTTGAAGATGGAACCTTTTCTGTTCAGGTTGTGGCAGTAGATAATTATGGTATTCCTTCCAATTTCTTTACGCTGGTGAATATTGATAATACAGCGCCGATTTTAGATGTGACCTTGCCGGATGATAATGATGTTGTTTCTCAGGAAATGTCCTTGAACGGCCGGGTTGACGATAATATTGGCGTAGTTTCGCTGGGATTAGAGGTTGAGCCTATTAGTCGAAGCGGTTCAACTCTTATGCAGGATCTGCCCTTGGATACTGTTTTGCAAGATACAGTTGATATTTCCAGTTTGAGTGAAGGCTGGTATAACGTTCGCTTGACTGCTGTTGATGCGGCAGACAATAAAACCGTTGTGGCCCGAAATGTATTTGTTCGCGATGATGTTGAAAGCAGTTTTTCAACTTTGTTGTTCCCGCAGGATGGGGCATCCATTGCCGGGCCGGTTCTGGTGGAAGGTGTGGTTGGTTCAGCTGTGCCGGTAAGCCGTGCTCAGTTATTCGTGAATGGTGAGTTTCATGATGCAATTGAAGTGAATAGCCGCGGATATTATCGCTATCGTTTGGAAGCTGAGTTCCTGCAGGAAGGTGAAAACATTGTGCAGGTTTCCATCGAACCTGGTTCTGAAGACCGCGTAAGTTCACGTGAAATTCGCTTTGATTATTCACCTTATGGTCCATATGCCACTATCGAAAGCCACCAGGTTGGTGATTTTGTCTCCAGTCGACCATGGATTTCCGGTGTGGCCGGATATACCCACGATCTTGATGTTGAAGCCCGAGAAAACCGGGATGCTTTGCGCAGGATGGAAGTTGAACGGGTTATGATCAGTTTGGACAATGGGCGGACTTTTATGGAAGCCGATGGTGGTGAAGAATGGCGCTACCGAATAGAAACAGCTGATGTTCCAGAGGGCCCCTTAGCCGTTATTGTTCGTGCCGAATACAAGAACGGCAGCGAAGCGGTGAGCCGCTCTATGCTGACGGTAGATAAGACTCGTCCGGAAGTTGGGCTGTTGCGTCCTTCTGAAGATACCCGCTTGAATGACAGTATTTCTATGGTTGGTACTGCTGAAGATGAGCACGGTATTGAGAGCATACAGGCAGCATTGCGTACTGGTAACAAGTCTAGCTATGCTGTTCCTGGCTTTATTCAGGGATTGTACCTGGATGCTCATATTTTTGGACTCACATACTGGGAAGTTGGGCTGGGATTTACCTTCTTTGATCAGAACGTAAAACTCCAGGGACAATATGGTGTTGGACCGGAATTCACTGAAGATGATGAACCTGTCCGTTTTGGCGGTCAGTTTGTTGGTGGTAAGTTGCTTGCGAATGTGGCTTCCTTGCCATTTAACGCCTTTTTGGGACCGGATTGGGAGTTCCTTTCCATGAATATTGCCCTTGGCGCGATCTTTGATTACATCATCCTGTACGAACCGATGATCCCATCGGGCATGACTGCAGCAGATGCAATAAATGGTATTGTGTTAAGTGCCATTGTGGCTCAACTCGAGTTTCCGAAGTTTACCATTGGCGGTTTGAAAGCCTTTAATGCCTATTCGTTCTATACAGAACCGCAGTTTTGGTTTGTGCCTTCAGATGCCAGTCCGGATATCTTTTTCCGCTTAACTTTTGGCGCGAGGGTGCAGTTGTTCTAACTTTTATGCTATACTTATAGCATACGGGTGTTAGGAGCAACGGATGGAAGCAAAAAGAATTGGCTCATACGAAATCGTCGAGAAGATAGGCGAGGGAGGAATGGGCATTGTATACAAGGCGGTCGACCGTGAGTCTGAGCGCCTTGTTGCTATTAAAACCTTAAAAGATTCAGTAGATCCAGCAAGTGAAACCTTTCTTCGTTTTAAGAAAGAAGCCGAACTGCTGGAGAAACTGAATCATCCAAATATTTTGCAATTCATCGAGTTCAAGGAACAAGATGGACAGTTGTATATTGTTACTGAGTTTTTGAAAGGGCGAAATCTCAAACAAGTAATTGCATCGAACGAGTTGGACCCGGATAGCAAAGCTGCTTTGCTGATGCAAATTGCCCGTGCCCTCGATTATGTCCATTCACAGGGAATTATTCACCGCGATATGAAGCCAAGTAATATTATGGTGATGGATGATCTTAAGACGGCAAAGGTGCTGGACTTTGGTGTTGCTAACCTGATGAATATCCAAAAGTTATTTTCTATTCAGCGGGATGGAGTAGTTGGTAGCTTCGCCTACATGTCTCCTGAGCAAAGCGGTATTCTTAAACGCAATATTGATACTCGTTCAGACTTGTACTCATTAGGGATTCTGTTCTATCAGTTTGTAACCGGGGACTTGCCCTATAATGCATCGGAAGTTGGGGAGTTGATTCATCAGCATATTGCCAAGAATCCTATTCCGCCTGCAGATAGAACGGCTGGGCTTTCATTCATTGTAAATAAAATCATTCTGAAGCTGATGAAAAAAGACCCGGATGACCGTTATCAGACGGCTTTTGGTTTGGCGGAGGATTTACAGACCTATCTGGATTTGACTGAAGATCAGAAGAGCAGTTTTTATCTTGAGCTTGGAAAAAAAGACCGCCTGAAAAATCTGAATTACAGCACGCAGCTTGTTGGTCGCCGCAAAGAAACCCGGCGCTTGCTCGAGCATTTGAATCAAACGATCTTGGGCAAAGGTTGGTTGACTGCGATAATTGGTAAGTCGGCTATTGGGAAAAGTAGATTGGTTGGCGAACTGCAAAAATATATCGGTGGGAAGCATGCGTTCATGGTTTCTGCGGTGAGTTCAGAACGCAGTCAGAATACTCCGTATTATCCCTTTTTGGAAGTTTTTAAGCGCATAGTGGAGTTGATTTCCCGCTATCCAGAGCGCGATCGGGAAGAAATATACGAAACAGTTCAGGAGTCTTTAGGCCCTGAGGGTGCCATTTTGGCAAAATTTTTGCCGCAATTGGCGCCCATTGTTGGCGAGTTTCATTCTGGTATGCAATTTTCCGGCAGTGAAAATGAAGTGTTTTTTGAAAAAATGCGGGATTTTTTGCTTTCTGTCGCGTCTCCCGCACATCCTTTTGTAATCAATTTTGATGATGTGCATTATTGGGATCATGGTAGCATTCAATTGCTGTCGTTTATTATGGAGGCGGTTCATAATAGTAGTATTTTTGTAGTGCTATCTATTCGGGAAGAAGAAACCTTCCGCATTGAAGAATTGATGCAGGTAATAAAAACCGAGGCTCAAGAAGAGCGAATGGATATTATCAATCTGCATGAACTGCCGGCTGATAGCATTGCTGATATGGTCAGTGAAATCTTTGGTGGTCTGTATCGTGGGCTTGATGAGTTGAGCGAAAGCTTGTATTCCAGCACACAGGGGAACCCGCTATTAATCATTGAAAACATAAAGACTCTTGTTGAAGAACAGGTGCTTGTTCAGCGTAAGGGTGAATGGCAGGTTGAACTTGCCGCATTGAAGGATTTCCATTTTTCATCTTCATTGGAAGATAAAATTGCCAGCCGTATTAAGCAGGTAGGCGAATTGACCATTCGGGCACTCAAAATTGCGGCGGTGCTGGGTAAGGATTTTACCTTTTCCCTGCTGGCAAATATTGCTGCTGAGCATCTGAAAGAAGTACAACGTGAGGATTTGCTGGACTGTCTGCAGGAATCATTGGAAGCACGGCTTATTGGAGAAAGTCTTTCCGAAGATGGGCAGGTATTATATTTCTTTGTTCATGATCGGATAATCGAGACTCTATTAAGTTTAATGGATGAGAAGGAAATACAGCGCATTCATGAAATTGCTGCCTGGATAATTGAAAGGGATTATGAGGGCGGTGATCAGGTATATAAGTTAGCCTATCACTTTTTGATGGCACGTCAGCAGGAAAAGGCCTTGTATTACAACAGCGAGGCAGGCCGCATTGCTCTTGAAAGCTACTCATTCAAGTTGGCTGTAGCATTTTTTCTGAATGCTCTGGAAATTATTCGTGCCAGTGATATGAATGACCCTGAAATGGTAAAAAAACGGATTGAATTGTCTGCACAGATTACCAGTTTGTATTTCCAATTAGGGGAGTATACCCAAAGCATTCCTTTGTTTGAAGAGATAATACCATACGCTCAGGAATCTGGAGATAAGAATAGTCTTGCTCGTTTTTATTATATGTTGGCAAAAAACTACTTTTTTAGTGGCAACCAGGCCAAGGGTATGGAATATTATCAAAAAACGATTCCCTTGGGAGAAGAGCTGAACATTCCAGAACTTCTGGCTATTCCTTATTGTGCCATTGGGCGTGCCCATTGTTTTATGGCAAACTTTCAGGAAGCGATTGAGTATATTGAAAAGGGTCTGGAAATATTACCTGAGGATGAAATTCTTGAGCAGGTATATGCTCTGGGAGTATTGGCTCAGGCCTATGCCTATGTGGGGATGCGCGTGCCAGCGTTTAGTATTCTTGATCGATTGGTGAGAAATTATGGATCGGTTGAAAACGAACTATTTCAACTATATGTGCAGTTTTATGTTGCCTCGATTCATTCCATGGTTGGTGAACCACAAGAGGCAATAAAGGAAAGTGAGAAAGCCATGGAAATGGCAAAAGAGCAGAAAAATATTGCTTTGATTGTGTTTTGTCAATATTTTATTGGCCTAGCACAGTTTTTTCAGGGAAAGTCAAAAACGGCTATTTTTTCCATAACAAAGGCAGTTCGAGAAGCTGAAGAACATAATCTTGCTTTGGGAATGTTCATGGTGTACCTCAATCTGGCAGAAGTTTTTGCCTCAATTGGTAACTCGGATATGGCTCGTGAAAACCTGGAAAAGGGTAGAGAACTTACTTCCATGACCAATTCTCAAGTAATTGATCAGTGGGAGCATCGAATTTTAGCCTTGGTTGGAGCAATGTCTTCTAAAGGCGACACAAAAGAGGCAATGCAACATGCCGACGATGCGATTGCTATTACTGAAAAAATGGGGCCTTTATTTCAATATGCATTGGCTCAGAACATAAATGCAAAATCATTAGTCCATCTTCGTTTGGGGCAGATTGAAGAGTCAGATCGTTTATATGCTCAAGCAGTGAAGTCTTTTGATGAGTTGAAATTGGGGACCTACCCTGAAGCCGCCCGGTATTTACGCATACGTTTAACTGAGCCAGAAAAGCTTGCCGCTGAACATGATGCATTTGATCCGGAATCGACCCAAACAATGACGTCTACCATGACATCCACCATGACCTCCACTGGGACGCAGAGTGAGTTTTCCTACCAACGGCAGTTTCGGTATTTACTCAAACTTTCAGAGCAGCTGGCGAGTGTATATCGAATGGATGATTTGTTACCGAAAATTGTTTCGCTTGCCGTTGAGGTTTCAGGTGCCGAGCGGGGTGCATTGTTTTTGGTGGAAAAACAGGATGATGGTCACCGTGCTTTGGTTATGAAGGCCAAGCAGTCTATCGATCAGCAGGAAGAAGCTGAAAACATGGACTATTCATCACTTGTTCTGGAGAAAACCATTAAGACTGGAGAGGGACAGTTGGTCATGGACGCAGAGCGGGAATTGTCCAGTGATGAGACTGTTGTCAGACGTCATATGAAATCGATAATTACTGTGCCGATGGTTACCAATGGCGCAGTATTAGGGGCGATTTATCTTGATAACCGGCAGGTAAAGGGATTATTTACCGAAGAGAACTTTCAGCTTTTGCAGGCATTTGCGGTTGAGGCGGCAATATCGATTGAAAATGCCCGTTTATACTCACAGGTTCAGCAGACGGCCCGGATGGAGCAGGAAATGGAAATCGCAACTGATATCCAGACCTCCATCTTGCCTGTGGTGCGGGATACTGATGAATATGAGCTTGCGGCTTTCATGCGCACTGCAACCGAGGTTGGTGGGGATTATTACGATTTTGACATGAGCCAAGAACCGTATTTCGGCGTTTTTGGTGATGTTTCCGGACATGGTTTGAAAAGCGGTTTGGTCATGATGATGAGTGAGGTTTCCTTTAATACCCTTATGACCGATTCTCGGGTGCGGCAGAAGCCTTTGCCGCATTTGTATCAGACGATAAACGCTACCTTGTACGATAACATTCAGGGACGTCTTTCCCAGCGCAGCAAGCTTGGGTCGCAGTATAGCCACATGTATATGACCTTTCGGATGTTCCGCTTTGACCGTGAGGGGAATTTTGAGATGTTCGGAAATGATCACGCGGAGCCGGTAATCTGCAGGGGGGCGGATGGATCGGTCGAGGCGATTCCATCTACCGGTTTTTTGATGGGGATTATTAACGAAGCGGGAATGGGCGAGGATAGCACCCGTTTTACGCTGGCATCCGGTGATATTTTGCTTTTGTATTCGGATGGAATTACCGAGGCAAAAAATATTTCACGCAAAGATAGCAATGCCGGTATGGATGATTCTGTCGGCGAGCGCGAAATGTTTGGTGAAGAACGCTTGTATGATGTGTTGCGAAATAACCGTACTGCACCCTTAAAAGAAATTGTTGATTCAATTGTACAGGCTGTAGACGATTACATGAGCGAACAGGAAGATGATATTACTATTGCGATTATTCGAAAAAAATAGTCAGCTATAATACAAATTTTCCTTCGCGAATGATTGCCCGTGTTTTTCCATGGATATCAATACCATCTACATCTGTATTGGGTGAGCCAATCATAAAATCAGTGTGCACCATGGATGTATTACAGCCAGCGGCCTGTTTTGCCTGGGGGCTGTTTAGGCTTTGGGAGTCTGTGAGGCATGAAGGATAGCCGGCTCCCAAAGCGATATGGCAGGCTGCATTTTCATCAAAAAGAATACTGTTGAATACGTGGCCGGATTGAAAAATCGGGCTGTCGGTATCAACCAAGGCAACTTCGCCGAGTTTTCGTGCGCCTTCATCGATATCCAGATAACGGTCAAGCGAGTCTTTGCCAATGCGGGCATCATGCTCACAAACGGTACCGTTTTTGAATACAAAACGGGCATCGTGGACCATATTTTCCATCACTTTGACCGGCCGAGTTGCTGCGGCTGTGCCTTCTGCAGTACTGAAGTCGGGAGTAGTAAATACCTCTTCGGTAGGAAGATTGGGCTGGAAGCGCAGTCCTGATGGCGTGCTGGCTGGGCCACCTTTCCAACGTGATCGCCGAGTAAGCCCGACGCTTAGGTCTGTTCCTGCCGGGTCGTGAAAATGTACAGATTGGAGCTGCATTTCGTTCAGGATGCGTCCCCGTTTAAGTAGATTTTCGCCGTGTTGTTCCCAGGCGGCAATGGGGTTTTCGTTGTCCAGTCGCAATACTCCACGCAGCATATTCCAGAAGTCTTGAAGGCAGGAAACCGATGGTTCTTGTTCAAGCACTCGTGCGGCCCAAAGCGGTCCTGGTGCTGCAGCAACACACCATGTGTGCATATCATTCATTAAATGGCTCTGGGTTTGTTGCCGCCCGATTCGGTATGCCCGCGTTACAGCTTCTATGCCCTCAGGGTCGCTGTCTTTTAATGCATCGATTTCCTCGGTTGAATCGAGTCGGATTCGGGCCCAGTCGTGAGCCAGTAATTCATTCTGGAAGCTTTGGTTAGAGGAAGGTAAGAATGAAAGATTGTCATGGCTACTGTATTTAATTCGACTGCGGGTTAGATTGCTGTCGCTCAGGTCGATGTGAACGTATTTTGCTCCGGCTTTATAGGCTGCTTCTGCAACTATACGTGCCATTGTGTAGGTGCCTGGGCCACTTGTAATGAGCAGACATTGGTTAGGTTGAAGATTTACGCCGACTCGTACAAGTACGCGAGCGTATGATTGAAGTTCAGCGGGGTTGAGAATTGATTCAATTGATGGATATAGCATGCCCTACTATGAAATGATTGATAAAATTTGTCAAATGTTGTGATGATATGCTATTATGTGAATCAAGAGGTTTTAATGGATACGACAATTAGTAAAGCCCGTGTGCGTGAAGCGATTGAAAATGAAAAGGTTTTAACGATTGTAACACACAGGTACCTTGCGCATGAAAGAAATTATATTGATTTTGTTCTCGAGCTGTATCTAAATGAGATTGGCCGGCCAGAGCTGCAAAACAAGTTGTCTTATTGTATTCATGAATTGGCTGGAAATGCGAAAAAAGCCAATACAAAACGAGTGTATTTTCGCGAGAAGGGCCTCAATATTTACAATCCGACTGAGTATCATCTGGGCATGCAGAATTTCAAAGCGGAGACGGTTGCAAACATTCAACACTATATTGCGATGCAGGAAGAAAGCGGTTTGTACGTAAAGTTTCAGTTTAAGCGCGAAGGTAAAACGCTTAAAATTGCTGTGCGTAATAATACCGAAATTACACAGGAAGAAAACGAACGGATTCAGTCAAAATTACAGCTAGCCCGTGGGGCCGAAAGTCTGCCAGAAATTATGGAGCAATCCGAGGATTATACCGAGGGAGCTGGCCTGGGGCTAGTTATGAGCATCATGATGCTTCGGAATCTGGGCATTCAGACTGACCATTTTCAGGTTTTGAGCAGGAATGGTGAAACCTATGCGGTTCTGTTTTTGGCAATCCCGGATCAGCCCATAAAAAAGACAGAAGTCTGATTATTCCGATGCTGCTTCCGGGTGGACATCTGTTTCGCCTGGAACTGGCAAAAGACGGGAAAACACCAATAAGCCAAGAACTCCGGCGGCAAGCAGAAAAACAAATAGTGGCGTATATCCGCCCAGTATTTCCAGGGCTGCTTTTGCTAGCAGGGTTCCGATGATGGCGCCTGCACCATAACCAGTATATACAAAACCATAGTTTCGACTGTAAAATCGCCGGCCGAAAAGTTGGCTGGTGGCTGCCGGTGCAATTGCTAACCATCCACCGAGGATGAGCCAGAAAAGGCTAAATCCAACTGCAAAAAGAATTATCTTGATCATGGAAATCTGTATGTTATGAGATAACAACAGAAGTGTTGCGCTAAGGATAATAAATGCGTAGGCAAGGCGAGCAGCATTCCGGGGGCCGTAATGGTCGGTGAGTGTGCCGAACAAAGGGCGGCCGAGGCCGTTTGCAATGCCCATGAGCGATACGGCGATGGCTGCTGCTGCTGGGCTTAAGCCAGCTAC
>CAYNNU010000043.1:0-13597 GCA_964398645.1 uncultured Spirochaeta sp.
ATTATCCAGTAATGCTTCAATAAGGCTCCGATATCGTTTGCAGGGTCTGCCAGGTCCTTTGCTGACTAATAGTGCTCAGCAAATTCTAAGGCTTTCTTTTCCACAGGGCATCATTACACAAATAAGTCCTTTGCGGGTTTCTAGCTCAGGTTTTCTTCAACTTTCATCCGATTCCTTTCAACTTTCATCTCCTTTTGTTTCATTTTTTTCTGCCGATGCTACCCCAAATCGACTTTCTTTTTCTGTTTCAGCAAGCCCTGGCCTTTTGGATATTCAAGAGATTACCGGATCGATAATGGGATCAATACCCACCGGTCAAATTAGTATTCAAGAAATATCACAAGGGCGAAGTATAACTGCAGATCTGAAATTGGATGAAACTCCGTATTCACTTGCTGGTATCATACTCGATAGTGGAGAAATTCATGTGCAAGGCTCATATAATACACTTTTTTCCGCACAAGCCGGGGCATCAGGATTAATCTTTCAGGGAGAGTTTGATGAGGTTCCTATTCCTTTTGCCAGCGAAAGCCCAATACTTTCAGCCTCATTTTTTGGTAGTTTCGAGTCTTCCGAAAGCTTCGCTATTCAATTTACCAGGCTTACAGCAAATAATCTGTCAATAACTCATCTTGATAGTTTTTCCTGCCCGGCATTAATCCGTTCTGGTCGGATATATGCTCCAGAATTGATACTATCTTCACATAACGAAAGCTATTCTGGAAATATTGACTTTCGTTATCAACCTAAATCGATTTCTTCCTTGGCAGATTTTCAGGGAAGAATAAATGCCGAACTTTCCAGTCCGGAAAAAGAACGGTTATTTCGTTTCTCCTTACAAACCAGTGGTCAAAACCTATCAGGAAATTTTCTTATCCAAAATATTGCATTACCGTATTTTGTTCATCCTGATTTATCCGGAGAGAGCACCATTTCAGGAACAATTGCCGGAAGAAAGACCAACCCGGTTGCTAGTGGAAATTTTTCAATTCAGCAAGCATTTTATTCACATCTTCCAATAACTGCACGTAGTGACTTTTCTTTATCACTTGAACATATTGGTTTTTACAACCTGAGTGCTACCTACCAGGGATTACAGCTTAATCCATTGGATGTTGGAATAAATATTGTAAATCGATCCATTTCAGCTCAAGGTGGGCTAACTCTTTCCAGTCTGGTGAAACAGGAAACCCAAATAACCTTTGCTCTTTCTGGCACATTAGGGAAAGACTGGAACAACGATTCAATCTTCACCGATGAAAATATCAATTTTAGAGGTCAATTTGCGGTTTCCCGTGAAGGTTCACGAGCTAGTGATGATTATTCAATATCGATTCAGGGAACTGGAGATAGCTTGCTGTTAGAAGGCGGATATGAAGGCGAGGGAATCTATGCAGAAATTCAGCAGGATGGAAATTTTGAATTCGATATCTACGACCCCTTGGCCATTCAAGCACAGGGCTATGGAACGTATCAAGATCAGCAAATTGAAATGGATATTCCAAATATTTATGTTGACATTTCACAACTAGGCAAAACTTTTTCTTTACCACAATTTTCCTTGCATGATGGAAGCCTGCAAGGAAGTTTACGAATTATTGGGAATCCGGAAGATCCAGATATGTATGGCACAATAAATATTGTAGACCTAAAAGGAGAAGCCAGCCTAAGTCCCGCAGAACTTCATATTCCCTATGGTAGTATTGTATTTGAAGAACGCACTATTCGTTTAGGTGAGACGCGCCTGGCTGCCGGAAAGGTTGATGCCCGGATCAGTGCTGCAGTCCAATTATCCCGTTTAATACCCGAAGAATACCAAGTGGTCTTTGCCACACTCGAAGAAAACTGGTTTCCGGTTACGCAAGATTTTGGGCCGGTCGCTGTCGATGGTCTTGGTTCAGTCGATCTATTGATTTCAGGTAACCAAAATCAAATTAGTATAACCGGAGATATAATCGCGAGAAATACATCTATCGTGTTGGTTCCAAATGAAGATTTGATCGAGACAGAAGAAAACCCTAATTTTAATTTTATTACTGATCTAACGATTCGTTCGGGGCGCGGGGTAGAGTTCTTTTGGCCAAATCAACAGGTGCCGATTGTACGAACTTTTGCCAAAATTGGTGAGGGGATTCGTATCCAAAGTTCACGCCAAGACCGGTTTTTCTCCTTAAAAGGTGCCGTTGCTGTTCAAGGAGGAGAAATTTTCTATTTTCAACGAAGCTTTTATATCCGTGAAGGGGAAATCGTTTTTAATGAAAGTGAAGATAAATTTGATCCTCGTATTTCATTTAGGGCAGATATTCGTGAGGTTTCCGACGACGGAGATGTTACCATTTCACTACTAGCCGAACAAAACCCACTTTCACGCTTTTCACCGCGGTTTTCTTCATCGCCCCCCTTATCCGACACCGAAATACTTACACTTTTAGGAAGCAATCTATTGGCCCAAGATGAAGATGTACCCGAGGATAGTTTTGCCTCTGGTCCAGGTGGAGCCCTAACCCTAACGGTGCTTGATACGGTTGGACAATTAGCAGTTTCTAGAACAATAGAATCACAGATTCGGGAATCATTGGGACTAGATATGTTTTCAATTCGCTCCCCGGTAATACAAAATATCGGGTCCCCCCTTGACACAACAACGCCTTCTCTTGGACAGTATCTGGATAATACTTCCATATTTATGGGAAGATTTATTGGCAATGATATCTTTGGTGAATTGCTGATTCAATTAAGTGCTCAGGATCCTTTTTCTGATGAATCTCGTAACCTTACGGGTATGGAAGTTGCTTCTGAGATAAGTCTTGAGTTTGATACGCCATTTTTTGATCTTGAATGGCAGATAGCTCCAAACAATTGGGAACAACTATTTGTTCCTGATAATCAATTTTCTTTCAAATGGGGGTTTTCATACTAATGAAACGAATAGGTACTAAAATGTGTATGCTGATATGGCTTTTGGCAATAATTGTTTTGCCGCCAATCGTTTTTGGTCAGGAGCCCCCGGATTCAATGTGGTATCAAGGGAAACCAATAAGCGACATTATCTTTACGGGCTTACAAAATGTCCAAACGGAAGATTTGCGAGGGATTACAGAAACCTACATAGGCGAGGTTTTTAGTGATAATTTATTTATCGAACTTCAACAGCGTTTATATGCTTTAGATTATTTCGTTCAAATAATTCCCAATGCTGAAAAAGCAAATGAAGCTGGTTCAGAAGTTATTATCCATTTCACCGTTGAAGAGCGCCCAATTGTTCGGGACATCGATTTTGAAGGAAATGATGATTTACGCAACGGAAAGTTGATGGAAGTCATTACAACTACCTATGATGATATTATTTCCCGAGCGCGCATTCGTCTTGATGAGCGAGAAATTGAAAACCTGTATCGGGAAAAAGGGTATACTCAGGTTAGTGTAAGTAGCCGTATTGAAGATATGGATTCCCCTGCCGAGCAACGTGTAGTATTTGTTGTAACCGAAGGGCCACAAACAACTATCAAACAAATCCAGTTTTCAGGCAATGCATTCGCCTCCGATGGTGCCTTACGCAGTGCAATGGAGAGTAAGCAACAATCCTTATTTAATTCCGGCGAATTTCAGGCCTCTGTTCTAGAACAGGATAAAAACAGAATACTTGATTACTACTATCAACGCGGTTACATACAGGCCCAGGTAGAGGAAATGGAGATTGCTACCGAAGAACAGGAAAACGGTGATGCTCAAATTATTATTACTGTTTATATCGATGAAGGCAAACAATATACTTTTGATGGCATAGATTTTCAGGGAAATCAGATTTTTTCTGATCAGGAATTACAGGAATTGGTAAGCCATGAAGTCGGTGCCATGGTTAACACCCAGATTATTCAACGGGATTACCAGCGAATTACCGACATCTATTACAGCAATGGCTATATTTTTAACCGTATCGATATTAGTCAAAACATCGATGAAGAAACACAATCAGTTTCCTATACTGTGCAAATACGGGAATTCGACCGTGCGCACATTGAAAACATAGTCATCCGGGGTAATTCAAAAACAGCAGATCATGTTATTTTACGTGAATTACCCTTTGAAGTAGGTGATGTTTTTAGTGCCGGCCGTATTCGTGATGGTTTATATAACCTCATGAATACTGGTTATTTTACAAACGTTATTCCGGATACCCCGCAAGGAAGTGCAACTGGTCTAATGGATATTGTAATTGATGTAGAAGAAGGACCCACAGCTGATATTCGATTTGGTGTAGATATTGGAGGAGATCAGGAATTTCCAGTTTCTGCAAATGTCGGATGGCAGGATAGTAATTTCCGCGGAATGGGACAAACTCTAGGGGCTGAGGTTGTAGCATCACCGCTTGAACAAAGTTTAACCCTTTCATTCCAGGAACCATGGATGTTCGGTAAACGCTGGTCAGTTGGAACCTATATTTCATTTTCCCGAACCTTGAATTCTGATCAATTACAGGATTTGGATGGTGATGGCTATCCCGATCCATATACCGGCGAATGGTTATATGCTTCAAATGGTGACCCCTATGCAGGTACACCTACAAGCGAAGAAATTAGCGATGGCACTGTAGTACGTGACTACACCTATCATGGTATTACCAGTATCCCGGAAGAATACCGCATGGATTATGAGGCTTGGGAGTTTGCTTTGGGCGCAAATACCGGATATCGTTTTATTACTCCTGTTGGCCGGCTTAATCTTTCAACCGGAATAAGCACAGGTTTAGATTTATACTCTTATGACACCACTCAATATCGACCCTATGAATCATTCTTGCTTGATAATAATAACGATCTGCAGGTTGTTAATAGCTGGAAGGTATCGATGTACCTCGATGACAGAGATATCATTGTTAGTCCAACTCAGGGTTATTACATCGGCCAGACTTTTGATTTAACTGGTGGTTTATTGTTTGGAGATAAAAACTTTATTAAAACAGAAACAACCGGTGAGGTATACTTTAAACTGCTTGATATTCCTGTTTTTGAAAGCTGGAATTTCAAACTTGTGTTGATGGGCAGAAGCCGTTTTTCCACCATATTGCCGCAATTCTGGTCATCTAACGGTGAAATTTTACTCGCATCTGAATCCGATGATTACTTGGAAGTGAATGGGATAACAAATGCCCGTGGCTGGTCTACACAGGAAGGTTTACGTGCCCTGTGGGAAAATACAATTGAACTGCGAATGCCGATTGCTGAACAATTTATTTGGTTTGACGGCTTTTTTGATGCAACATATCCCTATGACGATTTAGGTGATATTGGCTCTACCAGTTTTGAAGATGGTATTTATGGCCTAGGCGCGGGTATTCGGTTTTCCATACCCCAGCTTCCTATCAGTCTTTATTTGGCCCGATTATTTACTGTTGATGATACTGGAATCAATTGGCAAACCGGCGACCTTTTTAATTCGAATGGAGAAGAAGGAAAAGGTCTGAAGTTTGTTCTTACATTAAGCACCAGCTTTTTCTAGAATACGAAGAATACAGGAAGGATGATATGAACAATATGAAACATGCCATAACAATGAGTTTTCTTCTCTTGATTGCCGGTAGTGGACTCTTTGCTGAACAATTAACTACAGTTGCTGTGCTCGATGTGAATCAGGTATATAGTTCGTTTTTGCGAGAATCACGAGCAGTAAGAAATCTGGAGCAAGCAGCAGAAAATGCACGGGCTGAAATTCGGGAACACGAGGATGAGCTAAATGATTTGCGAAACCGCAAACTGGCTGCTGAAGATGCTGGAAATGATCGCTTGGCCATTCAGTTGGAAGATCAGATACAGGAGAAACGACTCTTTATTGAAGAATTACGTCGAGTTCGATCTGCACAGCTGGAGCGACAGCAACAATCATTATTGATTTCTGATGATTTTCTAGGCGAAATTCAGGACGCTGTACGAATTGTCGCCGAAAGTGAAGGCTTCACTGTCGTACTCAATGCATCTGATCCTAATATTCAGTGGTGGTCTGTTGAAGTTGATATTACAGACCGTGTAATTGAACGACTTCGCAGCAGGAGATAAGCAATTGTCCTCTGATACTCCGATGATGCGCCAATATCGGCGCATCAAGGAAGATCATCGCGACGCCATTCTTTTTTTTCGGCTCGGTGATTTTTATGAAATGTTTTTTACTGATGCGCGTGAAGCATCAGCTATCCTGAATCTTACCCTTACACAAAGAAACGGGACACCTATGTGTGGAATTCCATACCATGCTGCTCGAAATTATATTCCCCGTTTACTGAAAGCCGGAAAAAAAGTTGCTATTTGCGAACAGACGGATAAGCAGAATCCTGATGAAAAAATTGCTATCAGAGAAGTCACCCAAGTCATATCACCCGGCACAATAACCGAACAAGATTATCTGGATTCATACAGAGATAATTTTTTACTATCTATTTGTAAAATTGTAGATAAGCTAGCTCTAGCATGGCTTGATGTTTCAACAGGAAAATTCGAAATAGATATGTGTTCATGGGATTCCGCTTACAGCCATGTTCAACAGGAATTGGCTCGTTTACATCCTAGTGAATTGTTAATTCAAGAGAGTCTATTGGATACAAGCCTCGCGCCTTTATTACAAAGCGGTCATGGCTGGCTAATAAATCGCTATCCTGACTGGTTTTTTTCCGTGGACGAAAGTTACCGAAAACTCATATCTTTTTTTAAAGTAGCAAACCTGCGTGGATTTGGTATCGAGGAAAATGAACCTGCCTTAGCTGCTGCCGGCATCCTGCTTGAATACATTTTTGAGAATGCTGGCAACAATTTACAGCATATTCGCTCAATACACAAATTAAGCACCAGTGATTTCGTTCCACTTAACGAAGCAACCCAACGAAACTTGGAGTTAGTAGAAAATTTACAGGATGGCGGAACTGAATACACCCTCTACTCAGTGTTAAATTTTACTGAAAGTCCAATGGGGAGCAGGACTTTATATCGATGGTTGCTCCAACCGCTACGCAAGCTATCTCAAATTCAGAAACGACAAGACGCCGTTTCTTTGCTTTATCATCAACAAGGTATTTTACAAAGCTTGCGTGAATATTTATCCTCGGTTCGTGACCTTGAGCGGCTATCAGCAAGAATTGGTATGCAAAAAACAAATCCCCGAGATGCTGAAGCAATTGGTGCCAGCCTGTCTCTTATTGATTCACTTACAAAGCTCTTGCATACCGATAATTCGCTGAAACAGGTTTTTCCAATCAGCCAGGATGAATGTGAAGCAGCTTCTTCATTGGCAAAACATATAGCACAAGCAATTGCTGATAACCCACCTGCAAATCCGGCTGATGGGGGATGCATTCGCACAGCGTATGATAGTGAAGTTGATCGACTTCGTGAACTGTACGAAAACAGTGATTCAATATTAAAAAAATATGGGGAAAAACTGCAAGCTGAAACCGGTATACAAAGCCTGAAAATAAAATACAACCGAATACTTGGATATTTTATCGAAATTACAAAAAGTAATCGTAGTAAAGTTCCAGATTCTTTCATTCCTCGACAATCCCTTACACAGTGTGACCGCTTTGCAACTAAAGAACTTCATCGAATTCAAAGTGATCTACAAACCGCAGAGCAAAATCTTGTTGAACGAGAACTTGAAGTCTTTTCTGAATTGCGTAGTAAAATCGAAAAAGAATTAGCTCATATTCAACATATTGCCGTCTTATTGGGAAATTTGGATGCTCTTCAATCTTTAGCCTATGCAGCAACACTACATGGCTATGTACAGCCTGACTTACTAGAAGATACAAGCCTGGAGATCATTCAGGGCCGCCACCCCGTAGTGGAAAAACATCTTCCTGCAGGAACATTTGTTCCAAATTCAATCCAAATTTCACAAAAGTACTTTGCTCTTATTACCGGCCCAAATATGGCTGGAAAATCAACCTATTTACGACAAACTGCATTACTGGTTCTCATGGCCCAGATTGGCTCATATATACCGGCAAGTTCCGCTCGTATCGGAATTGCTGACAATATATTCTGCCGGGTTGGTGCTCGTGATAATCTTGCAAGGGGTGAATCAACCTTTCTTGTTGAAATGACAGAAACCGCCCATATACTTCATTCAGCCACTTCTTCCAGTCTGGTTATAATGGATGAGGTAGGGCGCGGAACCAGCTCAACCGATGGGCAGGCAATTGCGCATGCAATCTGTAACTATCTCTTGGATACTGTGAAAACACGAACACTTTTTGCGACGCATTATCATCAACTTTCATCAATACAACATCCAGCTTTATGTAATCTTTCCTTGTCAATTCAGGAAAATAATGGAGAGATCATCTTTCTGAGAGAAGTTCAAGAAGGCGCGAGTAATCATAGTTACGGGATACAAGCTGCCCGCTTAGCAGGTATCCCACAATCGATTTTGCAACAAGCGCAATACCTGCTAAGTAGCATTGAACCTGATCCAGAGATTTCGGCGCAAGCAATAAAAGCTTCTGCTCCTTCAAAAAATTCCCAAGCACAGGCCCTCTTTTCGATTGAGACAGATGTGGCCGATAGAGTTAGAAATATTTCACCAGAAACACTCTCTCCCTTGGAAGCACTGCAATTTTTGTTTGAAATTCATGCTCAACTAAAAGAATAATAATTGATACCTTAAGCATACAGCGCCCTTTTTTCAGTATCTATGATATATGAATACTATTATACACAAATGGTTATTTCCTATTTGCTGCCCCTGGTGCGGAATGGAGAGCGATGCCGAACATGGACTTTGCCCGACATGTTTTCGCAGATTACTACTTGAATGTAGTGTACAATTACACATATCAAAGCAAAATACACTAGTGAACGGTAGTTGCGGCGTCTACAAAGGATTGCTAAGGCAGGCACTGCTTACTTGGAAAAAACAGGGCAATCGAATGCTTGTGCATCAATTGGCACAACTATTGGCGGCATATCTACCAGAAAGCACGTGGAATTATTCAATCACCTCCTTGCCTGGACATAGAAGGCAATGTCGTATTCGTGGATGGGACCCTGGCAGCGAACTGGCAAAAAAAGTATGTGATATTCAAGAGCAAGAGTATGTATCCTGTTTTATAAGAACAAAAAAATCATACATGCAAAAGACCCTTAACCGTATGCAACGGTTGGAAAATGCAGCCTTAATGTTCCAAGTTAAAGAAATTCAACTGCCAGAAAAAATATTAATCATTGACGATATCCGAACCACAGGGGCAAGCATTCAAGCAGCATATGAACTTTTACAAAGCGCTGGAGTGAAAAAAATTTCATACTTTACCTTGGCCCAAGATTGACACATTTTGCTATTTCAGTTATTCTAAGTGCAACAGTTTATTTAGTTGGTAAAAAAAGAGCCGACAGGGCTCTTTTTTTTATGCAATTTTTTTTATTACTGAAAAAATAGGTTAAGGCGTAGGCATGACAGCTATGGATCAAAAACCATCAGATGATTTGCGGCAACAACTAGAATCAATTCTAGCTGGAATGTCTGTGCATATTGTTGATATGTCTTTTTCGGTAGTAAGCGGACGTCATCACTTGGTTTTGATTGTTTACAAAGCTGATGGCATAGGCCATTCAGACCTAGAAAAAATTCACCGAACTGTACAGGCGCGCTTGGAGGTATTATTCGCCTATGGCAGGGATGTACATATAGAAATTTCAACTCCCGGTATAGAACGAAAAATAAAACATTCACATGAATATACTTTATATATGGGCAAAGGAATCCGAATAATGGCAGGTGAAGAAAATGAATGGCATTATGGGATTCTTTCCAGCTATAATAATAATACTGTTGAAATAACAACGAATAATGATGAAACAATTGCGTTTCATATAGATTCAATAAAAAAAGCTAAACTCGATCCAGATCAGGACAGGGGGTAATAATGGCAGCGGGACTCGCGGATGCTATTCGATTAATCGTGCAGGATAAGGGTATTTCCGAAGACTTGGTAAAACACACCATTGAGGAATTCTTGTTTGCGGCCTACAAACGGACTTTTGATACTACAGAAAATGCAGTTGTTCGCTTTTCAGATGATGGAAGCGAAGTATCATTATTTTCTCAGAAAAAAATCGTTACAGAGGTAATGGATCCTGTTACAGAAATTTCTTTGGAAGAAGCTGTGGCTTTGAATGAAGACTGTGAAATCGGTGATGAACTGCTTATTGAAATCAATCCTCAAGAATTTGATCGTAGCGCGATTCAAAGCGCAAAGCAAAAAGCAAAACAGACCCTGAAAGATATCCAAAAAGATACCCTGTATTCTGAATATAAAGAAAAAGAAGGGGAGATGATTATCGGGTATTATCAACGAGAAAGAAATGGCACAATTTTTGTTGATATCGGGAAAACCGAAGGAATTATGCCCAGACGTTATCAAAGTCCTCGAGAAGTATATCGTCAAAACGACCGAATTAAAGCCCTGATTTATGAAGTTGTAAAAGCACCGCATGGTTTGCAAATTGTTCTTTCCCGGACTCATCCTGAGTTTGTAAAACGAATTTTCGAACTGGAAGTTCCCGAAATTTATGATAAAACAGTTGAAATCATGAAGATTGTTCGTGAGCCAGGTTACCGCACTAAAATTGCAGTACATAGTCATCGCGAAGATGTAGACCCAGTGGGTGCATGTGTCGGGGTAAAAGGTGTTCGTATACAGGCAATAGTCCGCGAACTTGAAGGTGAAAAAATTGACATTCTCAAGTATTCTCCAGATCCACGTGAATACATCAGAAATGCACTTTCACCCGCAGAGGTAGAACAGGTAGTTGTTCTTGATGATGGAAAAAAACATGCTCTAGCAATTGTTGGTGAAAATCAACTTTCCATTGCAATTGGTAAACAGGGTCTAAATGTTCGTTTGGCAAACCGTTTAGTTGACTGGAACGTTGATGTCAAAACACCTGAACAATTTGCTGAAATGGATATCAATGTTGAGAGTAAAAGAGCAGTATCTGCCTTATTTGGTGATTACGATGAGAATGAAGAGATTACCCAAATCAATGAACTTCCTGGTATTGAGACTCGGCTTGTAGAAATCCTTGAACAGAATAATGCTGTGTATATTGAGGATTTGGTTTCGCTTGCTGAAGAAGGCCTTGATTCAATTGAAGGACTCAGTAACGAGGATATCCTGGAACTGAAACGTATCGTAGCTGAAAATGTTGAAATCATTGAAGATGAAAATACCGAAGTGTCCGATGAATATGATGATGATGATGATGATTATATCGATGAATCGGACCTGGACGAAGAAACAGATATTGAAGATGATGAACTCGAAGATGAAGATGATGATGATTCTGAAGAAATTGAACTCATCTCTGAATTACCTGGTATCACAGAATCAATGGTTGTGGCACTTGCTGGTGATGGAATTGAAGACATAGTTGATCTTATCGATGTTGTAAGCACACAACCGGAAAGATTGGACAAGATTGAAGGTCTTCCAGCAAAAGATGCAGAAATGATAAAAAACATTATTTCTGATGCGGTTGAAATAATTGACGAAGAAACAGATGTATAAGCAGGCATTGAATTGGTATAAAAATAAATGATACCATAAGATGCTTGTAAGAGCAGTATTTGGAAAGGGGTAGTATGTCTACAGAGCAGGATATGGAAAAAAAGCCAAAGGCAACGCTGATTAAGAACAAAAAAGAACCGGCGGCAAAATCTGCAGAAAAAAGCGAACAGCCCAAAAAGAAAAAACGGGTTGTAGTAATACGCAAAGGTCAGAAACAACAGGGAAAATCTGCTGAGGATATCCGTGAAGCATCGCCTAGCGAAAAAACTGGAGCAAAAGCAGTTGATACTCCTTCTGATAAAAAGCCGGTTAGTAAGACAGCTTCAGAAACAGAAAAAGCTACTCCCAAAACTGCAAAGCCGGAAGCAGATACCAAAGACACTGATAAAAAGACCGAATCAGTCTGGTCTGCAAATGGTGCTGCTGCTGTTAAAAAAACTCGCGAACCGCAAAAGCGTAGCGGAGTTGAGGTATATAGGCCCAAAAGAACTGTCAAGCGGGATTCATCACCTTCCTCTGCCCGAACTGCAGATAGTCGGCCTTCTTCCCCAGGGCGCCGTACAAGCGGCCCGAGTCGTGGACCAGGAATAACAAAAAACCGTGACTCTCGTCCTCCTCGTCCAACTGGTGCTGCTGGTGCTACTGGTGGCAGACCGAGACCAGGTGGAGCAGGTGGAGGAAGACCAGGAGCTCCAGGCCGAGGGTTCTCATCAACTCCAACACAGCCGGAAGAAAATAGCGGAAAAACGCAGCAGAAGCGCTTTTACAAGTCTAAGAAGAAGGATAACTTCCGACGCGACCGGCATATAGAAAAGGCGATAAACTACAAAAAAAACAAGCTTCCTAAGGTACAGTCTGTTCCAAAAGAAGTAGATATCATGGAAGTAGTTACCGTTTCCGAATTAGCACGAAAAATGAACCTGAAGGCTTCTGATTTAATCGGAAAGCTTATGGGGATGGGCATGATGGTTACCATCAATCAGCAAATAGACGCCGAAACCGCTGAAATTTTGGCTTCCGAATATGATTGTAAGGTAAATATTGTTTCGCTTTATGATGAAACTATTATTGAAACCAGTAGTGATGAAGGCGCTGAATTACAGGATCGACCTCCCATTATTACCGTTATGGGTCACGTTGATCATGGTAAAACACGTTTATTGGATGCAATTCGGAAAACGAATGTTATTGGCGGAGAGTTTGGTGGTATTACCCAGCATATTGGTGCTTATCAGGTTAATACAAAACATGGAAAGATTACCTTTCTTGATACTCCTGGTCACGAAGCCTTCACACTTATGCGTGCGCGTGGTGCACAAGTTACAGATATTGTAATCCTTGTTGTTGCTGCCAATGACGGTGTTATGCCTCAGACACGTGAAGCAATCGATCATGCTAAAGCAGCTGAAGTTCCAATTATTGTCGCAATAAACAAAATAGATCTTCCTGATGCCAATCCTGATCGGGTAAAACAGCAACTGTCAGATCTAGATCTCATGCCTGAAGAATGGGGAGGAAGTACTTTGTATGCTTCAATCTCGGCTTTAAAAGGCGAGGGTATAGAACAATTGCTGGATACTGTATTTTTACAGGCTGAAGTTCTTGAGCTAAAATCAAACTTTGAAGCAAACGCAGAGGGTCATATTATTGAGTCAAAGGTTGATCCTGGACGCGGAACAGTCTCTACCGTTCTTATTGAACGAGGAACTCTTAGCGTTGGCGATAGCTTTGTTGCAGGTGTATTCCATGGGAAAGTTCGCGCAATGTTTAATGATCATGGAGAAAAAGTGCTGGAAGCAACGCCTTCAATGCCAGTTGAAATTCTTGGTTTCACAGGTATACCAAACGCTGGCGATCCCTTCCAAGTAACTGATACTGAAAAGTTTGCCAAACAGATTGGTGGAAAACGCCAAGAACTGCGAAAAGTTGAAGAAGCACGAAATGTTAAGAAAGTAACATTGGATAACCTGTATGATTCAATTCAGGAAGGTGCTGTTCAGGAATTGAAGGTAGTTATCAAGGGTGATGTACACGGTTCAGTAG
>CAYNNU010000044.1:0-13503 GCA_964398645.1 uncultured Spirochaeta sp.
GAATAGTGTACCCCAATCAAAAGGAGAAAGAAAGGGAAAGCTTCATTACCAGTGCGCCGCTGTATTCCTGGCGGAAATCATCAGCCTCTGGCATCAATTCATCTTCTTCATCATCCTGACTTGTCAGAAAGCTGCTGTTCTGACCGCCGTACAAAAGCGGCAGGCCGATGGACATGCGTACATTTGGGGCGATTTTGCGGCTAATACCGGGAATGAACTCACCTGACATGTCGTCAAAGGCATGCAGCCAGCGAATTGCCGGTGTCCAGCCAAGGAAAACCGGCGCTTGAATGGCCAAGCCAGAACTGTGACCGGGGGCTTCGCCTGACAAAGCGCCTGTTGATGGCCACACATATTGATATTCCAGCATGATCTTCCAGACCGGAGAACCGATCTCTCCAAACAGATTCACCATGGCAGCGGCCTGCAAAGAATCAGCATTCAATACTTGGGTTGAATCCCAACGAACCAGTCCTTCCAAAGCCGTATCGATACCAGCAAACGCCCGCTTCCCGGAAAGGCTGCACTGAACAGCATAATCATCTTCATGTCGATAGCGCGCGGCGGCGCCAATAGCGGTGTCTGCTGCAACCCCGTTCCAGCCAAGGACGTAGGCGAGCGTCTGCGCCCCAACTGTGGGCGCGGCGGCAAACCAATCCTCGGTGCCGTACACAACAGCCTGTACTTCGCCACCAGCAAGCGGGCTGATCATCCGAACGGCTGTGCCGCTGTCAGCACCACGAAGCAGATTTGCCGGGTTATCCAATAAATGTCCCTGCCCCCAGGTCATGCCATAGCGGCCTACCCGGAAGAGCCAATTTTGGCGAAAGGTATAGTCAACAAATATCTCATCGAATGCGGGAGTACTGTAAGTCATTTCAGTCGGATCCAATTCGGTCTCCAAAGAAACGAATAGGCGCAGCCAGTTTTGCGGACGAACATCAAACTGTACTGCCACAGTCATATCGGCAAGAGCACCAGCATCAACTTGCCCGGCGGCAGCATCAAGCCACTCTTGCGCGCCAGAGCTTCCCGCCGGCCATTGGTGGATTCCCACCAGAAAACCGCCGCCCAGCTGAACGCTGCCGCTAAAACTGGGATCATCTGTCATGAGTGCATTTGCATCAATTCCTATTTCAGGCTGGTCTTCGACGTCGGTTACAGGGCCTGCAGTATTTCCGGCACTATCCCCGGCCACAGTTCCATCCTGAACAGAAAACAAGTCATCAACATTTGCTGTTTCCTCTGAAAAAGCAAAAACAGCGCAACCGAAAAACATAACTGAACTGATTAATACGCGCCGCAAGAATTCCATTACTGGCTCACCCGCTCCAGATATGAACGTGTGAATACCACATCCGGCACATTCTGAAATGATGGTTTTGCCACCGAAATAACGGTTCGATCGTTGCGAAACACTCCCTCAATTTCCCGGCCGTGCAGGGCATCAATCATAACAATGGTGATGGGGACATATAAATTTTCAATTTGCTGATAGGACGGAATGGCGGTTGTTCGCATCAGCTGCCCGGACAAACTGTAGTCTTCCACTTTACGAACCAGATTGTTCTGATCCACCCAGATACGCATCTTTGGATAGCTTACTTCATCAGTTATCGCTTCCAGATCGTAGACGATAGTTTGATACGCACCCAACGTTTGCTGCTCGGCCCCAGTAATACGGTAATCCTGAGCAAGTGTAGAACGGGTAAAATCCGAGTTTCGGGCATTGGAGTTCTGAAAGCGATCGCGCGCACTTGTAACCGTAAACCTGCGAGCCACCGGATCATATACATGCAGGCTATTACCAATTTTCAAATAGCCCTTGCCGCGGTCGACTTCGGGATCCAATAGAATTATCGCATACGCATCCCTGCTATCTCGGCGGAATAAGGCGGCGCGGGTACGACTGCTGCCCTGCCCGGGACGCTCCTGCGTAATGGTATATTCAGCGGAAAAATCATTTTCTGGATAACTTACCATAGAATCAATCTGTTGCAGAATTTGACGAGATTGTTCTTCCGAGTAGCTGCTCGTTTGCGCGGCCGCCAGCCCCGCACCGGCCAACATCAAACTAAAAAATACAGTCAAAAAAATCTTTATATTCTGCATACTCACTCCTGCCTTTTTACACATGAAAACACTTGAGGAACAACCCCAAACGCTGGAAGTTACAGTATGAACCTATTCCGCCTCAGCCAAGCGCTTGCGCCGGCTATTCAGAAAGTGAACCAGCACAAAAAAACCGCCTACAAAAACCCAACTGCATACCATAACAATTTCGCCAGCTACCACTGGAATCCTATCTGATATTCGAGAGACCGCCCAAAAAACAGCGGCCGCCCCGCTTATAGCTGTTATGCTGCACTCCAGCAACAATATATACCGCACCGAAAAGCCAAAATCCAGCAGTTTATGATGCAAGTGCTCTCGATCCGGACTATGAATGGGGCGCCCCTGACGTATACGACGTAAAATTGAGGCAACCGTATCGAATATTGGTAATAATAAGATAGTAATGCTTGGTAATAAAAAGGCTCGAGATGTCAAGTGAATACCAGCAAAACCGGGGTCTTCCAAAAAAAGCAAACTTCCCAATGCAAAGCCTAAAAACAAGCTACCTGAATCACCCATAAAAATTCGTGCTTTGGGATGATTAAAAACCAAAAACCCAGCCGCAGCACCAACAAGGGTAAACGAATACAAAACCCCAATTACATTGCCGTTGACTACATGAATAATACCCATAGAGGCGGCAGCAATGAGGCTAATCCCTCCCGCCAGGCCATCCACACCATCGATTAGATTGATTGCATTGGAAATACTTATGAGCCAGAAAACTGTTATAGGGCCAGCCCATATCGAAAAATCCAGCGCCGAAGAGGCAAAAGGTAATTCAATGCCCCGAATCTGGGCACCGCCAATTACCACGAACACGCCGGCTGCAATCTGACCCAGTAGTTTTCCAAGTGCAGGAATATTTCGAAAATCATCCACCAAACCAAGCAGATGAATGAATAAAAAACCTACTAACAAAAACAGCAGTGGCGAGCTTAAAGGGATGATTCCCAGCCCAAAGGCCAACACCAGCTGGCAGACAAAAAAGCCCCAAAATAGCGCAACCCCGCCTAAGCGCGGAACATCTTCTGTATGAACCTTGCGGTAATCCATAACATCGTACCAGCCAAACCTGTGGCTTAAACGCAATATTAAGGGAACTAAAACAGCGCTCATTATTGCCGACAACAATGCTGAAAAAAAAGTTATATGGATAGTAGAAACCTGCATTATGCGGCGAACTCCTCAATCCTAAGTATAGCTCTTTTACAAAACAAATTTCCAGCCTTTAGCTATTCGGACATAGCCGCAGCTGGCGGAATACGCAAGGCATAACGCAAAGGATATAATAAAGCAACTGCTGCCAGAAAAACTGCCCCAATAAGGTGCGCAACTACCAAAGAAATACTAGCCCGGGCCTGTAACGAGCCCCCGCCAAATAATATCTCGATATATTGATTATCAGTTGAAAAATGAAACCTGTTAAATACAAGAGTAATACAAACCCCAAGCAAAATTCCAAGAAAAGCCGCGCCGACCATTACAATCATGCTCTCGATACTGACCATCAAGCTGACCCTTGCACGACTTGCACCCAAGGCACGCATGGTCCCAATTTCCTTGCGTCGCTCAAGCACCGAAAGCATCAAGGCATTGCTGGTTATTATTGCCGCACCCAAGGCCACAAAAAACAAACCGGCATTCAACATAATCTGCAAATACCACACAAGCACGGCACTGCCGCCAACCGTATTGCGCCAATCCCGTATTTCATATTGATCGGCAGAAAAGCCAGCGGCAACTAACTGATGCCGGACAGCATCATCCTGATCCCGGTCATTCAAAGATATCAAAAGATGATTAAATACTTTTACAGCCGTTGAAGCAATTTGACCGTCCTGCTCGCTTAAATCATCAGCTGTATCGGAAAATAAACTATCCAACTCATCAAAAACAGAAGCCGAACTGCTTTGTTCAGCCCCTTCTGCAATGCCGGCATCCATGCTGCCAAAACCCTGTGTCTCTTCTCCGCCACCTGTGCCAAACAAATCGTCGAGATCCGAAGAAAAAAGCGCTTCCTCCTCGGCTGGAATTTCGGTAGTGTCCTGACTGGCATACACATATCCATTCAATGCCCGCGCCGTCTCGGCATCCAGCAATGCCAGCCGATCAAGCAAGCGGTCGTGCACCGGATAGCGGTATACTCCCGCCAGGGGTACCTCCCGTATCGTGAACGAAATACCATTGGAGACCATCAATAAAACTGGGGTTCCCAATTCAGCATTTCGCGCATGCTGTTCCTGCAACATAATTCCCGTCTGTCCTACCGCAGGAAAACCACCCTTCACAATCTCAAGCTGGGGGAAAAGCTTGGCATAGTCGGCAAAATCAACCCCGAACAGGGCCAGATCTGCGCTTCTTGTGCTGGAACCACTCTCAAATTCAATGCGAGCAGCTGTGCTGATTACCCCTGCAGTCGCCCGAACCTGTGGCATAGCCTGCGCAGCCTGCTGCAGCTTCTCAAATTCGGGCAGAACCGGGGGCACAAGATACTCACCAACCAGCAAAACATCGGCACCAAACAATGTATACTTTTCCTGAGCCACGGGCGAAACACCCATATCGGCCGCAATATTCCGGGCAAAGGCTTGATAAAACGCCTGATCAGCAAAGGATAACACAGCATTTCCAATTATCAACAAGGCAAAAGATAGCACCATGATTGCAACCATCGGCCGCAAGCGGGCACCATTACGATAAATGTTCCGAACAGCAAGCTCAAACACCATTGCCTCCGGAACAACTATACACTACTGGTTGGAAAAATTCGAGAGGTGTACTGCTTGGAGTACGCGATCAATTTCCGCTGGTGACTAGGCGGATGGTATGTGTTATTGCTGTAGTATATGGAGGCCTTGGATAACGATAATCAAGCCTACAATATGAAGCCGTTGAGGCATACCCACCCCCCCGCAAAACACGCATGACACCGCTTTCCGGCCCAGTTGGATTTTCCAAATTTGACTCTGGGTAATCATCATTCCAATCCCAGGTAAACTCCCAAGCATTACCGCTCATGTCATAGGTTCCAATGCTATTAGGAGCTAAACTCCCCACTGGATAGAGTCCTCCCGCATTTCCATCATACCTTGCCAATGTAGCAATCGTATCACTAGCCGTACACAAATACGACTGTACCGGATGTCCCCCTCGTGCTGCATACTCCCACTCTGCTTCTGTTGGCATTCTGTACCCATTTGCAGACATATCCATTTCTACATTATTCCAATCTTCATCATCCGCTGTCGGAACTGCTCCCCAATCATCGGGATCAGTGCTTCCGTTTATGGTGTATACCGGATCTTTTTCTGCTAACATAGACAATCGATTGCAAATTACCAAGGCATCATACCAGCACATACCTTGAGGTCGATTATACAATGTAGCTGATACAGCTGTTCCCATAAGTGCACCATACTGTGCTTGTGTGAATTCATATTGCGCAATATTAAATGCAGACAATGTTATTGAATACCCTTCTCGACCAAAAGAACCTGCCGGCACAGGCAGCATTCGAATCAATTCAGCATCGGATTGCAAGACAAGCAAATAAAATGTTTTTGTTTTTACTGTATTTCCATGTTGAATAACTGCTGTTAATGAGACAACCAGATTCTCATCATCCGGCCTGTTTAGAACACCAGAAGAACTTACCAAATCTGGCCGGCTACTGCTCCACGAAATAATACTTCCATTCGAACCTACTAACGGCAGTGTCATGCTTTGGCTTAAATGTACCGGATTATCCCCTGTTGCAAATCCAATTTCAATATCATCCATATCTTCTGAAGCAGCAAGTTCTGCTCCCGTTTGTACCGTCAATTGTAAATCTGTGCAGGCAAACACCACTAGGCTGAAAAATATCAATGAAAGCCATTTTATTTTTCTGCGCATCAATCCTCTCCTCTTTCTGAATTATCAAGCCCTGGAGAAGAAAACGAAACAGCTAAACTTGCTTGAATATGGCCGAATAATTGCTCAGCAAAAAACAGTTGATACCCAATCATCACTCCAGCCCGAATTCCTGGCCGCAAAGGCATGTCTGCCAGCACGTTCCCGCTTACCGACAATGCACCTCCGGAAAAAACTTCCGCGCCAGCACCTGAAACAGTAAAGTAAGAAAAACCACCCCCAATAACAGGAATAAACCGAAACCGTTGCCAGAATGATTCAGCTTCATCTAAACCACGGCCAAACTGCCAGCCCGTGTAAAGTATTCCCCCTGCAGAGAAAACCGGGGCGACAATTTTTTCTGTACTATGTGAAAAAAAACCACCGCCAAAAATGAGCCCATCCAAAGCCTGCTCAAAAGGAGAAACACTGAAAGTAAGACTATTACTTGTACCAATGGTATCAGAATACAAGGCCAGCCCTTCACTGTAATGAATTTCTACAGCAAAAGAATGAAATACCCCAAACACAAAAAACAATAAAATTGCAGATAACGCTCGTATACTTTTATTTTTCATAAGTGTTTTAAGTATAGTAAACTATTTCGTTCTGTCAAATAATTTTACTACTTCTTAGTAGCCAGCAAATCATATTTGCTGCCTTCTTTTGTTCTAAGGAATTGGGTGAAGCCTTGTTGGCGTAATAAATCTATGAGTTTTTCCGCATTGCTCCAGCGATCATTTACTTCAAAAAATACGGCGCGGGTCATTTTGTAATAAGCTGCCTGCGCAAGGGTATTCATCACTACATCTTCATGGCCTTCTACATCAACTTTAATAATAAGTGATCCTGTAGGCTGCAGACTACGCAATTTTTCCGGACCAATGGTTTGGATAGTTTGGCCGCGCTGAAAAAGGGACCAGAAGGGTTTGCGCAAGGTGGCCGCTCCACTATGCCCGGGTTTAATTGATATTTTTGTTTTTTGCGATTTATCAGAAATGGCCAGGCGATATGAATGAATTTTCTTACTTCCTTTATTTGCTTTTATATTTTTTGCCAACAAATGATATGTCTTTTTTACCGGCTCAAAGGCCAATACTTTTCGACATGCAGGATTCTGGGCGGCAATCAATGAATACAATCCCTGATTAGCTCCAATATCAATAAATGAAAAATTTTCGGTTTGCGCAGAAAGATATTCTGCCAATAGTGGCTCATAGCTGTCGCGACAATAAAAATTAAAGGTTGCATCCAGCCAATTCTTTTTCAGCCAGACCCCATGGGGAGATAATACAAAATCGGATTTTTCTGAATACTGCTGCATTGATTTCTTCCCCAAGCCGCTAATCGCGGCTGAATAAATCGCGAGTATATACTTTTTCGCGAAAGGGCAAGAGTTCATCATGCATGCGGTTGGTAACAATCACATCACTAGCAGCTGCAAACTCATCAAAATCACGTAATACCCGGCTGTTAAAAAAGGTATCATCCTTCAGGGCTGGTTCAAAAACCAAAACCTCAATACCCTTTGCCTTGAGGCGTTTCATTATTCCCTGAACTGCACTAGCGCGGAAATTATCGCTATCGGTTTTCATGGTTAAACGATAAATTCCAACTACTGAGGGTTTTCGCTCAAGGATACGCGCCGCAACATAATCTTTCCGGGTTCTATTTGCATCAACGATTGCCTGTATAATATTGTTTGGCACAGCATCGTAGTTGGCTAATAATTGCTGAGTATCTTTTGGCAAACAATATCCCCCATAGCCAAAGCTAGGGTTATTGTAATGACTGCCGATCCGCGGATCCAGACCAACCCCTTCAATTACTTGCCGGGTGTCCAGACCATGGGTTTCTGCATAACTATCCAGTTCATTAAAATACGCTACGCGCATAGCAAGATAGGAATTGGCAAAAAGTTTGATTGCTTCTGCCTCGGTAGAATTTGTCAGCAGCACCGGAACATCTTTCTTTTCAGCTGCCTGGACCAATACATCAGCAAAGGCGCGGGCCCTGTCTGATTGCTCACCCACAACAATGCGACTTGGATGCAGGTTATCGTAAAGGGCTTTTCCCTCCCGCAAAAATTCAGGCGAGAAGATAATGTTCTGGGTATTGAATTTTTCCCGGACAGTTTCTGTGTAGCCAACCGGCACCGTCGATTTTATGATCATGAGGGCTTGAGGATTATATTCCAACACATCCTGAATAACAGCCTCTACAGCGCTGGTATTAAAATAATTTGTTTGGGGATCATAATCGGTTGGTGTTGCAATGATTATATAATCAGCATCTTCATAGGCTAATTGCTTATCCAGAGTTGCTGTTAGCTGTAGCTTTTCCTCCCGAAAAACCCGCTCAATTTCTGCATCAACAATCGGTGATTGTCGTTTTTTTATTTGCGCCACTTTTTCGGGCACAATGTCCAGCGCCATTACATTAAAATAGCGAGCCAGTAATACTGCATTTGATAGGCCAACATAGCCGGTGCCTACAACAGTTATTTGCACAGATGTCCGCGATGTATTCATATCCATGAAAGATACTTACCTAGCCGGGAGTTAAGAATACGTGTGATTTTAGTTAGATATGCGTTTGATTAGAATTAGTGGTGCACATTTTAAAGCAAAAAAAACCGCAACATGTAATTTCTACATGTTGCGGTCGTACTAAGAGGTTTTTGGCCTGGCTGATGGGAGAGATCGGCGGGGCGGCGGCTTATTGCCCCGGCGGGGGTTTCTGTGGGGCGTCGGCTTATTGCCCCGGCGGGCTTTGTTGCTGGCGGTATATGTTCCAGCTGCTGCGTACCAGCGAGTCCAAGTCGCTCTCTGTTGCCTCCCAGCCAAGCAGCTGCTGCGCCAGGTCGGAGCTTGCAACAACCCGCGCCGGGTCGCCGGGTCGCCGGGCGACGATGGTGGCCGGAATGGGGTGGGCGGTTATGCGGCGGGCGACTTCCAGCATTTGCAGAACCGAAATTCCCCGGCGGCTGCCAAGGTTCACTGTAATATTTCCGGGGCTTTCCCCGGGCGCTTCCAACAGCTTTCGCAAAGATAATACATGCGCCCGAGCCAAATCGCTCACATGCACATAATCGCGTATTCCAGTGCCATCCTCTGTGTCAAAATCATTGCCAAAAATCTGCACCTCTTCGCGCCAGCCAAGTGCTGTTTCCATGAGCACCGGCAACAGATTTGCTGGGGATTTTTCCAGAGCCGGCACACTTCCATCGGCGGCATAGCCAGCGGCATTAAAATAGCGCAATGCGGCATAGCGAATGCCGTGTATTTTTGCATACCAGTTTAATAATCCTTCAATCTGCAATTTCGTGTAGCCGTAAAAATTTTCCGGCTCAAGGGGGTGTTTTTCATCAACCGGTACATATTGCGGTTCCCCATATACCGCGGCAGTAGAAGAAAAAACTATCATGGGGATTTCGTGCCGAACCATGGCATTCAACACTTCTATTGAACCAGAAATATTGTTGCGGGCATATTTTTCCGGTAGCAACATGGACTCACCGGCATTTTTTTCTGCTGCCAAATGAACTACAGCATCCCAACCTTGCGAAAACACCTCATCCAGCTGCTCAGACTCCATGATATCTGCCAAAAAAAACCGCTTTGAATCACGAATATTTTCCCGGCGCCCGCTAGACAAATTATCAAGTATCCAGGGATCAAAGCCCGCGTGCAGCAACTGCTGCACAACATGGCTGCCAATGTAACCGGCGCCACCAATAACAAGCACTTTCATTTTATTTCCTTTTCACTAGATCGAAATATAGCCTGCTTACTCCAACCGCAATGCCTCAACCGGAACCAGGCGAGAAGCTTTCCAGGCAGCACGGGCACAGCCGCCAAGGGCAGCAAGAACTGCCAGCAATAATACCGTAACATATGATGTGATGGTGAGCTTCCATTCCAAATGCCCTTGCTGCAAAAACAAGGCCCCCCAGCTCGTAGAAGAAAAATCAAATGCAAACTTTATTCCCTGTAAAATGGCAACGCCAAGCAAAGTACCAAGAAGAGCACCCAAAAGACCCAAAAACATACTTTCACCCAGTAAAACTGCAAGAACCCGTTCCTTCAGCATGCCCAAGGCCCGAAGCGTACCAATCTCACGCGTCCGCTCATACACAATCATACTGTACGTATTTGCCACTCCTACAACAATCAAACCGGCAAAAAGGATCAACACAAGCCAGGCAACTACGGCAATTGCATTCAGTAAATCCTTAATCTCGGCTAGTAAAGCGTCCAGGGCTAAAACTGCATAATGAGGCTCCGGCCGACGTTCAGCCAATAATCTACTCCGCTGTGTACGGTTTTGAATAACAGGAAAGGTTGCACCCAATGCAGCAAGTTTTTGTTGAATCTGTGCGGCAAGCTGGCGTTGAGATCCCAGCCCCCTGCCAAGCAAGAAAACTCCAGCCTCATTAACCCGGCCAGGCTCTGCTCCTTCCAGACGATTTAAATGCTCCCGCTCCATATACACCGAATACCCAAAAAAACTTGATTCTCGGTAAATTCCTCGAACCACCAAAACAGCTGTGTTCACTTGACCGCTCAAAGTTCGCATCCGAACCACAACCGAATCCCCAAGCCTTGCACCAAGACGTTCAGCCGTCTGGCTTGACAATAAAACCTCATCGGCCTGCATCGGAACGTTGCCATCATCAAATGACATTCTCTCCAACACTGGACGCTCTTGCTCCCAATCCACGCCAATTACCCGACGCTGCCGAATAGACTGCCCCGCAAAAAAAACCTCTGCGGTTTGCCGATAATGCAAGCTTCGCATAATAACCACGGAATTTGGAGGCGCTAACTGTTCCAATATTAAACGAACTTTCTCCGGCTCCTGCAATTCAGAATGCCCGCCCTCAATAAATTGCTGAACGGAAATATCACCGGAAAAATATCTTGCTGCTTTGCTCCGAAGCGTACTAGTCATACCGTTTACTGTTCCCAATACAAATACAAATACAGCCGAAGCTAAAATAATTGCGCTCAACAATACCCGATAGCGAGAAATATTGCGGGAAAAATTTCTCCAAGCGAGGAATGCAATTGGAAAGTGACTCATGTTTTTTCCTCTAATATTGAAATAAAACGCTTACAAAGATGCTCATACGTATGATTCTTCTGCACATATTCATACCCTGCCTGCCCTAAGCGCACCCGTTCATCAGAACCCATTTGATACAGCTCCAGTATTTTTTGCGCAATTTCATTAGGATCATCAGGCTCAACAGAAAAACCGCAACCAGCTTCTGCAACAATTCGATTAGGCTTCACAGTAATCAACACAGGAATACTGGCCAACATATAATCAAATAACTTATTCGGGCTTATCCCATATTGAAACACCTGCGCTTTATGTAAGCCCAAATATCCTACCGAAAATTGCCGAATATACGCCTGTATTTCAGTTTTTGGCACTGCATCTACAAACAATACATTGTGTAATGATAATTCCAGTACCCGTTGCTGTAATGCAGTTTTTCGCGGGCCATCTCCAATAATGGCAAACACCACATCCTTTTGCTGCTGTAATGCAACTGCTGTATCAATCAATATTTCAAGATTATTTGCCAACCCCACAGTACCAGCATACCCAACCACAAAGCGATTTCGAATTGCCCGGGCAAAATCAGCATTCATTATTTCGCCTTCTTCTGCATCCTCTACATCCACCCCGTTAGGAACATAAGCAAATTTTCCCGCCGCCAAGCCATTCTGGCACATATAAGACTCTGCATCTGGAAGGGTACAGATAGTCTTCGCCGCTTTTTTATACGAATACCGCTCTACCATTTTTAGCAAAATCATAAAAGGATGCCACTTTCCCACGCCGCCCAATTCGATCAATGACATTGGCCAAATATCGCGAACCTCAAATACAAATTTGGTTTTTAGCTTACGAGCCCAAAAACGAGCAGCCAAAGAGGAAAATAAGCTTGGTGAAGATGAAACGACTGCAATAGGGTTCTGTATTCCAAGTGTATTTTTTCGCCAAAAGCGCCGCGCACGCCAAGCAAAAAGAAACTGATTCAAAACCCGCGAAACATATTTATTGGCATCATATTTTTTTGCTGGAAGCCAAACAAAGCGCACACCATCGCGAGTTTCAAAACGGGGTTTCGCTCCGGCATTCTTGGTTTCCTTCATTTGATGATGAAAGCCGGCGCCGATTACGATAAAATCATAGCCCTGTTGCACTGCATATTTTCCCAACAAATACGGCCGATAGTTCATGCCATTTTCCGGAGTGTTGGCAAAATTGCACATGTACACAATGCTTTTAGGCATTCAACAGCTCCGCGATTTGTGCTCCGGCTTGTCCGCTTCCGTAAGGAGTAATATCCCGACCCCGCGTACCCACGGCCTGAGTAATTGCGGTCGCTACTTCCTGTCCGCTTTTCGGTGATACTAGACGATTCCAACCGCCCTCCACCAGCTCAACCCACTCGGTCTCATCGCGGAGGGTTACACATGGCACCCCTTGGAAGAAGGCCTCTTTTTGTACACCGCCGGAATCTGTTGCGATAAGCGCAGACTGGCGTTCCAGCTGTACCATATCAAGATAGCCAACCGGGTCTATCGTTTGCAGATTCTGCGGCAGCTGTAATCCGGCCGCGGAAACTCTTGCCGCAGTTCGTGGATGCAAGGGTAGCACTATCGGCATATCAACTGCTGCAAAACCATCCATAATCGCCTTCAGGCGAAAAGGGTCATCTGTATTTTCTGCCCGATGCACGGTTGCAAGAATATACTCTTTTGGAGCAAGTCCCAAATCTTCCAGAACACGGCTTTCCTGCTCTGCTTTTTTACCGTAATAAAGTGCTGCATCATACATTACATCCCCAACCAGATGACAGCGTTCAGCAGGAATACCCTCATCTGCCAAATGCTTCATTGCTGTTTGCGTTGGTGCCAGCAGAAGCTCAGCCGCATGATCAGTTAATATACGATTGATTTCTTCGGGCATACGGCGATTAAAAGAACGCAAGCCGGCCTCTACATGCACTACTGGAATATGCAGTTTTACCGCGGCCAAGGCACCAGCCAGAGTAGAGTCAGTATCGCCATAGACCAAAAGCTTTTCCGGCTTTTCATCCAGCAAAACCTGTTCGATAGCCTCAATCATTCGGCCGGTATTCTTTCCGTGCGTTCCCCCGCCAATCCCAAGGTTATATGCTGGTCGAGGAATTTCCAACTCATCAAAAAACACATCGGACATATTCGCATCATAATGCTGACCGGTATGCACCAGCATTTCTTTTACCCCTCGGCCTGCAAGAGCCCGCGACACCACCGCTGCTTTAATAAACTGAGGACGCGCTCCAATCACGGTTACTATATGCATATTTTCTCCAATTCATCATATAAAACTAAGAGTTTTTTTTCTTCAATACTCCAGTTATATTGATTGTAAATAGCGCGCCGGCCATTTTTACCCATCTTCCGGGCTGTTGCGGGGTCGCCCGCCAAG
>CAYNNU010000045.1:0-13483 GCA_964398645.1 uncultured Spirochaeta sp.
ACCGACGACCCCGAGATTACAAGTCACGTGCTCTGGCCAGCTGAGCTAAGACGGCATTGGCGTCGATATTAGCCCAAGCAATCACTCATGTCAAGATACAAAAGTATTTTTACCAAGGTGGACGTGAATGAAATAACTTTCCGCTCTGTATTTCTTTTTTGGCAATATTCAGTATCTGAATCTCGGTGGAGTCTATGAGAAACATATGTTCAAACTGAGCAGCTGGCTGATTATCAACTGTAAAATACGACCCGTCCGGTTCTTGGCGAACAACACCATTTCCTGTAGTGATAACAGGTTCCCAGCAAAAAACTTTTTCTTCTTCAGGCTTATTTTGCCCTGGAAATACACATACCTCAGGCTGATATGGCACAAGGGGTTCTTCATGAATATCCCGACCAATGCTATGCCCCACGAACCCCTTACACAAAGAGAATCCGTTTTGTTTTAATAAATGCTGAAGAAGTTCGGCGCTTTGTTTTCCTGCTGTTTGACGTTTTTCCTGTGCAATATCTACACATAGGGGCAGCAAGGAGGCTTGCCAGGCTACCTGTAATAACTTCATTCGCTGCTCGGATAATGGCGGAATTGCATATGTCCAAGCAAGATCAGCCTTCCACCCCATACGATCAATTACAATATCAAGCGTAATTACATCGCCAGGCTCAAAAGGCTGATCGTTTGGCGGACAGTGTGCAGCCTGTGTATTTCGGTTTATGCAAATATTTGCCGGAAAGCCCTTATACCCTTTTAAACTTGCTGCTCCATAATCCGCTGATAACTGCTGTTCACACCAAGATTCAATTTGACGGCCAGTTGCACCAACCTGTATTCGCGCCCCTGCTTTGCGAAAAATATTTCCCAAGGTTTTTGCTGCAAGTCGCTGATGATGAAATTTCACTGAATATCCTGCCGCAGGGTCCTCGCTCCGCCAATATATTCAGGAACAGGTTCCATACCAGCAGGACCCCGAAACGTGAGCAAAACTCGAACTGTTAATGGCAAAGAATCAGGATATTCGGGCTCAGCAGCACAAAAAAGAGGCACCGACGAAAAACCAGCGGTACGCAGTTCTCGTGCCGGGTTTGCCGAACGAATGTCTGCAGTTTGGGTAAATTGAATACTCACAATATCTTGAGAATCAATCGAATTGGAGTACAAAAGCCTTTCTACCAACTCTATAACTGCTTTTCGCATCAATTCCTGAGAATCAGACTCAAGTTGTGCAGCTCCTCGTACAGCAAAAACAGTCTGCGACATAGTATCCATACACAATCTCCCGCTTTATGAACTAATAATTGCAAGTATATACCCTTGAACAGCAAACAAAAACAAAGCACTCACCAGGCTCAATATCCGACGGCGAATTCGTCGTTCTCTATTTTCAACTTCAAAATGCCGAAATATGAGCCGAAATACAATTGAATAAATTGAACACAAAATAACACCAGCGGAAAACCAGCCTGCAATTTGTAATAAGCCAATAAGCGTAGCTTCCGTAAACCGCTGAGAAGAACCTAAAACATAAATTACATAGGCCGAAAAAGAAACGGCCATTCCTGCCCAAACAAGACGATCGAGATAAGAATCGATTTTTTGTAAGATGTTCAAGCCAACCATTGGTTGTCATACTAGATTGTTCAGCGTAGTATGTGAAGTGAACTCGGAGGCAATATGCGCAAGTTTTTTATCATTCTGCTTATTCTCCTTCTTTCTGGATCAGCAGTTTTCTATATCGGCTGGATTTCTTTTCAGATTGGGCCAAACCAATATGGTGTTGTTTTTAGTAAAACAAATGGATGGGAACCGTCGGTTGTCCGAGCTGGCAATTTTTGCTGGTGCTGGCAAAAACTCATTCCGACAAATGTTAGCATGTATATCTATGAACCCTCTATTCAGCACAGCAACCTATCCATTGAACAAAATCTTCCCTCCGGTGAGCATTACAGTCAATACATGGAAGGAAACCCGGATTTTACCTACTCCATTGAACTAAGCGTTGAATGGAATGTTGATCCCGAACTATTGCCCAATCTGGCAGCGCAACGTGAAATACTGCCAGAAAACCTTGCTGAACTCGAAGAAAGCTTAGAAAGCAGTGTTAGCCAAAATATCCGAACAGAGTTAACTGCAATGATGCGAACAGCTGGGCAAGAAAATACTCAACCTATACTTTCTGAAATTGAAACGAACCTTGCGCAGAAGGTTTCAATTGCTATGCGCGAAGTCAATATACAGTCAATCCGCATCAATAATATGTCTTTTCCTGACATAGAGTTATATGAAGCAGGAAGAGAAATATACCAAGAATTATTGGAATCTCGAAGAGCTGCCATTCAACAAGCAAGCACTGAAATTGTTTTTGATGATATGATGACAGAACGGCAACTGAATGCGCTGCAAACATATGGCAAGGTCATCACTGATTACCCACTGTTACTGGACTATTTTTCACTTTCCGTCGAAACAGGAGCTGATCCGCTTGGTTTGAACAAGCTATCAAACGACGGCCGTTAATCTGCTTCCGGCAACGCAGAGTTGTCTGCTGAAATCTGAGCTTCACGCGAAGCAGGAGCGCCACTTAGAATAGCAGATACATCAGTAGCATACTTATCTTCAACCCTACCTGCCAATTGTAAAAGCTCAATGTAGGAATTCAGCCATTCAGCTTCCTGTCGTAATTTTTCTGCAAGACGAACTCTATCTTGACGAGTGTGTTCTGCATAATAGGCAAAGTGATTTTTCAGTAAAATGAGTGCCTCCAGGCCTCTATTTGAGAGATCCTTTACCGAACGATCAAGCTGATCCATTTTACTGCGAAATTGGCGCTGAGCACCTGAATCTCGTCTTAATACGGCCATTAAATTCCGTAATGACTCACCGTCCTTTCCTTCTGGGCTAAGCGAATTATTTACTCGTTCAAGTTTATCAGCAACATCATCGATCGCGGATAAGGTTAATAGCATATCACTACTAGTCTGACGAATCCTGCGGGTCTGTGACTTGGATATCTGTAATGCCAGCGACTCATGTCGACGAGCATATATCCTTCGAACATAATGATAATATAAGCTAACAGTATACGCCCTACGAATAGAAGACAAACCAATTTCGCTCAAAGCAGGAACCTGAAAAGCTTTAATATTTCTTAAAGGATTATTCCATTTTTCCCCAAGCATTAAAACAATTTGCTGTTTTACTACCTCTGCACTTAATTGCGGAATATCTTCGTTGTATTGCCGCTTTATCCGCAACGTAAGATACGAAAGAAAAAAACTGCGAATATTAATACGAGGGACATACACTAAAAAACGATAATAGGGATCCATCGAACCGGCTTTAATTATTTCCGCCAGAGGTAGATCCTGAAAAATTGCTACAACGTCTTGATGGAATGAATAAATCTGCTGTCCGAGCGCGTTTTCCCCACCAGTAATTACCGGCGAAACTACCTTTTCTCCTGACCAACGTGATGCAATGTAACAGGCATAATACAACCGTTCCAGTTGATCACGAACCAATTGAAAACGTGCTCTGCCAAAGTTGCCATTTCTGCTGAATTTATCCAAAAAATCCTCATAGGGAAAATACACTGCTTCACGAAGGTAATATAGTGGCGCTAAATCTTCTGCAACAAGATCAAATGCTTTTGGATGAATATTTTGAATATAGCTTTCTAACTCGGATTCTATCCGTTCCAATACCGAATTTGTCTTGTTAGCAATTAAATCATCACTAACCTGCTCCAAATCGATAAAATCCCGAAGATCACTCTTGGCTTCAGGGATATACTTCCAAGCTAGTTCAGCAGCAAATTCTGCTATTCTATCGCTCTCACCCCAGATTTTATCAAAAAACTGTCGCAAAGGGTTTGCCCGTTCCTGCAATACAGCAACTTTTGTAGCAATTAAGGGGCCAACATACTCACCATTTGATTCGATTAAATCCTTTCCGTGAGCCATTATTTCTTTAATAATTCTATTAGTCTTGATCCTGACAAAGCGTTCTTCAGCTGTTTTTACCGAAAAGAACGACGATATCCACATTTGAAATTGCACAAAAAAACCAGCCCGAGTCATATCAGCCTGAATACGGGCAGAACGCTCCTGATGGTTTTCAACCTTATGAACGATTGGTTCTTCACGGGGAGTATCCAATTGCAATGAGTGTTGAATCTTACTTAACAGCTCCTGTCGCTCTTCAGGACTGATCGACTGCGACAACTTGCTTAACAAACGATTCTCAGTAGCCATATTCTCCCTCGTGCGGCAAAATCACCAATACCTGGCCGGTCAGTACATCAATTGAAAATTCAGTGTCAATTGCAATATTTGATATTCCACATTGTCCTGAACCCCATTTTACTGTATCTAGCTCCCACTTCAAGCCCCGGGAATTGATTTTTACAGATGTATTTCCATACGGAAATACAGAAACCCGAGAATTTGGCTGTACCAAGAACGTAACATTCTCAGCAGAATTAACCAAAAACACCCGATCATGCTCCAAATACCAGCTTTTTATGCCTGGCTTACGGGAAAAAAGAAAAAAATGACCGTACAGGTGATCCAGTCTTCCTCCACTACCCCCGATCAAAATACATTCATCTGCACCCAGAATATGCGCTTCATCAAGAGAAATTTCGGTATCCGTTCTGTCTTTATCCACGGGAAACTGTTTCTGGAGTATTGATACATCAGGCTTGGCCTGAATAGAATCAAAATCACCCACAAGAACATCCAAACTCACTCCATTTGCAACGGCCCAATCATAACCAGAATCAGCAGCAATACACAGGTCTGCATTTTCGATTATTTTGCGCACATAGGAAAAATCCGGATGGTTTCCACCGGCAATGACAACAGCTTTCATAATATCATCATCGGCAAAAACAGATATGCCTAAAGCCGGCGCCTTACACTCCGATATTTTAAATGGGTTTCCGTAGTGAAACCAAAAAACAGGAACAAGGATGTTCCTGGGGCAAATCAAGGAGGATTGTTATGATCATCAATCACAATTTGAGCGCAATGTTCGCCCAACGTCAGAGCGGAATGAACTCGCAGGCAGTACAGGACAATATGGAAAAATTGTCATCTGGTATGCGGATTAACCGTGCTGGCGATGACGCATCTGGTCTGGCAGTATCTGAAAAGATGCGGTCTCAGATTCGCGGTTTGAACCAAGCTGCACGAAACACATCGGACGGCATTTCACTGATTCAAACCACCGAAGGCTACCTGCAGCAGGGACAGGACATCATTCAACGTCTGCGTGAGTTGGCGGTACAGGCTTCTAACGGTATTTATTCCAATGAAGACCGTATGCAGATCCAGGTTGAGGTATCTCAGCTGGTTGCAGAAGTAAACCGAATCGCTTCTCATGCTCAGTTCAACGGTATGAACCTGCTTACTGGTCGTTTTGCCAATGTTGGCGGTACAAATGTTGTTACTGCAAGTATGTGGTTTCACATTGGTTCCAACATGGACCAGCGTACTCGGGTGTACATTGGAACAATGACTGCTCAAGGATTGGGGATCCAGAGCCCCAACGGATTGCCTCACACCGCAAGCTTTATTTCTCTTTCCACTCCGGAAAAAGCAAATAATGCAATCGGCGTGCTGGACAATGCGCTGCAGATCGTAAGCAAGCAGCGGGCAGACCTTGGCGCCTACCAAAATCGTTTGGAATATGCGAAAAACGGTTTGGACGTAGGTGCAGAAAACATGCAGGCCGCAGAATCACGAATCCGTGATACTGATATGGCTAAGCAGACTGTTGAGTATACGAAGAATCAGATACTCAGCCAGAGCTCTACTGCCATGCTCGCGCAGGCAAACCAGAGCACACAGGGTGTTTTGCAGCTGTTACAATAGTTGGATTTCAACTCGTAAGCTTACGACAAAAAGGGGAAGCCTTAAGGCTCCCCTTTTTCTTTTTTTCATCCTGATGTATCGTATTTCCTATGCTTTCTAGCAAGAATCATTTCAGTGAAATTCGTAAATACATTCCCGATCTCTACTTCTCATTTAGTCAAATTTTTTCTCAAGCTGGTTTCCAAGCAATACTGGTAGGCGGTGCAGTTCGCGACATTGTTTTAGAAACTAACCCAAAAGATTTTGATTTTGCAACCGATGCCAAGCCCGAACAGGTCCAACAGCTTTTTCACCGGGTTATTCCGACTGGAATCCAACATGGAACAGTAACAGTGCGCTATAAAGGTCAAAATATCGAAGTAACAACCTTAAGGTGTGAAAATTCGTATACTGATCATCGGCATCCGGATGAAGTCATTTTTACAAACAAGCTTGAAGAGGATATAAAACGGCGTGATTTTACGGTTAATGCATTAGCAATTAGCCTGCCTGACTGTAAGTTACTCGATTATACAAATGGTCTGCAGGATATATCGGCCAAGTGTATCCGGGCAATTGGAAAACCGATAGAACGTTTTTCAGAAGATGCATTGCGGATTTTTCGTGCTCTTCGTTTTTCTGCTCGCCTTGATTTTTCCATTTCTAGCGAGACCTTGCAGGCAATGCACGAAAAAGCTGCCACAATAGAAAAAATCTCTAAAGAGAGAATCCGCGATGAATGGAAAAAAACCCTAGAAACAAATGCACTATCAAGAGCCTTGCCATTGATATGCAGCCTAGGCATCACCGATTCAGTGATGCCCAAACCGAATCCAGAAAAAACAAAAAAAACCTTTTCCAATGATTTTTCCAATCGGCTTGCAAGCCTACTCCCCCCTGATTTATCCAAGCAAGGCTCAAACTGGCTATGGCGAATGACAACTCTCATTTTCTGTGCATCTGATGCTAGCATAGATGAAATACACAGCTGGTTAATGGATCATAGGTATACAAAAAGCGAGACAAACTCCATCATCAGCAAGCTACAAGCACTACAAACACCACTCCCAACTTCTCACGCTGTTTCAATTCGTCGGTTCATCAAAAGCATCCAACCTGAAAATTGGCGCGAGCTGCTTGCCGCCCGAGATGCCTGTTGCCTTTCTTTGCCATCAAAAGAAATTCTGGAAGGCCTATCTAGAGAAGCTGAACGTGGAGTTATTTCAGATATCTCTGAGCTTGCAATAAACGGTGAGTTTATTATGCAAAGCTTATCAATTGCTCCTGGTCCACATATTGGACAACTACTAAGATTTCTTGAACAGACAGTTGTCGAAACACCAGAATCCAATACTACACAAGAGCTATTACAGCTGTCGATTGATTTTCTAACTGAAAAGAGTATATTTAGAGTATGAAAATACACAAACTGCCAGAACAGCATATTCATCCTTCGGCAGTAAGCAGCTATTACAAAGGAAATGAACATGGTCTTTTGTTAATACACGGATTTACCGGAACCCCTATGGATATGCGTTTTCTTGCTTCAGAACTCCATGGTCAAGGTTATACCATTTCTATTCCCAGACTACCCGGTCACGGAACGTCCTATAAAGATTTTCATCAAAGCAACTGGAAGCAGTGGCTCCGACGGGTGTATGATGAGTATATGGAGTTGGAAAGTCGCTGTTCTAGTGTTAGCATTGTCGGCTTATCCATGGGAGGACTACTCGGAATCATTCTGGCTAGTACCTTTTCGCCCCGAAAACTTGTACTAGCCGCGCCTGCCGTAAAACTTTCTGCATCTTTACTTTTTCTTACCCCTATTCTATCCAGATTTGTTCAACGTTATCACATTCCATACATTCCCAAAGAAGGCGATGGAGATATCGTTGAACTACGGCCCGAATACTGGACCTGGCAGCATGTATGGGGCGGCGCCCACCTATATGCATTACAGAGAAAAGCAAAAAAACGGCTTTCCAAAGTTACATGTGATACCCTTACAATTGTTTCAAAAGCAGATCTCACTGTTCCTTGGTCGGCAAAAGATATTATTGAAAAGCGCATTGGCAGCACCGTACATAAAACAATTGTGTTAGAAGACAGCCCACACGTTTTGGTGAATGCAAACCGAAAAGAAGACGTCGCTGCAGCGATCAGTAATTGGTTGCAACCCTAAAAATGAATCCCCTAATCTGACAGTTTTTCCAAACCGAAGGATAGTATTCTTTTCTTCCACTGAGAACGCATCTGATCGGAATCATGCCACTGACGGGCAAGATATACCAGAGGTGTATCACATAATGCAACCAAAGCCTTTAAAACATAGGTTGTAAAAACAATTTCCCAAAAAACACTGGTTTCAAAAACTCCCCAAAATGCGATAAACGTAAAAATCAAAGAATCTAATGCTTGACTCACCAGCGTACTTGCAAGATTCCGCAACCAAATAAAGCTTTTTGCCGGCAAGCGGGAATGCCATGCAGCATAAGACCAAACATCATGTAATTGACTAACTAGATATGCAAGCAGGCTACCAACAGCTATTCGAGGCAAGAGGGAAAAAATAATATTTAAACTTTCCTGGCTAAAATCTTCTGCAGAAGGAACAAATGCCAAGGCAATATTCATTAAAACAGTTGCCGCAATCAAGGAAACAAATCCAATGTACACAGCAAGCCTTGCTGCCTTTTTGCCATGGTTTTCAGAAAGAATATCAGTTACAAGGAAGGTTGTCCCATATACAATATTTCCCAAAGTGGCATGTAAACCAAAAAGATCAATAGCCTTGATAACTTGAATATTCGCAATTATTACGGCAATGGGTATCCACAAAAGTATGCCAATCTGGCCCAGCCAACGATACAGCAACATTATGATGGCAAAATTGACTGCCATCAGTCCCAACCAAAGAAGCTCATTCTGCATGGAAAATCCTAAAATTTTACGCCGGTATCATTCTTTACTGAACCGTCACTTTTCTTTTTCTTTTTCTGGGCATTTACATAGCCTAAAGCATCAGTTGCTATGTTCAATGCATGCTCATGCCAGATAGTATATAATTCATTTTGTACCGAGTGCGGATACGGCGCACCTTCTATTGCGCCAATCAACTGTTTCAGCAGTTTTAAACCCTTGTCATCCATCACGCATCTCCTTGTCCAGCGTTGCTGAAATCTTGGTATAGTATGTATCACAGAACCTTGCGTGGTGAAAACCCCACCGCAAAACGCACCACATCTTCTCAAGGGTATTGTACCATTATACACAAGAGTTCGCCAGTAGATATTTCTATAGAAAATAACTTATACCGGTAAAATATCTGCGGCCAAGAGATTACACTCTATTTGTCCGTTATACACCCGCATACGTTCAAATGTGCGCAATGCAAAAGCCTTATCGGCGGCACGGTTTCCAGATAGCACATACATACGCCAACGAGGTAAATACTTTTTCGCCACCAATGAAAATTCACGATACAAAGCAGAAATATCCTCTGTCGAAATTCGTTGCCCATATGGTGGATTTGTTACCAGCAGCCCCGCCCCCTCCCGAATTTCTAGCGGAAGATCGGGTTCTAAGGCATCCTGTTGCTGAACACAAACAGGAAGCTGTTCCAAAGCAAATTCGCTGCGGATTTTTTCCATCACAGCTTGTGTTCCAACAACTGCATCCTGATCAATATCCGCAGCATACATAAGCGGACTTTTCAACTTTCCCGCCGCTCGCAAGCGCATTTCCATCGCCGCATGGACTTCAGCCTTCACCGCCAGCCAGGATTCGCGAGACTGAAATGCAAGCCAAGGCTGATAATCCTTAAAACGAAAATATCCAGCAGGAATCGCCAATAAACGCATAAGAGCCTCTACAACAAATGTACCATAGCCGCAAAATGGATCATACAAGGGGCGTGCGGGTGAATAATTCGCATGATCCAAAATTGAAGCAGCAAGAACCTCATTTAAGGGCGCAGGTGAATCAGGATGACGTAAACCACGCCGATGCAAACTACCCCCAGCCACATCAAGCGAAAGAACAGCTGGATAGTCATCATCAATAAAAAGATGAATTCGTACATCAGGATGCTCAGTATCCACCGATGGCCGATGGCCTGTTTTATTTCGACATCGATCAGCAATTGCGTCTTTCACAACCAAGGCTGCAAAGCTTGTCCTGGTAAACGCTCGATGATAGCCCTGCACATCCACAGCAAGGGTCATGCCCTCTTGAAATAAGCTTTCCCAAGGAACAGCAGATGCAAGAGAGTACAAATCCTTTCTGTCCTGAATCCGAGTTTCAGAAACTGGAAGCAAAATTCGCATAGCTAAACGACAGCAATACATACAGCGATAAACAGCCGACCAGTCGGCTCGACCGGAAATTATGCTGCCCTGAATTTTTGTAGAACGCACACCAAATGATTCAACCTCACGTAAGAGGGCATCAGAAAATTGGGGCAAAGGTACCAGGCGAATGGGAAAACCAGCTGTGCTATCAAAAACTGTTCTCATGGGCTATACACCGCCTAGAACGTAAACCAAATACAAAACATACGAAGCAAGAAATACAATACCTGTTGCCCGACCAATACGACCACGCCACAAAAACAAAAGCCACAAAAACACAGCTGTTGCAGCCATGAACACCACATCCACAGAAAAAACTTCCTCGATGGCCCGAATAGGAGAAATCACTGCAGAAATTCCAAGCACGGCAAGCGCATTAAAAATATTACTTCCAATAATGTTGCCCAGAGAAATGTCATGTTCTTTTCGTATTACGGCAACCACACTGGTAAATAGCTCAGGAAAACTGGTTGCCAAGGCAACTATAGTTATTCCGATAACCTTCTGTGAAACACCAAATACTTCGGCTGCGTACCACACTGCGCCCCGCAAAAGCACTTCGCCACCAACAGCAAGAAACACACCGCCACCAATCACCATAAGAGCAAGTACAAACCAAGACTGATTACTATATTTCTGTCCCTCTTGGAATTCTTCAACTTCGAAAGCAAGACTTTGATTCTTTTTTCGCGAAGCAATTACATAGACACTAAATAAATACACTATCAAAACAGCCAACAGAAGCAATGCTTCAAAACGAACTACTTCTCCCGCTCGAAAAGGAGAGAAAAAACCAAACAACACCAGCGAAAGCAGTGCGTAGGAAAACAGCATTACCGGAAGATCAACGAAAATCACCTTCTTGCTTGCTGCCATTGGCGTAAATACAGCCACTAAACCTAAAATTACTGCAGTGTTAATGATATTGCTACCAACAACATTCCCAACGGCAACCGCCGAGTGCCCCTGCAAAGCAGACGCAAGGCTAACAACAATTTCAGGAGCAGATGTACCGAACGCAACAACGGTTAAGCCGACCGCCAAAGGAGAAATATGCAAACGGGTGGCGCCGGCAACTGCACCTCGCACAAGAATATCGGCGCCAAAATAGAGTAAGCCGACTCCGCAAATTAAAAAGAAACTATTCAGCGCGAAATCCATCTTCCCTCCTAAAAAAAAATCCGACCAACTCCCCCGGAGTTAATCGGATTAAACGAATGGGTAGAGAGGGACTTGAACCCCCGACATCCTGCTTGTAAGGCAGGCGCTCTCCCAGCTGAGCTATCCACCCCATCGAGAAATGAATCTACCATACTGAAACTTTTGGGTCAAGCATTTCTACAGCTTTTTTATACACAGCTTTTCGCTTTTCCCGCAATATGAAATATGATAGGATACCGCCATGAAAATGCGCAACATAGGAATCATGGCTCATATTGATGCTGGAAAAACAACCACCACAGAGCGAATTCTCTACTACACCGGCAAAAGCCACCGGCTCGGATCGGTGGATGATGGCACTGCAACAATGGACTGGATGACCCAAGAACAAGACCGGGGAATTACAATCACAAGTGCCGCGACCACCTGTGTCTGGAAAGATTATCAGATCAACATTATCGACACCCCGGGTCATGTTGATTTTACTGCCGAAGTTGAGCGCAGTTTGCGGGTACTAGATGGAGCCGTAGCGGTCTTTTGTGCGGTTGGTGGAGTCGAGCCACAAAGCGAAACCGTTTGGCATCAAGCAGACACCTATGCCGTTCCTCGAATAGCTTTTATCAACAAGATGGACCGTACGGGTGCTGATTTTAAAGCAGCGTTGGAGGATATGCGCACAAAACTCCACACAGTGCCCATACCAATCCAAATTCCGATAGGACGTGAAAATGATTTCGAAGGTGTAATCGACCTAATTCACCAGCGAGAATTGCACTGGAAAGCAACTGAAGGCGGGAAAGAAGTTGAATCCGCCCCTATTCGACCAGAATTACAGGAAGAAGCGCAACAAGCACTAGAAGAGCTCCTAGATGCTGTCACCGCGGATTCTGAAGAACTGACAGAGGCATATCTGGAGCATGGCAGCTTGAGCGAAGACCAAATACTGCAAGAGCTACGCCGTCTCACAATTGCGCGTAAGGGCGTGCCGGTACTGTGCGGCGCAAGTTTACGCAATATTGGAGTTCAGCCACTTCTAGATGCCATAATTGACTTTCTTCCATCACCAGATCAAATACCCCCTATGCAAGGGAAACACCGAAAGAAAGATACTGATGTTGAAGTCCACCATGACCCGGATGGCAATCCCCTGGCACTCGTTTTTAAACTACAAAGTGATCGAGAAGCTGGAGTCTTCAGTTTTATTCGCGTGTACTCCGGCAGCATTGAAAAAGGCAAAACCTACAGCAATATTGACAAAAGCCAAAAAGAACGGATCCACCGCTTGCTGCGTATGCATGCCAACCGCTCCGAAGCCGTAGAAGCACTTCATGCTGGTGAAATTGGAGTCGCAATTGGCTTAAAACACTCTCAGACCGGTGACACGATTGGCAGTGAGGGCTATCCAGTAATTTTAGAGCCTATGCATTTTCCCGAGCCGGTTATTTCCATCGCAATTGAACCAAAGACAATGGAAGACAGGGACAAATTGAAAGACGTGCTTGGCATACTCTCCCGAGAGGATCCGACATTTTTTTACCGGGAAGACCAGGAAACCGGACAAATGATCATTTCCGGTATGGGAGAATTACATTTGGATGTAATGGTGACCCGCATTAAAAATGATTTTGGGGTTGATGCCCGAATTGGAAATCCCCAAGTTACCTATCGTGAAACGATCAGAAACAAAACAGAACACTGCGAAAAATTTGAACGTGTTGTTGCTGGTAAAGATAATTTTGCCGAAATAACCATCAGCGTAGAACAACTGGCACGCGGTAGTGGAAACGCTTACACCCGCTCATACAATAACGCAGAAATCCCCAAAGAGATATTTGAAGCCATTGAGCGTGGTATTACTGGGGGATTTATTGGTGGCGTTCTGATGGGATATCCCATGATAGACATTGGCGTAGAGTTAAAAAATATCACCTATGACCCAGAGCGAGCCAGTGCTTTTGCTTTCGAAGCAGCCGCAGCAACCGGTTTGGATCAAGCAGTGCGAAAAGCTGATCCAATGCTACTTGAACCTGTTATGAAGCTGGATGTAATGGTTCCGTCCGAACATATGGGTGATGTAATTGGCGGACTCACAATGCGCAACGGCATAATCAGCAGTGT
>CAYNNU010000046.1:0-13283 GCA_964398645.1 uncultured Spirochaeta sp.
GTTCGACTCCGGCAAGATGGAACCGCTGACTTTAGAAACCAGGACAATATTACCCGGGTTAGCGAGGGCGACTTTATCGCCATCCTGCTACCCCCAACAATAAGCGCAGAAGATGGCTTTGAGGTAACCGGCAAGATCTTGCCTGCCCCCAAAGAAAACCCAAATATAATGGACATAGATGATTCTATCCGGCAGGAAGCCCGACCGGATGGAACAGTTCGTCTATATGCAACAATGGAAGGCGAGCTGACCAACCAGAACAATACCCTGGCAGTCCGGTCTACGCATACAGTAAAAGGCGATGTGAACATGGGGACCGGGAACATAAAATTCCCCGGCACCGTGCAGGTTACCGAAAGTGTGCGCAGCGGCTTCTATATAATCGCAGAAGGCGACATTCTGATTGGTGGTGCGGTGGAAGGAGCCCTCGTATCTGCCGACGGAGACGTAAAGATTGCCCAAGGAGTAAAGGGAAGCAAGAAAGCAGTAATCCGCAGCAAAAAAAGCATTCTAAGCATGTTCGCCGAACAGGCCTCGCTATTAGCTGTTGAGGATATAAAAATCAAAAATAGCATTATGCATTGCCGCACAAAAACGAATGGAGCAATCATACTAGGCCATGATAAGAGTACTATTCTCGGCGGGCACGCTTTTGCTCGAGATGGAATAATTTCCACAAATATTGGATCTCCCCGCGGCATTCACACAACAGTTTCCTTTGGGCAGGATTACTTGATCGGCGATAAAATTGAGCAGGAAGAAAAAGAAATCGAAAAAATCAAAAAAATCATTTCCCAACTAGACCAATCCATGCGACAACCGGAAAACCGTAATAACGAAAAAGCCCTGGAGATCTTGCGAAAGAAAAAAGTAAATGCACTAAAAAGCATGGAAAAACGCGGAATGCGGCTGTTCTCCCTGCGGGAACGTTTTGAAGAGCACTACGATAGTTCCATTGCCGTACGCGGAACCGTCTACCCCGGCGTTACGATCGAAAGCCACGGTCGTACGCTTGAAATACAAGAAGAGAAGAAAAATATCAGTATTCAATTTGATCAGAAATCTGGTAGGATTCTGATTGCCCCGAACGAAAAGAAGGAGTAACTATGCCGTTTTTTCTGCAATACCCGGAATGGATCAGCCCCGAAGTGATTCCCGGCCTCCCTTTGCGCTGGTACGGTCTGATGTATATTTTCGCCTTTATTACAACCTTTTTGCTATGCAAGAAACAAATCGCCAGCAATAAAAGCCTGTCCGAAAAAATAAATGACGACCAGCTGACAAATATGTTTTTTTGGGGCATTTTCGGCCTACTGCTGGGAGCGCGTCTTTTTGCCGGGATTTTTTATGACCCATCCGGCAAATTCTTGCACCAACCCTGGCTATTATTCTGGCCCTTTGACTCAAGCGGCAACTTTGTCGGCCTGCAGGGCATGAGTTACCACGGTGGTCTTGTTGGAGCAATAGTCGGCGCTGTTCTGTATATTCGCAAGAATAAACTCCCCCTGCTGGAAGTTGGCGATGTTATCACCACAGCAGTGCCGCTAGGTTACACCTTCGGCCGGCTGGGAAACTTTTTCAACGCTGAACTATACGGCAGGGTCACAACCGGCTGGTACGGCATGATTTTTCCCAACGCACAGCGCTTTTCCATCAGCCAGGAATGGGTGCAGGGAGTAATAGAAAAAACCGGAATAGACCCCATGAGCACCATGGTGAACCTCCCCCGCCATGCATCGCAGCTATACGAAGCATTTTTAGAAGGCATCGTTCTGTTTGCAATTATGTGGTTCATTTTTCGCAAGCGGAAACCCTTTTCCGGCTTTATGATGGGCCTGTATCTGGTGGGCTATGGAAGCTTGCGCTTTTTGGCAGAATATACCCGGCAGCCTGATATCGGGCTTGGCTATATCATCAATCTAAGTGGCAAAGATCCCGCCCCCTACATGTTTGAGACCCCCTTTGCTTTTTCGATGGGGCAGATTTTTTGTATGCTGATGATCATTGCAGGGATTTCGCTCTGGCTGGGCTTACGCATCTACCATAACCGGCCGCAAAAGCTGGCAATCGAGCCGACCGACCCCTACACTCAGCAGAACCAGAATATCTCGCAACGCATGCGCAAAAAGTTGAAAAACTAGACGTCGGCACGGCCTTGTCGTGCCTGACGAAAAGACGGCAGTACAACCCAGGCTGCAGCCCAAAGAAACAAAGCCAACGCCAGCATTTCAGGAAACCAATCCCCCCAGCGCAAACTCAATGTGCCGCCGTTGTCAGAATCCGGCCCGCCAAAACCACCAACAGAAACATCCGCGACTAAAAAATCCCGGGTGTATGCTGGCAAAGAAGACGTAATCCTGCCCCACACATCAATAAAAGCAGTTCGGCCGCTCACTGTTCCCCGTACCATCGGCACCCGGTTTTCTACCGCGCGAAAAACACTTCCAGCAAGATGCTGCTCCGCCTGAACCGGATTCAAACTCCAGTAGTCATTGCTGATATTCACAATCAACTCGGCCCCAGCCTGAATAAAAGAACGTACTTCCTGTGGAAAAATATCTTCAAAACAAATCGGCACGGCACATTGCACGCCCTTCACATCAAACAGCTGCGGCACAGTACCCGGCTGCCAAAAAATCACATTGTAACTTTCCAAGGTTTCCAACAGTCCGGGAAAAAGATTCCCATAGGGGAAATGCTCAGTAAAGGGAACCAAACGACGCTTATGATAGGTTCCTACCCGCTGACCGTAGGCATCAAAAAGTACCGCCGCATTGTAATGCAACTTTTCACGCACGCTAGAATTTCCACTTTCCACTAATTGATAATCATCGTTACCAGTAAGCAGGGGAACACCAAGCTCCCGCTGAAAGCGCAGAAAATCCTGAACCAGGACAGAATAGCCGCCTAGGCTATCAGAAGCCCCCCAGCGGCGAATATTGGGCACAAATGCAGTTTCACCCCACACAATCAAATCAGGGCTCTCAGCGGCCGCCTGACGGCTTAAATCCTGCAGAACCTCAAAGGTGTAACGATAATCAGCCTTGCGAGGATCGGTATTTTGCTGAATAAGCGCAATTCGCAAGCTCTCCTGCCGCGAAGCACTACTTGCTTCCATTCCGGATGCCTGCTGCAGGCGAGAACTGCCAAAAGCCAAAACCCCGGCAATCACTAGGCCCGTGGCGGCAACGGGTAACCAGCCAGCCAATTCTTTTCCAAAGCCCCTGCCAACAGGCGGCAATTTTTTTGCCGGAAAGAACCGGTGCAGCAGGCTTGCGCCCGCGGCATTCACCAGCAAGATGATAAAAGAAACACCCCACACCCCGAGTATTTCAGCAATCTGCATAACAAGTGGAATTCTATATTGTGAATGGGAAAATAACGCCCAGGGATAACCCAAAAAGCCCAGACTTCGCAGATACTCGAACACAGTCCAGGCAGCGGCCATAAGGACAAACCGCCAATGCCCGCCAATGTAGCGCATACAGATAACAATCGGCAAAAATGCCAGATAATAAGCGGTATAGATGCCAACAGCAGTTTGCAAACTCAAAAGGCTGAATGTGGCAAGCCAGTAATTTGTAACCAGTAAATAGACAAAACCCCACACCAGCCCATAGCGCCAAGCGGTAAACAGCGGCAGGCGATCCAAAGCAAGAAACAAAGGAATGATAGAAAACCAAATGAGCCAAGGGGCTCCATGTAGGGCTACCGCAGACGGCAGAGCCCAGGCAGAAAGCACCGCACTAACAATAAGCACTGGCAAAAACCAGACAAACTCGCCAGCATACATTTTTTGCAAGGAGTAACGCAGCCGCGCAAAAACGAAGGCAGCAATTCCGACCATCAGCAAAGGAAGATAGCGGCGCAAAACCAAGGCACGCTCAGCCTGAGTATTCGCGGCAAGCTGCAACTGCCCGCTAAACTCCATAAAGCGCTGCACATAATCAAGATTGGCATTCAAGGCGTATAGATAGCGAAACACAGCGGCGGCAGCACTTAGAATTAACAGAATCTCAGCTGACAGCACAAGATAATGCAGCGCCTTTTCACGAAAGCCGGACAACAAACCAGCAACAAGCAAAATGACCGCCAGAACACAATGTGCCCCCGCCAAGATTGAAAATGAGCCGCCAGCTACAACAGAGACAATTCCTGCGATTGCATACAGCCCGGCAGCATATAAAAATGATTTTTGCATATTCAAACCCCGAAAAACAGCCTGCACCATCCTACCCCTTATGCTAGAAAGCAGACAAGCATAAAAAAACCGCGCTTAGCAAAGCGCGGTTCAACATGCCGGTATCCTCCGGCAACTATCTGTTAAAACACAGATCAGGTGATCTCTTTCAAGCTCAAGCCCTGCTTACGCATGAACTGCATCAGACCAATCTTACTCACTGTGCGAAGTGCACGGGCAGACAGTCGTACGCGAACAAAACGATCAAGCTCGGGAACAAACAAACGCTTATAATGCAGGTTTGCCCGCTGAACCCGTCGGGTATGGTTCATTGCATGGGATACATTATTGCCCGATGCGGTACCCTTTCCTGTTAATTTACATACTCGGGACATCTGTAACTCCTTATACCTTTCCGGACTCACGATACAGCACGTGCTTACGCACTACCGGATCATATTTGCGGAATTCCATTTTATCGGGCGTGTTTCTTTTGTTCTTTGTTGTGTAATAACAATGCCCGCTTTCTGTACTTTTTAATCGTACGCGTGTAAGCGCTGTCTTTTTCTTAGCCATCTCTCACATCCTTTCCTGAATTACATCAAATCGCGGGGTTTTCGCGCCTGATTTCCGGTTTTATCACATACTGCAAAATGGCGCATCTTTCCATTCTCAAAAACGGATTTCATGGTGATCTTGCCACCCCATTTGCTTATCAATTCCTTCGCACCTTCGCGGCGCGCGTTCTTGGAAACCTTACCTGCTGCCATGAACGTCCTCCTTGGGCTATAAAACGCCCTAAATTATGGGTATCAGAATGTAAAACAGATTTCCAGAAAGGTCAAGCACCTGCAAAGAGGAACCGGACAAAACACCCCGCCCGTACCCGCCGCAGACAAAATTCGTATCGTACAGTATGTCATTTTCACATTTCACCTGCTATACTGGTACGGTATGCAAAATAATATCGACCAATTGCGCAACGTGATTTCGCTCGACTCTGAATTGAACAAAATTCAGGACGTTGATGTACTGCTGGAAAGCATATTGCTGGAAGCTAGGCGAGTCGTCAAGGCAGATGCTGGATCAATCTATATTCGGGAAGGAAATGAGCTAGCTATCTCCTACGCCCAGAACGATACCATGCAAGCCTCCCTGCCCAAAGGGGAAAAACTCATTTACAACGTTTTTCGCATACCCATAGATACCAAAACAATCTCCGGCTATGCCGCAGAATCAGGCGAAGCAGTCAATATTCCCGATGTGTACCGCATTCCATCCAGCGCCCCCTATGGCTTCGATCCGTATTACGATAATGAAAGCGGATACAAAACCACCAGCATGCTGGCCCTACCCTTAAAAACCAATATGGGAGAAATACTGGGTGTTCTCCAGATCATTAACGGTCTGGATTCTAATGGCGAAATACGGGAGTTTGACCGCGACGACGAGTTGATTGTAACCCATTTTGCCAGCAACGCTACCGTAACTCTTCAGCGCGCCCAAATGACGCGTGCCATTTTGCTGCGCATGACCAAAATGGCTGAGTTACGCGACCCCAAAGAGACCGGCCCGCATGTAAACCGTGTTGCCGGATATGCGGTTGAAATATATGACCGCTGGGCCCGCCGGGCCGGCCTGCCCGAGCGGCAAATTGCCCGCAACCGTGACACCCTGCGCATGGCTGCAATGCTCCATGATGTAGGTAAGGTTGCCATCTCGGATACTATTCTGAAAAAACCGGGCCGATTCACCCCAGAAGAACGCGCAATTATGGAACAGCACACCCTGTATGGCGCACGGCTATTCGTTGACAAGCAATCAGAGTTTGATGAGATGGCACAAATTGTAGCCATGAACCACCATGAAAACTGGGACGGTACCGGCTACCCCGGCCACATCGATATAAGCACAGGGCTGCCTATTCAAACAAAAGATGATGGCACACCAATTGGGAAAAAAGGCGAAGAGATTCCTCTTTTCGGCCGCATAGTAGCAATTGCGGATGTCTATGATGCGCTTAGGTCAACCCGGGTGTATAAAGATGCCTGGACAGAGGAACAAACCCTAGACGAAATAAAAAGCCTCGCCGGCACCAAGTTCGACCCGGAACTCATTGACTGTTTTTTCTCTGCCCTAAAAAGCATCCACACCATTTCCCGCCGCTATGAGGAACGCTAGCCTCTTCTGCGGGATTTACACATCTTTATAGGCAGTTGCCAACTCCTCGGCCATTTTCTTCCCATCGCCAAACAGCATGAGGGTATTATCCGCCGCGAATAGTGGATTAGCCACACCGGCAAAGCCCGGGCTCAGGCTACGCTTGATTACGATAACCGTGCGGGCCTTATCAGCATCTAAAATGGGCATTCCGGCAATCGGGCTTCCTGCTGCATCCCTGGCTGAAGGATTCACCACATCATTTGCTCCAATTACAATTGCAACATCAGTGTTGGGCAAAACCATATTCGCCTGATCCATTTCCAGCAGCATATCATAATCAATGTTTTCCTCTGCCAATAGAACATTCATGTGGCCAGGCATCCGCCCTGCCACAGGATGAATGCCAAACAGCACCTCAACCCCGTTCTGCTGTAGCAATTCGCTTAGCTGCCGTACCGCCGTTTGCGCCCGGGCAACCGCCATCCCGTAGCCAGGAATAAACACGACCCGCTGCGCAGCATGCAGTATCATTGCGACTTCTTCCGGACTGGTAGATGTAATAGCACCGGCGTAGATATCATCTTTGGACTCGACAGTTACTACCGCGCCAAGCCCGCCGAACAAAACATTTGCCAGCGAACGATTCATTGCCCGGCACATTATCCGGGTCAAAATAATGCCGCTAGCGCCAACCAGCGAACCGGCAATAATGAGAATACTATTATCCAGCACAAAGCCGGTTGCGGCCGCCGCAAGGCCGGAATACGAGTTGAGCAGGGCAATAACGATGGGCATATCAGCCCCGCCAATCGGCAGTACCAGCATAATGCCCAACAGACTAGCAGCACCCACAGTCGCCCAAAAGTACTCGCTTTGCTGCGGATGCAGCACCAGCAAACTCGCCCCCGCCAGCACGGCCAAAAACAACAGCACCTTGACCACCTGCTCACCCGGATAGCGCAGGGGTTTTTCACTCACAATCCCCTGCAGCTTTCCAAAGGCAACCATGCTGCCCAAAAAGGTAAGCGCTCCGATAATAACTGATACAGCGATAGAAATATGAACCTGCAGACCTGCATCGGACTCAAAGTGATAGGCGGCATAGAGCGCAGCTCCGGCCACAAGAACCGATGCAAGCCCGCCAAAGCCGTTAAACAGCCCGACCAACTGCGGCATAGCCGTCATGCGGATTCCGCCAGCCAAAACCAGGCCGACTATGGTTCCTGCCGCTGAAATCAACAGCAAAACCGTCAAGCTGATTGCGCCGCTGGCCCAAACCGTTGCCAAAATAGCCACGAGCATTGCCACTGCTGACAAAAGATTCCCCGAAACTGCGCTGCGGGGGTGGGACATTTGTTTTAAGCCGAGAATGAATAAAACTGCGGCGATAATATATGAGACTGAAAGAATAATCTGGGCATCCATCTATGATTCCTTTTTCTTGAACTTGCGCAGCATTCGATGGGTAACAGCAAAACCCCCAACCACATTCACAATTGCAAAAAACAAGGCAAAACCAGCAAGATAGCTTGCAGTTGTTCCCCCATTTTCACCAAGAGTGATTATGGCACCAATAATCGTTATTCCCGAAATGGCATTCGAACCTGACATGAGCGGGGTATGCAGAATAGGAGGAACCTTCGTGATGACCTCAAAGCCGATAAAAATCGACAAAACAAAAACTGTTAGTGTATTTAGCAAAAGCAAAGCTTCACTCATGTATTTCCCTCCATTAGGCTTTTCAAGGAAGCATTGGCATAGCTGCCACGGTGCACAAGCAGACTTTCCCGCAGGATTTCGTCTGAAAACGCATCTTCTTCCTGACCCTCTTTTTCCTTTTGACTGGCAAGTAACTGCACAAATGATTCCATGTTGCGGGAAAACAACTGACTGGCATCCCGGGCCAGGCTTGAAGCAATATTACTCGGCCCCAAAATCGAAACCCCATTATAGTCGACTGTTTTGCCTTCCTGTGAAAGCTCAACATTTCCCCCCCGCTCTACCGCCAGATCAACAATCACAGAGCCAGGCTGCATGGCGTCCAGCATCTGCATGGAAACCAGCACCGGGGCTTTCCGACCTGGAACAGCCGCCGTTGTAATTACAACATCGCTAGCGGCGACCGTTTCCAGCATCTTCTCTTGCTGTGCCTTGTAAAATGCATCGTCCATTGCCTGCGCATAGCCGCCGGATGACTCGGCATTTTCGGCAGAAACCGATATTTCCACAAAAGAGGCACCAAGGCTTTCCACCTGCTCGCGAACTGCTGGACGGATGTCATAGGCACTCACTACCGCGCCCAAGCGCCGGGCGGTTGCAATCGCCTGCAAACCGGAAACCCCGGCGCCAAGAACAAACACCTTTGCAGGCGTAACTGTCCCGGCGGCTGTCATCATCATTGGAAACATTTTTGGCAGAGCTTCTGCTGCCAAGAGCACCGCCTTGTAGCCGGCAAGATTTGCCATCGAGGACAATACATCCATGGACTGGGCCCGCGTTATCCGCGGAACTAGCTCTAGCGAAAAGGCAGTAATCCCGCGCTGTGAATATTCCTGAAAAACGTCGCTACTTTGATAGGGATCCATCATGCCAATAAGCGTGTGTCGATTATCCAACACAGCAGCCAAGTCAGGGCGAGCAGCCCCCGCGTGAACGGCGCAAACGACTTCCGCCTTTTCTACGAGCGCAGGAAGATCAGCAAGCAGCTGGGCTCCTTTTTCTTCATACTGACTATCCGCATAGCCAGCGCGTTCACCAAGACCGGCTTCTACCAATACTTGATGCCCGGCTTTCAACAAAGCCGGAACATGCGCCGGCACCAGAGCGACGCGACGCTCCTGCGGATCGGTTTCTTTTACTATTGCAATTACCATATATAGAAATATACCAAGATCCAGAGAAAAGACAAATTTTTTTTGAAATACAGCTGCCGGATTAGCGAAAAGCAGAATCAGGGTAGACGGGTCGTTTCCACCATGTAACGGATATCGACTCCGCTATCTGCGTATTCCTCTTTTTCCATGACAAATATCATCGATTGTTCGTCCGGAGACACGATAACCTGATGTATGCGGTATCTAAGCACACCCTTTCGGTCATATTCAGGTGCGCCCACGATAAATTCCTGCGCAGTTCCATCTTCCTTTGTCATGCTGACAACAAGATGAAATCGGCTTTCTGTATCCGCATTCTCGCCCTGAGAAGACTGCACGAGATGCACCCCATAGGTTACGTTTCTTTCAAAATCGCGGAATTGCAATTGCTCTCGCGGATCATCGCCATCCATCAATACATAGATTAAACGGCCCGTATTGGTAGAGCGGATAATATTTTGTTCCAAAGCAGCCTTATAAGCACGCAGCAAAGAATACAAAGCAGAAGCCCCATCGTAGCCGGGAGCAACGATATCATTACCGACAAAACTCTGAACTCCATCAGAAACAAAGCGGTTTCGCTCAACGTCCACAATAAACATATCTGCATACGGAAGAAGCGTATCTTCCTGGATTCCATATTGGGCAAAGGCAAAGCTGTCCGATTGCTCAGAGAACCCGAGATTCACCATTGAAGCAACATCTCCACCCCAAGCAGCACCTGTCGTGCAAAAGACCAGTACCAGCAAGCATGACAATTTACGCACCATACGGGCACCTCCCTCTATTCATATATCGAACTTCTAGAAAAAAACTGTAGTATCAATCTCAGCTTTCTTCGCATTACTGCCATTTTCCAGTACAATATCCATATAATGACACTGCGAACTCGCCGTACCACCATTTTGCTGCTCATTACATCCAACGCAATACTCCTATTCGGCAGTATTTTTTTGCTGGCGTATACAGCCATACGCGGAAATAGCGGGACGAGAAACAGCATTGAAGCGATAATCCATCTGGTTCAGAATATGCCCGGCATTGTCTTCACGCTCACAACAACCGTGAGCGGAATGGTCTCGCTGATAGTACTATACCGCTTTTTCCGACGCAGTTCGATACCCGAAATCTATTTAGCCATGATTACTACCGCGACGCTGGCTTTTGAGGCATTGCGGTTCACCTACCCTGCATTTCACCAGTGGCAGCAACCCTTAATGTACTATGAGCTTGTTTCGCGCGTAATTTTATTCTTCCAGATCAACGGTATTCTTGGCTTGTTTTTTGTATCCTTTCACTATCTTGAATTACAGCATCAAAAAATCAGCAACATCCTTGCGGTGCAGCTCTTAACTGCACTGCTGTTCGCCTATATTCTGCCAATTAACACTATGCAGGAAATAGAATTACTCTCGCATCCGGCAGACAGCGGGAATATATATCCTGCCCTGATAATCGGCGTTTCCCTGCTCACCGGAATCAATCTGCTGGCAGCCTGGCTCCAGCATAAAACAGCAGAGCACTGGAAACAATACCTGGGAACTCTCTGTATGGTTCTCGGCTACATACTCATCATCTTGCTTTCCGGCACAACACGCTTTTTCGGAATTGCTTTCTATCTGGGAGGACTGGGGCTCTTTTCCACCGAACAATATTCACGCTTTCTATGGCACTAAAAGAGCAAAAAAAATGCCGGAATACATATTCCGGCTAAACGATTATACAATCATCAATAATTGGGTAATGAAGCCGACTCCCATCGGCAGTAAAATGTTATCAAAGTCCTTTGTTGGCAGAGCCTCAAGGAAAGTGCCGGCAGCCGCAATCAGAACTGCACTGTTAAGCGAATGGGTGGCAGCGAAGGACACAATCAGAATGGCAATAAAACAGGCCATGCTTCCGGCAATTGTTTTTCCACCGGTTCCAGGAATCTGAATCTTTCCGAACATCTTTCCAACAATGCTGGAAAAGCCATCGCCAAACGCCAGAGCATAAATTGCAACAACGGCAGCCGGATATGGATACAGCAACAATGCCAACATAGCGCCAATTCCCAAAGAAACAGGACCAAGAACAAAATGGCCAAACTCGCGTTCCCGCGATGCCATACTGGTAATTCGTGAAACAATTGGAATACTATTGCCGCGCAGGCGCTGGGTTTCTGCGTATGTATACACAACAACGCCGATACCCAAAAGATATAACATAATTTCTACGCCTACAATTGCAGCGCCAAAGGGTACAAGTGCAATCAACATATGAATTGATTTGCGCAAAAGTTCCCTCTGAATACCGTGTGTGCTTGTTCTGGCAGCTATTGTTGAAAATTTTACTGGGTCTGCTACTGTTCGCATAGTATTACTCCAGTTCTTACTTTGCAAATTCCATGCCAAGATTTCATAATTACATGCTTAGTTCTAAATCGTTACATTACAATGGCTTGGCAATATATTTTCGGCACATTTTCTGCCGCCAAAAGCGCTGCTGTGTGATTTTTCATACAGAAATCTTCATAAAATTGAATTTTTTTTCAAAGCGGCTGCCGGATTGACATTCCCTCCCCCTGCGCCTACACTTTCCCTACTCCAATCTGACAGGAAGATATTATGGCAGAAAGAATTACCCCCAGAGAAGAAAACTACTCCGACTGGTATATTGATATTATTGTTCAAGCAGGCCTTGCCGATTACAGCCCGGTAAAAGGATCGATGGTTATCCGCCCGCGAGGGTACGCTATTTGGGAACGCGTGCAGTCTGAGCTGGACGCAATGTTCAAGGCCACCGGCCACGTAAACGCCTATTTCCCTCTTTTAATTCCAATGAGCTTTATTCAAAAAGAAGCTGAGCATGTTGAAGGCTTTGCTCCGGAGCTGGCTGTTGTTACCCATGGCGGTGGCGAAGAATTGGAAGAACCATATGTTGTCCGCCCCACAAGCGAAACAATCATTTGGAGTATGTACAAAAAATGGATCCAAAGCTACCGGGATCTTCCTTTGCTTATTAACCAGTGGGCAAATGTTATGCGTTGGGAAAAGCGCACCCGACTATTCCTTCGCACAACCGAGTTTCTGTGGCAGGAAGGCCACACAGCTCATGCCACAGCAGAAGAAGCAAAAGAAGAAAGCCTGAAAATACTGGCAATTTATCAGAAGTTTGTGGAAAACTATTTGGCAATCCCCGTACTGACCGGCCGAAAATCGGAATCGGAGAAATTTGCCGGGGCGCTGGAGACCTATGCTATTGAAGCAATGATGCAAGACACCAAGGCTCTACAGGCCGGCACCAGCCACTTTTTAGGGCAAAACTTTGCCAAAGCCTTCGATGTTACCTTTCAAGACCAGGATGGAAAGCTGGAATATGTCTGGGCATCAAGCTGGGGCGTCTCCACCCGACTGATTGGCGCCCTGATTATGGCTCACAGTGACGATAAAGGCCTGGTTCTTCCGCCAATGATTGCACCAACACAGCTGGTCGCCGTACCGATTTTTCGCAAAAACAATCAAGATGAGATTCTTGCCTACACAGAAAACATTATGAGCGAACTGCCAGCAGAAATTCGCACCCAGACCGACACCGACTCAACTAACAGCCCAGGCTGGCGCTTTGCCGAATGGGAACTGCGGGGCATACCGATCCGCATGGAACTGGGACCCAAGGATATGGAAAAGGGACAGGTTGTTTTGGTTCGCCGCGATACCGGCGAAAAAACCCCGGTTCCGGTTGGGGAACTGGCCCAAAAAATTCCTGCCATGCTGCAGGAAATACAAGATTCCATTTTCCAGCGCGCACTGGGCTTCCGCGACCAAAACACCCGCAGTGTAGAAGACTACGATGAGTTCAAAAGCCTGTATGCCGAAGGCGGCGCCGGCGGCTTTACCGAAATGCCCTGGGACGGCAGCAAAGAAACCGAAGCCCGCATAAAGGAAGACACAAAAGCAACAATCCGGGTGCTCCCCTTCGACAGCGAAGAACGGGCAAAAGGAAAAACCGACCCGCTAAGTGGAAAACCGGCTCAATATGTAGCTATATTTGCCAAGAGCTACTAATATATATACATAGGTATAACT
>CAYNNU010000047.1:0-13244 GCA_964398645.1 uncultured Spirochaeta sp.
TAGAGTGCCGGACTTCGAATCCGTGGGTCGCAGGTTCGAATCCTGCCGGGTGTAAAAAAACAAAAATGTATGAAGGGCCGTTAGCTCAGCTGGCAGAGCAGCAGACTCTTAATCTGCGGGTCGTAGGTTCGATCCCTACACGGCTCAGACAATGCAGTTGCAACAATATAATGATAGATGCAGAATCTTCTCGGCATTCTATGCTTGACGATTCTGCCTGAATCCGCTATATTCGCATCTGCAAGCGCGCTTAACCAAAGGCGCTGACCGCGAGAGTGGTGGAATTGGTAGACACGCCAGATTTAGGATCTGGTACCTTCGGGTGTGGGGGTTCAAGTCCCTTCTCTCGCACTCCTCTCGAGGCACGCTTTGGGATGGACGGTGCAGCACCTTTTGTTTTCTTGCGAGAGTAGCTCAGCGGTAGAGCTCCACCTTGCCAAGGTGGATGTCGCGGGTTCGATTCCCGTCTCTCGCTCTTCAAAGCGTACTGGATACCCAGTACGCTTTTTTTTACTCTAATGAATATGTGCGAATGAAGGATGAAGCCGTGGTAAAAGACAAAAAAATCGAGCTCTTGGAAAACTCAGCAGTAAAACTGACCATAACTGTGGATCAGAAAGATGTACGTACCGAATACGACAACCTACTCAAAAAATATGCAAAAGATGCCCATGTAAAGGGTTTTCGCAAAGGAAAAGTTCCCACCAATGTTTTGGAACAAAAATTCGGCGAATCTATCCGAATTGAAGCATCACAGCAATCACTGGAAGCAGCAGTAAAGAAAGTCTTTGATGAAATCGAAGAAAAACCGCTGCCCTACAGCCAGCCCGAGCTTGCTGATGAACCTGATTTTTCCATGGAAAAAGACCTGGTTTTTTCTATCACCTACGATACTTTCCCCAAAATTGAACTTGGAGAATACGAGGGCTTGCAGATTGAAGAGCCCCAGGTAAGCATCAGCAAAGATGATGAGAAGCGTGAGCTGGAACAAATCCAGGAACAAAACGCAATGGTAATGGAAAAAGAAGATGCTGTTATCGAAGATGGCCATATTGTCACGATGGACTATCAGGAACTCGATGGCGATGGCGCTCCCATTGACGGAACAAGCCGTGAAGACTTTACCTTCACCGTTGGTAGCGGCTACAACCTCTACGCCCTTGACGATGACATCAAAGGCCTCAAAAAAGGCGACACAAAAACCATCGAAAAGGATTTCCCAGCGGACAGCGAAAACAAAGAGCTCGCCGGTCAGCACAAATCAGTTAAAGTCAAAATCAAAACGGTAAAAGTCAAAGACATTCCTGAACTGGATGATGAACTAGCAAAAGATGTTAACGAAGATTTCGAAACCTTGGATGATTTGAAAAACGACATCCGCAGCCGCCTGGAAAAAAATCTGGAAACCCGCATACGGCAGATGAAGATTGACCAGGTAATGGATCAACTTATTGAAAGCAGCACCATTCCAGTCCCAGCTTCTATGCTTAATGCAGAGCTGGAAAACAGCTGGCAGCGCTTTGTGCACCAATTCCGGGCTCCAGAAGACCAGGTACTGCAACTGTTACAGATGCAGGGAAAAACCAAGGATGAGCTTCTGGATGAATGGCGCGAGGCGGCAGATAAAAACCTGCGACGCAGTCTCATTACCCAAAAACTGATTGAGCTGGAAAAAACTGAAATTAGCGATGATGAGCTAGATGCCGAGCTAGGCGAACATGCTCAGCAAGGAAACACCAGCCTTGATGAAATTAAAGAATACTTTAGCAAGCAGGGGATGATGCCTTATCTCAAACAGGACCTACTGGAACGTAAGGCCCAGGAAGCGCTGCTTCAAAGTGCAAAAGTCAAGAAAGGGAAAAAGATGACCTATCTGGACGTTGTACAGGCAAAGCAGTAAATTAAGAGCAAAACAGGGGAGAAACGGCATGAATCCACAAAACAACACCTTGGTACCTATGGTAGTGGAGCAGACAGGAGTAGGAGAACGTTCCTATGACATCTATTCTCGCCTATTAAAAGACCGGATTGTCTTTCTCGATGGTGAAATTCATGATGTAACAGCAGATCTAGTGGTGGCACAGCTATTATTTTTGGAATCACAGGATCCGGACAAGGATATTAGTCTGTATATTAATTCACCCGGAGGCTCTGTAACTGCCGGCCTTGCAATATACGATACCATTCAATATATCAAACCCGATGTTCAAACAATCTGCATGGGACAAGCTGCATCGATGGGCGCTGTATTACTCACCGCCGGAACGAGCGGCAAACGCTTTGCCCTGCCTTCAAGCCGAGTCCTCATGCATCAACCATGGGGCGGCGCTCAGGGGCAAGCTAGTGACATCCGCATTCAAGCTCGTGAAATCATGCGGTTAAAAACCCTACTCATACAATACTTTGCCGAACACACTGGACATTCGGTTAAAAAAATCGAAAAAGACATGGAACGTGATTTCTTCATGTCCGCACAGGAAAGCCTGGAATATGGTATAATTGACCGCGTTTTGAAAAAGGAGAAAAAACCTGAGCAAGCGAAATGATAATCAGAAAACCTGTTCATTCTGCGGCAAAAGCTCGGATATGGCAAAAAAACTGATTGCCGGTCCTGGGGTATACATTTGCGATGAATGTGTTCTGGTGTGTAAAAAGATAATTGATGATGAAGAAGACGAGGTATCTGCAGAATATCTTGAATCAATCCCGACTCCACGGGAAATAAAAGAATATCTGGATCTGTATATTGTTGGCCAAGAACAGGCCAAGAGAACATTATCGGTCGCCGTCTATAATCACTATAAACGGGTTACCCATCGGGCAAAAATTGAAGAAGATGTCGAGGTTGAAAAGGCCAATGTTTTGATGATTGGCCCTACTGGAACAGGAAAGACCTTGCTGGCTCGCACTCTGGCACGAAAACTAAAGGTTCCCTTTGCAATTGCAGATGCAACTACCCTCACTGAAGCTGGCTATGTTGGTGAAGACGTAGAAAATATCCTGCTCAAACTTATTCAAGCCGCCGGCAATAATATTGCTGCTGCTGAACGTGGGATTATCTATATTGACGAAATTGATAAGATTGGCCGAAAAGCTGAAAACGTTTCCATTACCCGGGATGTATCCGGCGAAGGTGTGCAGCAAGCATTACTAAAAATCATTGAAGGAACCGTTGCCTCCATCCCTCCTCAGGGTGGTCGTAAACACCCCAGCCAGGAAATGATTAAATTAGATACCAGCAATATACTATTCATTTGCGGCGGAGCCTTTGTTGGCTTGGATAAAATTATCGAAGGACGAGTTGCTGAACATCCAATGGGATTTGGAGCTACTGTCAACTCTGCCAAAGACCGTCAGCTATCTGAGCTCTACGATGAATTGCACCCTGACGATCTGGTTAAATTCGGTCTAATTCCTGAGTTTATCGGACGTATGCCGATAAACGTTCCCTTAAATGATTTGGATGAAGATGATTTACAGCGAATCATCACCGAACCGCGCAATTCAATTGTCCGACAATACGAAGCATCCTTGATGCTCGATGATGTTGAAATTGAATTTCAGCAGGATGCCGTCCAGGAAATTGCCCGCATCGCCAAAGGTAGAAAAACCGGCGCTCGTGGTCTGCGATCGATTGTAGAAAAAGTACTTATTGATCTTATGTTTGAGCTTCCCTCTATGGAAGGACGGAAAAAGGTCGTAATTACCCGCGAGGTTATCACCCAAGAATCGAAACCGGAAGTAATAGAGCTAAAACAGTCAGCATGAAACTTTTTGACCGTTCATCAAGCAAATCTACAGTAAGCGAATTACCGCTCTTACCAAGCCCTGACATTATTCTTTTTCCACACATGGTAGGCCCTTTTTTTATAGTCGGTGACGTCGCGATGAAATCTGTTAACGAAGCCATGAATGCAGAACGAAGACTCGTCGTTGTGCCCCAGCAAACAGACGGAAGCGGTAACAGCAGCATGGAACAGAGCCTGAACAAAACAGGAACTGTTGCGCGTATTCTACAAGTCATGAAACTTCCGAACGGAAGCACCCGCTTACTTTTGGAAGGTGAAAAACGAGTACGCATTGGTAGCTTAAGCAGCCTTACCCCACCCATCCGGGCACGGGTGCAAGATATTCCTGAAAGCGGAAGCCCGGAAAACACCCCGGTTCTTATGCGAAGCATACAGGAAAGCTTCAGCACGCTAATAAAGAAAAATTCACGCATAAACCCGGAGGTTCTCAAACAAGCAGAGCGTGCTGATAAACCCGACATCTTAATCGATCTTGCGATTGGACACACCTCTTTGAGCCGGGAAACCAAACTTGAATTGCTCAACTGTTATGACACAACTAAACGGCTTGAGAATACTGCCGTTGCATTGGATGCCGAAATAGAAGTAAACAATTTACGGCAAGACATCAGCAAACGGGTAAAAGACCGCCTAGAGCGCAATCAAAAAGAATACTTCTTAAATGAGCAGATTAAAGAAATCAACCGAGAACTTGGCCGCGAAGGCGAAGAAGGTGATGAGCTGCAGGAAATCCGAAAAACTATCGATTCCTTATCTTTGCCCGCAGAAGTAGATCAAAAAGTACGACGTGAGCTGCGACGATTGGAACGGATTCAACCAATGGCTCCGGAAGCAGGTATTCTTCGAACTTATATTGAATGGATTATTGAATTACCTTGGCCAAAAGGAAAGCAAATCGAGGAAGACAGCGAGCCCGCCGAGGATGTCGTTCCCGCCGAGGAAATTGTACCAACACCCTACACGTTAAAAGAAGCAGCTGAAGTATTAGATACCGACCACTACGACATGGAAAAACCCAAACAGCGGGTTTTAGAATACATTGCCATTCAAAGACTCAACCCGAAAGTACGAGGACCTATTCTCTGTTTTGTGGGCCCACCCGGAACCGGAAAAACCTCTTTGGGACGTTCTTTGGCAAAGGCATTGCAACGCGAATTCACCCGCATCTCCCTTGGCGGCATTCGTGATGAAGCAGAAATTCGGGGACACCGAAAAACCTATGTTGGCGCACTGCCGGGTAAAATCATTCAGGGAATGCGCCGCTTAAAAACAATCAACCCGGTTTTCCTGCTTGATGAGATTGATAAAATTTCCAGTGATCACCGCGGCGACCCAAGTTCCGCTTTGCTTGAAGTACTCGACCCTGAACAAAACAACAGTTTTGTCGATCATTACTTGGAAGTCCCTTACGATTTATCGCAGGTTGTCTTTATCACTACAGCCAACAGCCTACACACCATCCCCTATGCACTGCGCGACAGGATGGAAATAATCGAAGTGCCTGGCTACACGGAATATGAAAAAGCACGCATCAGCGAACAATTTCTTATTCCAAAGCAAAAGAAAGAAAACGGTCTTGAATGGGCAAAACTCAAATTTCAACCAGCGGCAATCCGCACCATCATTAACGAATACACCATGGAAAGCGGTGTGCGCAACCTAGAACGGCAGATCGCCGCCGTTATGCGCAAAATTGCCCGCCAGGCAGTCGAAGAAGGCTGGCCAAAGCCGGATGCCGTGAAACCATTTTCGTTTACGGTAAGCCCAGCCCGCGTGCGTTCCTTTTTGGGCAAAAGGACTGCCAGAATGGAGTTTTTAGAAGAGCAGAAAGGCCCTGGTATTGCCTTGGGTATGGCTTGGACTGAACACGGCGGCACCTTACTGCCAGTCGAAGTCAGTCTATTTTCTGGAAAATCCAACCTGCTTCTTACCGGTAATCTAGGCGACGTGATGAAAGAAAGCGCGAGAATAGCCCATTCGTTTTTGCGCAGCTGTGGTGATTGCTTTCATGGAATGGATGCCAATGCATTTGAGCAGGATATGCACATGCACGTCCCGGAAGGTGCTATCCCGAAAGATGGCCCCTCAGCAGGCATCACCATTACAGCAGCCCTTGTCAGCGCTCTTTTGAACACTCCGCTGAATCCTGGCTGGGCAATGACTGGAGAAATTACCCTGACAGGCAGGATATTACCTGTCGGCGGAATAAAAGAAAAGGTTTTAGCAGCTCACCGCAATGGTATTCGCTTGATAATTCTGCCAAAAGAGAACCAAGAAGATGCAGCCGAATTACCAGCCGAAATTCGAAACAATACAACATTTCATTTTCCTGCTACAATAATTGAGGCACTGCACCTTTTACTGGACGAATCGGTATTCAAAGCCTAAACCCTTGCATTCCGGAGGAAAAGATTGATGAAAAAACTATATGGAAGATCCTTGCTACACTGGTTTGACTATACCCCTGAAGAAATTAACATATTGCTTTCCCTGTCACATAAAGTGAAACGCGAATACCACCAAGGTAAACGCCCTCAACGCTTCCGCGGGCAAAGTATCGCCCTTCTCTTTGAAAAACGCTCTACTCGAACCCGCTGTGCCTTTGAGACTGCATTTGGCGAAGAAGGCGGACACCCAGTATTTCTATCCACCGCCGATATTCAATTAGGCGGCAAAGAAACAATCGAAGACACCGCCCGGGTACTGGGAAGAATGTTTGACGCCATTGAATTCCGCGGCTTTGCCCAAAGTACTGTGGAAACACTGGCGAAGTACAGCGGCGTACCCGTATTTAACGGTCTCACCGATACCTTCCACCCCACACAGGCATTGGCAGATATCATGACAATTCAGGAAAATTTCGACAGCCTGGAAGGTAAAATCGTTGCTTATATTGGTGATGGCCGCAACAATGTTGCGACTTCTTTAATGATTATCTGTGCCAAATTAGGCATTGAGTGTCGTATTATCAGCCCCGAATCACTACAACCCGCAAAGGAATTATTGGATCAAATTCAGGCCTGCTGCAACACAAAAACTGTAGTAAGTAGCGACATTAGCGCAAGCCAAGGAGCTGATGTTTTTTATACAGATGTGTGGGTTTCCATGGGCGAAGAGGAAAAATCCAAAGAAAGACTGGAACTATTACGTCCCTATCAAATCAATCAGGAAATGATGTCACGCTACGGCAAAGCCGAAAGCATCTTTCTGCACTGCCTTCCTGCAGTGGTTGGACAAGAAGTAAGCAAAGACGTGTATGAAGGCCCACAAAGTAAGATTTGGGATCAGGCTGAGAACCGCAAACACAGCATAAAAGCCATAATGCTAGCCGCAATGCGAGGAAAAGCATAAATACGCAATCTTTTCTTGCATTGATGGCAGGCGAAAGATATACTATCGGTATGTATATTTGGCGAGGAGGATTTCGTGAATAAACGCTTGGCTTTAGTTTTCATGCTCATTTTGGTTACCGGTGCAGTCGCGCAACTATCGGCTGAGTTACTGAGTTACTCCATAAATAGTGACGATTCAAATATGTACGTCCGTACCCTGTATATCGAAGAAGTAAACATGACCCGTTTTGGCTATCGAATTGTATATCGCCAAGGAAGCGGTCGACTTGCAACAACACTGTTGCCTCTCACCTGGTTTACCGGCGCAGGATCAAAAGGTAAAGTAAACTTCATTGAGAACAATGACGCAGTTCCATTCTTGGAGTCTGTTTTTATTGACAATGAATTTTCTCATGTAAATCTATACCTTCCTGCAGAAACGCACCACCAGGCATATCGAATCGCAGATCCCACACGTAACTGGCGGGACTCATTCGAGCAGGTAGAAACCTTAAACCTGAGCTACTAAACGGTAGATATCGGAAAGAAGATTCATATGCGCATACCTGCCATGCCCGATGACATTCGAGCCTTTATTGAAGGGCATCGGGCTTTTTTTATCCTTTCACACCAGGAACCCGATGGTGATTGTATCGGTTCATCTCTGGCTCTACGCAGTTTTCTGCGGCGATTAGGTAAATTTGCAGAAGCATATAATGAAGGCCCCTTCGACAGAAGCGAAATACGACATTTTGCCCAGGAATTTTCTTCCCACATTCCAGAAGACGTTCTGCAGGAATACCCGGATGCCGGGGTATTTGTTGTTGATAGTTCCAGTTTCGACCGGGTTGGGGATTTACGCGATCAGATTCGTGCGTTTCCCATTGCTGTAATTGACCATCATATGACTGGTCATCCCTTTGGTCAGGTACATATGATTGCCCCGGAGGTTCCATCAACTACCCTTCTCATTCAGCAGATTATTGAAGGTTTCGGGCATACTCCTACAAAAGAAGAAGCTGATTTGCTTTTTCTTGGTCTTGCAACAGATACTGGATTTTTCCAATTCATAAATGCAGGTGCAGGTGATGTTTTTCACGCAGCAGGAAGACTGGTAGATATCGGAACATCTCCCCGTCATATGCATAGAAGCATCAATGATAACCGCTCCGTCCAATCGCGCAAACATCTGGCGCGTTTATTGGAACGGGCAGAATCGCACATGGATGGCAAATTGTACCTTTCCTACGCCCCACTGAGCGACGAAACCGAGTTCGGCAAAAACGAACGCGATAGCGATAGCCTATATTTTCTGCTGTTAAACATCCGCGAATGCGAAGCCGTAGCCTTTCTGCGCGAAATCGGTGACGGCATCACCGTCGGCAGCCTACGCTCGGTGGAATACATTGACGTGAGTACAATAGCCCATTCTTTCGGCGGCGGCGGTCATACCCGAGCAGCCGGCTTCAAAACAGAACAACATCTTTCAGATGTAAAAAATCAGATTTTGGAAAAGTTCTCCAAGGCCTTCGCTGAACACGCGCAATCATAACCAGCAAGCTACAGATCTTCTTCTTTATATTACATTTCTTTGCTAAAAATACGTAACGATCTGTAACTTTATGTAACGTATTGTAAACTTTTGTAAAAAAATGTAACAACACAAGACAAAACCACCCGCAATCTTACGCTCTACTCGCCAGCCAATATAAAAAACGCAAAATTCTAAAAAATTAGCTAATTATTCTTCATAAACAAAAACCCATTCCTCATTTGGATAATTATTCTCTTGTTGCCGCACTGGAAAAAGATACAAAATGGCACAAAAGATGCAACTGTCTATCCACCCGCGTATCAGGAGGATAGAAATGACACAGTTGACCCAGACAGTTCTTGCCTATCAGAAAGGCGAAACAAAGCTACAGAGCATATTTGAAATAGCCGCTCCCTTAATCTACTACTACCCAATCAGAAGCCGCCGAGGAAGCGAAGACGAATGTGGTGAGTTTCTGCTGTTCTTTCACAACCGACTGATTCGCTTAGTCCACCGCTTCCAAAAACAAGAAGGAAAAAGCTTCGAATCTTACCTCTATACTGCAATGCGTTTTCAATACACCACTTTTTTTAGTCAAAAAGCACAGCACAGTATTTGTTGTGAAAACCACCAGCTTCATCATAACTTATACGAAAATCAACATGAAGAGATACACATCAATCTCCCAGAAAAAATAATGGATCCACAAGAGCTGATATTGCGCCTGCATAAAGCCTGTGGTATGAAAAAAAACTGGCATACCCTTTTACAAAAAAGAATACTCATTCTTGTGCTCATGAATTGCACAACAATCAAAAAAAATGCAGTTTCCGTCTGTGCCAAGGCCGCAAACTTTCCGGAAGAAAGACTCCATGAAATGATAGACATACTTACTACTCGAATTGAGCAGCAACGCGAACGCAGCAACGAACTACGACGGCGAAGAAACACCGCATTTGTCTACCTATTTACCCTACAGCAAAAACTTAACCGGACTGCCGTGCCACAGGAAAAAACTGAACTACGCCAAAAAATCAAAAAGAATAGAGCTATCCTTGAACAATGCCGGCAACAGCTTACCCAATATAAAAACCAACCCTTACAGTGCGAAATCGCCCGGGTTCTACAGATTAGCCGTGGTTCAGTACATGTCGCTCTTAATTACCTGAAAAGAATATCGCTCTATTTTGAAAAAATGGATGCAAAAAACAATATAGAATCCGGAGACACTCCTGTGATACAGTACGCACATGACTATTTTTCTGGCAACAAACAATAAGCATAAACTGCAAGAAGTAGCAGAAATTGCACCAGAGCTCACCGTTTATGGTCCACACTCTGCTCATTTGGATTTTACCTTTGAAGAAACCGGAAACACCTTTGCCGAGAATGCCCTCGGCAAGGCCCATGCCCTATGTAAGCTTCTTCAGGACAGACAGATTCATTTTGATGCAGTTCTAGCAGATGACTCAGGAATTTGCGTAGACGCCCTCGATGGACGTCCCGGGATTTACTCAGCCCGATACGGCAGTGATCTGCCGAAGGCTGCTATCACAAGCGACCGAGACCGCGCTGAACTACTCTTGCAAGAAATGCAGGGGATAAAAGAGCGTTCCGCCCGCTATGTTTGTGCGGCAGCTCTGGTGAGCGCACCACAGCGCTTTATTCTCTGCCAGGATACACTCGAAGGATTGATCGCCACCGAATACTCAGATGGGCAGGGCGGATTTGGCTACGACCCCATTTTTTGGTTACCTCAATATGCATGCACCGCAGCTGACATAACAGCAGAAGAAAAGCATGCAATCAGTCACCGTGGCAAAGCCGTTCGAAAGGCCATCGCAGCCCTAAAAGCACAAGATCACCCTCAAGGAGATAGCAAATGAGTACCCCAAAAAAAATTCCGCTGCGAGCAGAAGTTCCGGCTAAAAACTGTTGGAATCTGGACAGCCTCTATCCCTCTGATTCAGCCTGGGAAGAAGATTTGAAAATATTAGCAGGAAAAATCGAACCAATTACATCGTTTCAAGGAAAACTACACACATCAGCACAGCAATTAGCTGACTGCCTGCACTTTATTACCGAGACCGAAATTCTTGATGAACGACTTGGGTACTATGCCCATCTACGCTATTCGGAAGACGCTGGAGATTCTACCAGGCAGGATCGCTGGGCGAGATATCTCCAACTGAGCACCCGAATCAGTACAGCCGCTAGCTTTCTGGCACCTGAAATTCTTTCTATTCCGGATTCCAGCATGCAGCAATTTCTTACAGAGGATTGTCTGCAGGATTTCGGCATCTATCTACATAAAATTCTGCGGAATAAGCCCTATACCCTTTCAGAAAAAGAAGAGCGGCTATTGGCGATGCAGGCAGAAGCCAACCAAACAGCAAGCAAAACCTTTAACGCGCTCAATGATGTGGATATGGATTTTGGCGCAGTTGCTACACCGGAGGGAGAAATACCATTATCACACTCTTCCTTTGGTTCGCTTTTACAGCACTCTGACAGAAACATCCGTAAACAAGCGTACAATCAATTTTACCAACAATACGAAGCCCATAAAAACACACTTGCCAGCCTTTACTCGGGAAGCATTCAGCTGGATATTTATCGGGCAAAAGTCCGAGGTTTTTCTTCGGCCCGGGCTGCAAAACTTTTTGCTGATGATGTACCAGAAAGTGTATATGAAACACTTATAGAACAAGTACACGCAGCTTTTCCAACTTTACACCGTTATTATGCTTTACGGGCAAAACAATTGGGACTACATAAAATCCACATGTATGATACAAAAGTGCCTCTCATTCCTGATGTTCGAATGAATCATAGCTACACTGAAGCCGTTGATTTGGTTTGCGAGGCAGTTGCACCCCTTGGAAGCGAATATGTTTCAACCATGCGAGACGGTTTACTTGGAGGCTGGGTTGACCGCTATGAAAACCGTGGAAAACGATCAGGGGCATTTTCAGCCGGCAGCTATCAAGGCGATCCATATATCTTACTTAATTATAAACAAGATGTGCTACGGGATGTGTTTACCCTCGCCCACGAAGCAGGCCACTCGATGCACTCATGGTATTCAGCCCGCTCCAATCCCTTTCAGCATTACCAATACACAATTTTTGAAGCAGAGGTTGCGTCAACCTTCAATGAGCAATTGGTATTTACCCATTTACAGAAAAAATATGCAGCAGACGATGCAGTCTCAGCCTACCTTATCAATCTTCGAATAGACGATATTCTAGCAACACTGATCCGGCAAACTATGTTTGCTGAATATGAGCATATTTGCCATAGCATGGCAGAACAAGGGAAAGCACTCACCGTTGATAGTCTCCGAAGTAGCTATGCCGAATTGCAGAAAAATTATTTTGGCTCTGCGGTTGAACATACTGAAATCGACAATCTTGAAGGATTACGTATCCCTCATTTTTACCGCGCATTTTATGTATACAAATATGCCACAGGAATCAGCGCTGCCATCACTCTTGCTAATGGTGTATTGCAGAAAAATGGCAATGCTTTGGAAAACTATTTCAGTTTTCTTCGCTCCGGCGGGTCACGTTTTCCACTAGAAAGCTTACAAAAAGCCGGCGTCAATCTTCGTAAACCCGATGCAGTACAACACGCCCTACACGAGTTCTCAAGGCTTGTCGAACTACTCGAAAATTGCCTACAATAATGACGGAGGAACCTTATGAACACAAATGCCAACGGACCTGATATCTTGGCTATTCCCCACAGCACAGCAACAAACAAAGCGGCTGTTTTAGCAGAAATCGCAGCCCAGGCTGCGGGCCGCCCCTTACTGAGCAATACAACAGCAGATCAGCTGGAAAAGCTCTTGAACGAACGGGAAGAAGTCATTTCCACCGGTGTCGGATCAGGAGTTGCAATTCCCCACTGCTTTGTTGAAGGCCTAGAAAACTTTCTAATAGGATTGATGACGGTGGAATCAGCCGTAGATTTCAATTCACCAGACGGAAAACCCGTGCAACTCTTTTTCTTTATCATGGGACCGCCAAACCGCCGAAATCAGCATATCAAAATTCTTTCTGATATAAGCAGGGCTGCCCGGCAGGATGCTATTCGTTCCGCATTACTGGAAGCAGATAATGCACAGAGTCTTGAAAAGCAACTATATTCACATTTACATCTCAATCCACCCAAGGAGAAAGGAGAGCAATGTAAATTTGAAGTGTATGTTCAGCAAGAAGATCTATTTGAAACAATTTTAGAAGAAATAAGCGCTCATACCGAAGGAAATATTGCAGTACAAGAACTAAATAATGCCGGTAGCTATTTAAATCGCCTGCCCTTGTTTGCCGCTCTTTGGAGCAACCAGGAACAGGAAAATATTCGACTTATTGTTGCGATAATTGATAAGCGTTTTGTTAACGAATTGTCACGCCGGATACACCAGCTGGCAGGAACAAAAGATTCTCTTGAAGGCATCTGTATCACCGTTCAAGAGCTCATATATCACGAAGGTAATATAGACTTTTAGTCTTTCACGGGATTCTACAGCCTGGTACAAAGATAGAAGGATTCCATGCCAGCCTT